>CAYRCT010000010.1:0-17548 GCA_964422845.1 uncultured Candidatus Saccharibacteria bacterium | reverse complement strand
CAGAGCGCTTCGATGGCATCGAAGAAGTCACCGGTTCGACTCCGGTCGGGTCCACCACCATAGTCAGCGTATTGACAAAAGATATTAATTGTATATAATGAATCAATGAAATATTTTGATTGGGATAGTCAAAAAAATCAAAAATTAAGACAGGAAAGAGATGTTAGTTTTGAAGAAATTTTAATAGCCATTGAGGAGGGGAAAATTTTGGATATTGTTGAACATTCAAGCAGAAGCAAATATCCTAATCAGAAAATTTTTATTATTAACATCAATAACTATGCTTACCTAGTGCCTTTTGTGGAAGACGAAGAGAAGGTTTTTTTGAAAACAATCATCCCTAGTCGCAAGGCCACCAAAAAGTATATTATTAAAAAAGGATCATGAAATATTTTGAATTAGACAAAAAAGAAAAGGAGATCTTAAAAGATTTTGAGGCAGGCAAATTTAAAAAGGTAAGCAGCATAAAAAAAAGAGCAGCACTATATCAAGAACATGCTAGACAATCCTTGAATAAAACACGGAATATTAATATCAGACTCTCTCATGCAGATTTGCAGAGAATTAAATCTTTAGCTGTAGAGAAAGGGATGCCCTACCAAACCCTCATTAGCTCGCTTCTACATCGATATTCTTCCGGAAGAGTAGAAGAAAAGGTTTGATTTTCTAGATGAAACGATTATTTATAAGTAATAAATAATAAATAATAAATGATTAATAGTATGAAAGTTAATTCAAAAAAAATAGAAGACATATTAATTAAGGGCGTTGAAAAAATTGTTGACGAAAAACATTTTAGAGATGCTTTACTTTCTGGAAAAAAACTAAGAATTAAGCATGGAGTTGATCCAACTGGCGACAAGATTCACATAGGAAGAGCAACTCAGCTTTGGAAGCTTAAAGAGCTTCAGGATTTGGGACATAAAATTGTTCTGATTGTTGGTGATTTTACAGCATTAATTGGCGATTCGTCTGATAAGCCAGAGGGCAGGAAAGGACTTACAGAGGAAGAAATTAATAAAAACATGCGGGCCTATATTGATCAATTTGCTAAAATTTTAGATATTAAAAAAACTGAAGTGCATCATAATAGCGAGTGGTTTAGTAAGATGCCTTTGAAAGAATTTTTATCTTTAGCCAGTACTTTTTCTGTCCAGCAATTAGTTCAGAGAAGGAATTTTAAACAAAGGTGGATAAAGGAAGAACCGATATCCTTGAAAGAAATTACCTACCCCCTGCTTCAGGGATATGATTCAGTGGCTATAAAGGCGGACGTGGAGCTTGGTGGCTATGATCAGCTTTTTAATTTAAAGACGGGCAGGGATATTCAAAGGCATTATGGCCAAAAACCGCAGGACATTATGGCGTTGAAAATGTTGTCTGGGCTTGATGGCAGAAAAATGTCAACTAGCTGGGGCAATGTAGTAAATATTATTGATTCTCCCGATGAAATGTATGGAAAATTGATGTCTATGAAAGATGAAACAATTGTTGATTATTTTGAACTCTGCACGCCGACTTCTCAAGAAGAGATTGTGGAAATAAAAAAACAGCTGGATGGAGGCAACGTAAATCCAAAGGACTTAAAAGTGAAGTTGGCGTTATTAATTGTTTCTCTCTATCACGGCAAATCGGCTAGTCAAAAAGCAAAAAAAGAATTCGAGAAAGTTTTTAAAAACAAGGGATTGCCCTCTGATATAAAAACATTTTTTGCTCCTAAAAATGTTTATAATATAACTGAACTTTTAGCGTCCATGGAATTAACCAAATCCAAAGCTGAAGCCAGACGGTTGATTGAGCAAGGTGCGGTAAGAATAGATTCCAAAATTGAGAAGGATTTTCGTAAAGAAATAAAAATTAAAGAGGGCTTAATAATCCAAATTGGAAAAAGAAAGTTCGCTAAATTAACGAAAGATGGCAGGTACTAAAAATAGTATAGCTATTATTGGTGCTGGTCCGATAGGTCTTTATTTAGCATGGCGTCTTAAGAAAAAAGGGTTTGATATAACTGTTTTTGATAAAAAGGACGGCATTTACGCAAAGCCGTGTAGTGGCTTGATATCAGAAAGAATCAAAAATTTTATTCCTATAACAGATAATTTATATCAGCGAAAAGCAGATTCGATATTAGTTCATTCTCCAAAAAAAGATATCAGATTGAAGCCCAATCCGTCATTCTTGGTTTTTGAAAGACAAAAACTAGATGAGTTTATTTTTGATTTAGCCAAAAAACAAGGCGTGAAATTTGTTTTTAAAGAAGAAATCAACGAGATTCCTCAAGGTTTTTCAAAAGTTATTGGTTGTGACGGGGCGCTTTCCAAAACGCGAGAATCACTATCTCTGCCCTCCCCTAATTTCCGATTAGGGATTCAATTTTTTGTTAGAGAAGATAATCAAGGTTCAGATATTGAAATTTGGCAAAAAGCTTTTAAAGGTTCTCCGAAATATGGTTTTTTCTGGAGAATTCCCAAAACAGGAGAGATAGAATACGGAGGAATTGGACCGAGCAATTTGTTAAAAAAAGAATTTGAAAAATTTTGCCAAGAGCAAGGGATAAACTTAGAACCAGACAAACTAAAAGCAGCGCTTGTTCCTCAAGGAATTTGTTTGCCCGATTTAGAAAATATTACTTTATGTGGAGATGCAACTGGGTTAACTAAACCCACAACCGGCGGAGGGGTTATTTGGGGATTAACAGCAGCAGATATTTTAATAAAACATTTCCCTGATTTTATAAAATATAAGAAAGAAGTAGAAAAATTTTTTAGACCAAAGATTTTTAAAGGGAAAACAGAGGTTATCTCAGGGTATATCATGGGAAATTATTTTTCCTTTCTTTTGCCAAATAATATTTCTATAGATGCAGATTTGTTTTAATCAAGGCGGGGTGTCAGAGTGGACGATTGAGGTGGTTTCGAAAACCATTGTTCCTTTTTGGAACCGGAGGTTCGAATCCTCCCCCCGCCGCTTATAGTCAGACAAGATCCTGCTGTGAAGCAGGGTTTTGCTTGAAATTTAGAGGGAAATGAGCTACTATGCTTAGTATTATGCCAGTCAAAGAATCAGAAAATTTAATAGAAAAAGTTCCAGTGGTAGTAGTCTTGGGTCATGTTGATCATGGCAAGAGTTCGCTTTTAGAGGCAATCAAGGATTTTAGAATTACTCAGAAAGAATCAGGCGGGATAACTCAACACATTGGCGCTTATGAAATAGGGTATAAAGGCAAGAAAATTACTTTTATTGATACTCCTGGGCACGAGGCCTTTTCTGCTATGCGTTCTCGAGGCGCAAAGATAGCTGATATTGCTATTTTAGTTGTGGCGGCAGAAGAGGGCATAAAACCCCAAACACAAGAAGCCATTGACCGTATTAAAGAGGCGGGCCTTCAGATGATTGTTGCCCTGAATAAAATCGACAAACCAGAAGCTAATCCTCAGAAAGTTAAAGGCGAATTATCAAGAGCAGAGATAGTAGTTGAAGACTTAGGAGGAGAAATTCCTTGTGTTGAGACCTCGGCAACCCAGAAAATAGGCATTGACGAACTCTTAGAGCTTATTCTTCTCGTGAGCGAGATGCAGGGATTAAGGGTAGATCCGACCAAACAGGCAGAGGGTGTGGTAATTGAAACTCATCTAGATCAGAGAATGGGGTTTGTAGCCGTTCTTTTAATTAAAAATGGAACTCTTAAGATTCAAGATATTGTTGCAACTCAAAGTACGATGGGAAGAGTCAAAAACATGAAAGATTATCAGGGTCATTCAATCGATAAGGCCAGTCCATCACAACCAGTAGCGGTTCTTGGTCTTGAAAGCAAACCTTTTGTTGGAGAGATTTTCAAATCCTTCACAGATATTGAAAAAGCAAAAGAATATGTTATAAAAAAAGACGAGGTAAAGATGAATGTTTTTTCAGTTGCAAAAGATGGGCAAAAGGTTTTAAATATTATATTACGAGCAGATGTTGTTGGAACTTTAGAAGCAGTAGAAAGTATGATCGAGGCGTTGCCTCAAGAGGACTTATTAATTAGTGTTTTAAAATCGGATATTGGACCAATAACTGAAGACGATGTGAAATTAGCTGTAGCGGGCAAGGCAAAAATATTTGGATTTAGAGTTAAGCCAAATCCTCAAACATTAAGATTGGCTGATCAAAAAGGATTAAAAATTTTTTATTATGAAATAATTTATGAATTGATTCAAAAGATTCGCAGATTGATGAAACAAGAGATAGAATCAGAAACAATTCGTAAAGATATCGGAAAAATGTTAGTTTTGAAAGTGTTTAGAACTGAAAAGGGTCGCCAGATTATAGGGGGCAGGATTATAGAAGGAGAAGTTTTAAAAATTGCTAAAATGGAAATTTTAAGAGAAGACGAATTACTTAGCAAGGGACGAATTATTGAGCTTCAAAGAGAAAAAAAAGCGATTGAACGAGGAGAGGTGAATGATGAAGTGGGGATATTATATGAAGGCAAAGAAAAAATTCAAGAAGATGATATTTTGAATTTTTACATTGAAGAAAAGAAAAAATCAGAATTCTAAAAATTTGTTTTTTTATTTGCAGAATCTTGGCTTAATATTGTATACATAATCTTAACAAAAATGTCTGAAAGAATAGATAGACTCAACGAGCTTTTTAAAAGAGAGATTTCAAGAATTCTTTTAAAAGAAGAGGGTTTTGATAGAAATATTTTGGTAACAGTCACTCAAGTGGATATATCTCCCGAATTAAGTGGGGCAAAAGTTTTTATTAGTGTTATGCCGAAAGAAAAGAGAAAAGAAATTTTAGATTTTTTAAAAAAAGATATTTATCATATTCAACAGGAACTTAATAAAAGATTATATTTAAAAAAAATTCCCAAAATTGTATTTCAAAGAGAAGGAAGAGTAGAACAAGCAGCTAGAATTGAAGAATTGATTTCAAAAATCCATAAAAACGACAAAAAATAATTGATTATTGTCGGCGCGGTAGCCAAGTAGCTAAGGCATCGGTCTGCAAAACCGATATACATGGGTGCAATTCCCATCCGCGCCTTAAAAGATTGCCGGAGTGGAGGAATGGCAGACTCGAGAGACTTAAAATCTCTTGGACTAATAGTCCGTGTGGGTTCGACTCCCACCTCCGGCACATGGGGGCGCGTAGCTCAGTTGGTTAGAGTGTCGCATTGACATTGCGGAGGTCACAGGTTCAAATCCTGTCGCGCCCACCATGCCGCGGTAGCTCAGTGGTAGAGCACTTCTCTGAAAAAGAAGGGGTCGTCAGTTCAATTCTGACCCGCGGCACCAGCGGGAGTAGCTTAGTGGTAGAGCGTCTCGTTGCCAACGAGAAGATCGCGGGTTCAAGTCCCGTCTCCCGCTCACTAAAAAGGAAACGCTCTCTAGAGCGTTTTTCTGTTTTGGGCCAATTTTTGCCCAAAAAAGCTTGACAAAATGCATTTAAAAATGTTATTATCTAAGAAATTCTGGAAAATGTATGAGTATTAAAATTAGTCGTTCAATAGAGACTTTTTTTGTTTGGGGTGTTATTGCAGGAGTAATATTCTCTCTATCTAGTGCATTAGCCGCAATACAAGAAAGTCCTTTGTCTGAAAATTTTGGTGAGTTAGACAGTTCATTTAATGTGACTCAGAGTAATAGTGTGTTTTCTAATAGTGGACATTGTCTACTAGAACACAAATTAGTTCATGATTCAGACGATTCAAAGACAATAAGAGTAGCAATTACTGCTTACTCTTCTTGTCCCAACGAAACCGACGGAGATCCATATATTACTGCTTCCGGTAATTGGGTCCAAGATGGAATCGTTGCAGCGAATTTTTTGCCATTTGGGACAGAGTTGAAAATCCCTGAACTTTATGGCAGTAGAATATTCGTAGTCCAAGATAGAATGCATCCTCGAAAAAAATATCAAGTAGATATATGGTTTCCCTCAAAAGCGGGAGCAATAGAATTCGGAGCTCATTATACCTATATTGAACTCATTTAAGAATTCTAAAAATTCATAAAAAAAGTAACTCCAGAAGTAAAAGGCCGCCATTGTTGGCGGTCTTTTTACTTGTAAATTTTTTGTGGGCGAGGAGGGATTTGAACCCTCACGGGAATAATTCCCCTATGCCCCTCAAGCATAGATGTCTACCGTTCCAACACTCGCCCAGGAGGTACAGTTCTCCCCGTTTCTTTTTCGTCAATTTCTAAGATGCTTTTCAATTTTTTATATTTTCGATCAAGACAGGGAACATTTGTTTTATAATACATCTTATTGAACAATATTTTCCCTTCTTTTTTAGCGTATTTTAGTTGTATTGTATTCCTTCCTCTACATCGACTAATGCTCCCACTTATTTCCATTAATTTTTTATTTTTTCGTCTAAGCCACTTAATATAATTTTCGCTACCAGAACTAAATGTAACATAAAACATAAAACTACTATTCCATCGTTCGTCCCAGAAACTGTAACACGAGCCATCGCCGTCAAAAAAACCCCTTAAAAAATCGAAAAAGTATTTATCTGGAATTTTTAATGTACCTATTGTCCTGCTTTTGTTAGGGGTTAAGCCGATTTCTGAGAGCCATCTATACAATTTAACATTACTAAATTGGACGTAAGAATATCTTTTTTTAGAATAGCCGCCTGATTTAGTACTTATTTTTACACCATTTAATCTGATGCATTTTTTAAAAGTTTTAAGGAGTTGGACGTCTTTTGATGTAAGGTTAATGTGGCGACCATCCTTAGACAAATTGCCATCTGCGGTTAATAGCCCAACTGCATAGGCGAAATTAGAGCACCATGTTATCTGGTAATTTTTATTTTTTTGACTCCCCCTCATTATTCTGCTTATTTCCTTTTAGCTCCTCCGTTTTCTCTATTTCGGGAGCTTTTTCTTTTTGCTTAGGTTGTTCAGGAGTAAATGCAAGTGTTTTCAATCGAGCTCTTTTGCCCCTTGCTTCTCTTAGATAATAAAGCTTGGATCGTCTTACCTTACTTCGTTTTATAATCTCAATTTTTTTTATCATAGGAGAGTGTAGGGGAAATATTTTTTCTACTCCGATTCCATCTATAACCTTGCGTACAGTGATGGTTGATCCTGGCTCTTTGCCGTGTTTTCTCGCAAGGACAAGTCCTTCGAAAACCTGGATTTTTTCTTTTTTGAGTTCTCCTTTTCCTTTCTTACCCTGTTTTTCTGTCCCCTTTATAATCTGGTAAACCTTAATAGTATCTCCTGGCTTAATATTCAGGATTTTTTCGTTTAAGATTGTATTTTGTTCAGTCATAGTGTATTAATTATTTGTTTTAATTCTTCTGGCAGATTAGATTGGAAATTTTTCTCATTTCCATCTAATAATCTTATCTTTAATTGATTAGCATGTAAGAATTGTCTTTGCAAGCCCTTTGGCGGTTTTTGATTCTTGAACGAATAAAGATTATCACCTACTACAGGGAATCCGAGATAGGAAAGATGCACTCTTACCTGATGTTTTCTTCCTGTTTTTGGAGACGCTTCAACCAGAGTATATTTTTTATATCTCTTTATGACCTTCCAAAAAGTTTCAGCAATCCTTGAATCAGTCTTCTTAGGCCCATGGAGAGGGAGCACTTTTTGTTTTATTCCGTTTCTACTAATTAAGGTTTTTATCTCGCCTTTGTCTGCGGGCATTATTCCGTAAACAAGGGCTGTATATTTTTTCTCAACCTTTCTTTGTTTAAACTGTTTTTGGAAAAAAGACAAGGCGTCATTGTCTTTTGCTATAAGCAGTATTCCAGAAGTATCTTTATCTAGACGATGGATTAAGCCGTATCTTGGATAATTTCCCGCTTCTTTAAGTTCAGGAAATTTTTTTACTAATTTCGGCATTAATTCCACATCTGAGATTATTCCCGCTGGTTTATCTATAACCAGAAGATTTTTGTCTTGATATATTATGTTCATTGTGGGCGGTGCAGGATTCGAACCTGCGACTTCTTCAATGTAAATGAAGCGCTCTGGCCAACTGAGCTAACCGCCCGCAATATTTTTTAAAATCTTTGATTTTGTAAAAAATATTAGCGTCCTGAGGGCTTTAGCTCGAAGGGCTACTTATCCCCTCTGTCATTTCATCCCTCAGGATATAAGAAACAAGTAAGCTCGCTCTTGCTCGCTAACTTGTTCTAATATATGCGCGCGGCAGGATTCGAACCTGCGACCGTCCGGATATAAGCCGGATGCTCCACCGCTGAGCTACGCGCGCGACTAAAAATTATTAATAAGCGATGCGAATCTAGAATTTTTGTCCTTCGCTCCGCGCAGGATATAAGAAACAAGTAAGCTCGCTTTTACTTGCTAACTTGTTCTAATACGTCCCGAGGGTTTAGCCCGAATGAGAGCGTAATCTATTTCTCCTTTTTACCCCTCCCCAGCAATTCCTCTAACTCTTCTTTCTCAATTGTTTCTTTTTCAATCAAGGTTTTAGCTATTTTTTCTAAAAAGCGTTTTTTTGTTTTCAGAATTTTTACTGCTTGTTTTTTAGCGTCTTTTATAATTTTTTCAACTTCTTCGTCAATCTTTTCAGCTATTTTTTCAGAATAATTTTTTTCCTCACCGAATTCTTTACCTAAAAACATTAATTCATTTTTTTTGCCAAATACAATCGGTCCAAGTGTTTCAGACATTCCGAATTCTTTGATTAATTTTCTAGCCAACCATGACGCTTGTTTTAAATCACTACTGGCACCCGTGGTCACTTCTCCAAATTTTATTTCTTCTGCGCAATAACCTCCTAAAAAAGTGGCAATATCAGATAAAAATTCTGATTTGGTTTTCATTCTTTTTTCTTTGCGAGGAGATTTTAGAACATAACCAGCAGCCATTCCTCTGGAAACAATAGATACCTTTCTTACTAGTTCACCGCCATCAGAGAATGATGCTACTAGAGCATGTCCTGCTTCATGATATGCTGAAACTTTTTTTTCATCTTCTGACAAGACATAACTTTTCCTTTCGGGACCAAGAAGTACTTTCTCAATTGATTCTAACAATTCTTTTTGAGAGACTGTTTTTCTGTTCCTGCGTGCAGCTAAAATAGCTGCTTCATTGATAAGATTGGAAAGGTCAGCGCCCGAAAAGCCAGGAGTTCTTTCTGCTGCCTCTCTTAATTTAATCGTTGCGTCCAATGGCTTTCCTCTTGAATGGATTTTTAAGATTGCCTCTCTGTCTTCTATACTCGGCAGATCTAAAACAACTCGGCGGTCAAATCTTCCTGGTCGCAAGAGAGCAGGGTCTAAGATATCAGGGCGATTCGTTGCCGCGATAATTATAGTTTTTGAATTTCTTTCAAAGCCGTCCATTTCAACTAAAATTTGGTTTAAAGTTTGCTCTCTTTCGTCGTGCCCTCCGCCCATGCCCGCTCCTCTTGTCCTACCAATAGCGTCTAATTCATCAATGAAAATAATTGATTTTTTATGTTTTTTTGCTTCTTGAAACAGGGATCTAACTCTACTGCTTCCTACTCCGACAAAAAGTTCTATAAACTCTGAGCCAGCAATTGAGAAAAACGGAACATTACTCTCTCCCGCTATAGCTCTTGCTAATAATGTTTTACCGCAGCCCGGAGGACCCAGGAGTAAAACTCCTCTTGGAATTCTTGCCCCCATGTCGAGAAATTTTTTAGGAGTTTTTAAAAATTCAACAATTTCTTTTAATTCTTCTTTGGCTTCTTTTAGTCCAGCGACATCCTCGAAGCTAACCTTTAGCTTTGGATGTCCTTCTGCTCCAAAAAGACGGGCTTTAGTTTTGGAAAAATTAAGGGCTTGCATTGCTCCTGTTTTTGCTTGCCGACTAATCATCCAAAAGAACCAACCGAACAAAAGTAAAGGGAGAATTATCACAAAAACAGAAGCAGTTTGCATCCAGCCCTGTTTCTCTTCTTGAATAATCAAATTCAACTGTTCTAGTTTTTCTTGATTTACTCCATAATTTATCAAGCTTTCCGAAATGGCTATTTCTGTTTCTTTCCTACTCTCAGCTTGGTTACCATCCTGATATTCAACTAAAACATTATTCCCTGAAACAGTCAGTTTTTTTATTGATTCCTGATTTATTTCTTGAGCTAGTTGACTAATAGTTATTTTTTCTAACGATGGAGATACGGGGGAGAAAAGAGCAAAAATAGCTGAAGCGAATATAAAAATAAGTACAATAATTAAAAGATTTTTCGCCAAACCCTTAGTTGCCTTGTTCATGTTTTGTGTTAAATTTTTGTATTATATTATATCTGTGGTCTTAGTCCCATTCTATGAGTTTTCTCATCAAGAACCACAATTTCAAATTTATATTTTTTACCCTCAACAAGAGTTTTTTCAGTTGTATTTTGAGAATTTAGCTCTGAGAGATGAGCCAATCCACGTATTTTAGGAGCAATTTCCACGAAGGCCCCAAGTTGATTTTTTTTGATTACTATTCCTTCTACAATATCCCCTTTTTTGAATTTTTCTTCTATTCCCTTCCATGGATCTTTTTTGAGTGCCTTTAGGGACAAAGAAACTTTACCATCTTTTGAAACGTCAGTAATTTTTGCTTTAACAATATCTCCTACTTTAACTATTTCTGAAATATTATCAATCAATTGCCAATCTAGTTCTGAAATATGAATAAGTCCCTCGGCTTGAAGAAGGTCCTTATCTGTGTCTGCGTCTTTTGGAGTAGGAAATTTAATAAAAGCTCCGAAATCAGCTAATCCCGTAATTTTGCCCTCCACTATATCTCCGGGCTTATATTTGTCTAAAAGTTTATTTATATCTTGAGATGTAACCGCCTTTTCTGAAAATATCAATTTATTTTCTTGAGGAGATATATCAATAATTTTAACTTTTAATTGTTGTCCGATTAACTGTTGTAGATGCTTTAGTATTTCTGTTGAATTGCCATCTTTAACCCTAGGATAGTGTTCAATGGAAAGTTGAGATAACGGCAAAAATCCTCTTATTCCTTCAAGCTCTGCCAATAAGCCACCCTTATTAGCTCCGGCAATACTAGCAATGACATCAATAGAATCTTCCCCCATTTTCTTTAAATTTTCCCAGCTTGTTTCTTTTTGAGCCTCCTGCAAAGATAATTCTAGGTATCCTTCCTCGTTGTCTACCGTGACAACTTTTGCCTTGATGCTTTCTTCTGGCTTCAATCGCTTCAAGACATCTCTAGCCGAATAATATTCTTTTCCATAGATAATGCCAGTTCCTATTGCTCCTAAGTCAATGTAAACAGCAAAACGATTGGTTCCAATAATTTTTCCTTCCACTGTTTGTCCTTTTTTAGGAGGAGTAGTAAAATTTTGTAAATCAATTTTTATTTTTGTATCTATTTTCATATCATAAAGTTATCATAAAATTTTAAGTTTAGCAAGGACATCTAATTATAGTTTTAGAAGTTGAAATAAATTAAAACAAATGATAATATGAATGATAATATAAATTAATTAATATTTCATGAATATTTTTTGGCACGGTCAATCCTGTTTCGAAATACGTATTCCTTCTAATCATGAAGAGAAAAAGATAATTGTTATAGATCCATTTTCCGAAAATATTGGTTTAAAATTTCCATCTTTGACAGCGGATATTTTATTAGTTTCGCACAATCATACTAGTCACGATAATGTTAAAGTACTTAAAGGAGAACCTTTTTTAATAGATGGGCCTGGAGAATATGAGGTTGGAGGTGTTTTTATTCAAGGAGTATCGAGTTTATATGACCCTACTGCAGGAGAAGAGTTTAAGAAAATTACTATCTATAATATAGAAGCAGAGGGTATAAAATTATGTCATTTAAGCGATTTGAATCAGAAAGAATTAGATTCAAAACAATTGGAAATTATTGGAGAGGTTGACATCTTAATGGTGCCGATAGGCGGAGGAGAAATTATGGATAGCAGAACAGCTCAAAAGATTGTTAATCAGATTGAGCCCAAAATAGTTATTCCCATGTGTTATAAACTGCCTAAATTGAAAGTAGCCCTTGATGGAGTGGAAATATTTTTAAAGGCAATGGGGCAGGAAAAGATTGAACCGCAAGCAAGTTTGAAAATTAAAAAACAAAACTTGCCAGCTGAGACGAAGATTGTAGTTTTAAAACCGAAATGAATTTGAAAAGATTACAAAAATTACCCTTGGCAAAAAGAAAGGTTATTTTTTGGACAGTCATAATCGCCACGGGACTAATTTTTTTATCAGTTTTTACTTTCACCACAATTAATCGTTTGAACAATTTTCAAATCAATAATTTTAAACAAGATATTAATTTTCCATCCCTTGAAATAGAAAGTTCGTCCGTTCCTCCCGTTGAGATTGATTGGGGGGAGCAAATTAATATAAAAGAGTGGGGAGACTTAATCAATGAAGAAATAAATGAAGAAAGAAAACAAGGAGAATCAACAGAATAACGATATAGGAAAGGTCAAGCTCAAAGAGATTAGCAATGAAATGAGAGAAAGCTATATTGATTATGCAATGTCAGTAATAGTTTCTCGCGCATTGCCCGATGTTCGCGACGGCCTTAAACCAGTGCATAGGCGTATTCTGTATGCTATGGGCGAAGATGGCTTGTATTATAATAGTAGATTCAGAAAATCAGCTACTGTCGTTGGAAGTGTTCTTGGCCGTTACCATCCTCACGGCGATGTGGCCGTTTACGATTCTTTAGTTAGAATGGCTCAAGATTTTTCTTTGAGATATCCCTTGGTCCAAGGTCAAGGAAATTTTGGAAGTTTAGATGGGGATCCCGCATCTGCAATGCGTTACAGCGAGGCAAAGTTGTCTAAAATCGGCCAGCAAATGCTTGTTGATATTAACAAAGACACGGTTGACTTTACAGATAATTACGACGCCACAAGGAAAGAGCCAGTTGTTTTGCCGTCTCCGGTGCCACAACTTCTATTGAACGGTACATTGGGGATTGCAGTTGGTATGGCAACCAGTATTCCCCCTCATAATCTTTCGGAAGTTTGCGATGCTTCTATATATCTTATCGACAATCCTGATGCTGATACAGAAGATCTGTTTCAATTTATTAAAGGCCCGGATTTTCCCACAGCAGGCATCATTTATGACCAGAAAGAAATAATTTCTGCTTACTCTCAAGGTAAGGGTCCGATTTTAATTCGAGGAAAGGCAGAAGTTGTTGAGAGAAAAGGAGATGTTTGGAGCATTATAATCACCGAAATACCCTATCAAGTTAATAAGGCGACATTGGTTACTCAAATCGCCAAATTGATTCAAGATAAAAAAATAAAAGAAGTGAAAGATGCCAGAGATGAATCTGGTAGAGAGGGAATAAGAATTGTTTTAGATCTTAAAAAGGGAGCCTTTCCACAGAAGATATTAAATCGTTTATACAAATCAACTGATTTACAGAAAAAATTTCATTTGAACATGCTTGCCTTGGTTGACGGCATTCAGCCAAAGATTTTATCTTTACCTGAGGTGTTGAGTTATTATCTACAACATCGCAAGGAGGTGGTTCTCAGAAGAAGCAAATATGAATTAAGAAAAGCCAAGGAGAGAGAGCATATTCTTGAGGGACTAGCTAAATGTCTTGCCAAAATTGACCAGGTGATAGCAACTATCAAACAATCTAAGAATCGGGAAGATGCAAGAACAAATTTAAAAAAGAATTTCAAATTAACAGATATTCAGGCAGAAGCAATTTTAGAAACAAAACTTTCTGCTTTGGCTCGATTGGAAATACAGAGAATAAAAGAAGAGTTAAAAGAAATTAGAGAAAAAATTAAAGGATTGATGGCAATTATTGAAAGTCCTGCAAAAATAAAGGAGGTGATTAAGAAAGAATTAAAAGAAATGAAAGATAGTTTTGGCGATCCAAGGAGAACAAAGGTTTTTGTTAAAAAAATAGAGGAAATTTCAGAAGAAGATTTAATAGCTGAAGAAGAGGCACTAATTACTTTAACTCAAAAAGGATATATTAAAAGAATAAGTCCCTCTGCCTATAAAACTCAAAAAAGAGGAGGGAAGGGAATTATTGGCATTAAAACGCAGGACGAGGATTTTGTTGAGCATTTTATTCTAGCAAGCACACTAGATAAATTGTTTTTCTTTACTGATTCAGGTAAGGTTTTTGCTTTACCTGCTTATGAGGTTCCGCAAGGAACAAGAGTTTCAAGAGGTAGAGCATTGGTTAACTTTTTAGACATTAGCCAAAATGATAAAGTTCTAGCTGTTTTGCCTTTGGGGAAGAAAGATAATCAAGCGCAGATAAAATATTTAGTAATGGCTACGAAAAACGGTATAATTAAAAAGAGTGCACTAGAGGATTTCGGGAATATAAGGAACTCGGGACTAATTGCTATACGATTGAAAAAGGGTGATGTTTTGCGTTCTGTTAAAAAAACTACCGGTAAAGGAGAAATAATTTTAGTTACCAAGGCAGGACAATCAATTAGGGCCAAAGAAAAAGAGATTCGTCCTATGCAAAGAAGCGCAGCGGGGAACAAAGGCATGCGATTGAAAAAAGACGATGAATTGATTGGAATGGAAGTTATTGAAAAAGAACAAATAAAGGATTATCTCTTAGTTATCACAGAATATGGTTATGGAAAGAGAACTAAATTAACTAACTATCGTTTACAAAGCCGAGGAGGTAGCGGTATTAAGACATCTAAACTCACTAAACGAACTGGCGATTTAGTAAGGGTAAAAATATTAAAAGGAGATGAAGAATTAATCATTATTTCTCAAAGAGGACAGGTTATTAGGGTCTCGGCTAAAAAAATCTCTGTTCTTAGCAGAGCTACTCAAGGCGTGAGAATAATGAAATTGAGTAATGACGATAAAGTAATTTCTTTAATTAGTTTGCAAAATGGTGACTTTTCTTGAACCAGAAAAAATTATTGAACAACTTAATTTAAAACAGGACTGTCGTGCTGCCGAATTTGGGTGTGGACCGGGTGAATTTACGATTGCGTTAGCAAGAGTTTTACCAAAAGGCATGGTTTACGCTCTAGATATTCAAGAAGAGCCGCTTTCAGCACTTATGGGTAAAGCCAGGTCTGAGGGTTTATTAAATATAAAAATAATAGAATGTGACATAGAAGAGCCAAAAGGATCTACTCTTCAAGACGATTCTTTAGATTTGATTTTAGTAACTAATATTTTATTCCAATCAGACCAAAAAAAAGAGATGCTTAGAGAGGCAAAAAGAATTCTTAAGCCAAAAGGGAAAATAGTGGTTATTGATTGGAAAAAGGATTCGCCCTTTGGGCCAGAGCAAAATAGAGTAAGTTTAGAGGAAATTGAAAAACTAATGCGACTTGAGCTGGACATAAGATTAACAGAAGAGATAGAAGCAGGTACTTATCATTGGGCTGCAATTTTTGAGAAAAAATAAATAGTTATGAATAAACGAATTTTTTTTTGTATCCTCGGAGGAATAACGATTGCGAGTAGTTTCTCTTTTGTCCAATATGCGGCGGCGGCGGTTCCATATCTTTCACTTGACCATAAACCTCCTGAAGCTCAAGTTAATCAGGACGTAGAGTTTATGTTAGACGTTGTCCCTGATAGGAGCGATCGTTGTGGATGGAGCTTAATAGGAATCAAAAATCCTCCACCCTATAACAGGCTAATAATCGATTTTGGTGATGGTACGTCAGAATTATGGGGCTGTATTCCAGATGTTTATCACCATTATACGTGTAGAGCAACTGCTTCACATTCTTACAGCGCCACAGGTACTTACGCAATAAGGACAACAGCAAGATATGCTAGTCCTAATCCTGGTTGTAATGAGTGGATAACAGTTACGGACTCTATTAATATTATTGATACCATCTGTAATGGCTGTAACGCCGTTTGCCCCGCTGGTTGCACTGTAACTGACGACCCTGATTGCGGGTGTAAAGACGGTGATGGATGTTGCGGAATTGGCTGTAATAATACAAATGATAATGATTGTCTTTCTGGCCCCGGCGTGCCCACTAAATACGACAATCCTCTTTTAGCAGAAAATATTATTCAATTTATCGGGCAAATGATTGTGCTTTTCTTCACCGCTTCTTTATATTTTGCTGTTTTAATGATTCTTGTCGGTGCTTATTTTATAATAACTTCTAACAATATTCCGACCCGAGTAACCAAGGGTAAAAAAATAATAATGTGGACACTTATTGCGGTTGCTATACTTTTAACTTCCCGAGGGATAATCGAATTAGTTTGGATGCTTTTGGGGAAAAAATAGATATAAAATGTGTTTTTTAAAGAATAACTCAATAAAGATTTTTGCCATAGTTGTTGTTATTTTGTCTTTGCCTCTTATTCTATATGCTGCTAAGCCCGAACACATTGATATTTCTTCTTCGGAAAATATTGTGAATCAGCCAACAACCATTATAGTAACTACCCATAATTCCCTTGCTCTATTTACGACATGGACTCTTACCGTGACTGATTTTGGCGATGGTTCTCCCGCAACAAGCGGAACTTGCAGTGTGACTGGCGCCGGTCAAATAACTTGTAGTACAAGTTTTACCCACACATATTCCAATACAGGTACATTCGTTTTTAAAGTTAATGTTTGTGATGCCTTAAGACCATCGGACTGTTTGCCGTTCTCAGCCAATATTAATATTGGGACTGCTCCAACCCCAGGTACCGATCCAACACCAGATTCAACACCTAGCGTACAAGATGAGCTCAATCCTCTCAAGTATAATAGTTTTGGAGAACTTTTTGATAGCGTTGTCGGAGTTATTTTTTGGATAGCATCAATTGTTGGACCTTTATTTATCGTCGCAGGTGGATTTGTGATGTTGTTTGCTGGCACTAATCCTTCAAATATTATATTGGGTAAAAAAATCATCTTATACACAGCGATAATTTTTGGTATAATATTAATGATAAAAATTATGACCTATTATTTTAAAAGCGATTTATCGTTTTGATTATAAAATTATTAATTATTAATTATAAATTATGAATAAACGAATTCTTTTTTGGGTTTTACTATTCTTTTTTTTAGGAGCATGGTTTAACATAGTAAATATTGATATAGCAAATATCAAAACATGTTCTTTCGAAACTGTTAGTATAGCGTCCGCAGTAGAAGCCCCAGATGGTTCGGGTTCTTCTCCTGGCGATACCACTGTTCCCCCAGATACAACTGTTCCCCCAGATGCTTCTGCTGCTACAGAGGATGGGAATATTACTCTTGAAAGTCCATTTGGAGCCGTTACTTTTGACGAAATGATTAATAGAATTTTAAGTTGGCTTTGGCCTCTTTCTGGGGCAATAGCTGTCCTAATGATTCTTGTTGGCGCTTACTATCTGGTTCTTTCTGGAGGCAGTCCCGAAAAGATAGCTACCGGCAGAAAAATAATTATTTATGCTTTGATTGGTTTTGCTATAATCACTGTATCAAACGGAATAATATCTTTGGTGAGATTGATTTTAGGCATTGAATAGGGCTGTGGATATCTTTCTTGCTATTTTCTATTAAGTTTTATAGAATAAAGTAGTTAAGAAATAAATAGTCAAAGGTCGGTTTTAAAAAATAATAAAACAAAA
>CAYRCT010000009.1:18586-23316 GCA_964422845.1 uncultured Candidatus Saccharibacteria bacterium | reverse complement strand
GACCTCGGTTACCATTTCAGACGAAGTGTCTCCGATAATTTCCAGTATTCAAATAAGCACCATCACTGATACTTCAGCAATTGTTAACTGGGTAACTCATGAGCTCTCAACATCTTTTGTTGACTACGGGATATCTCAATCATTAGGACAAACCAGTGGAGACAGCTCTATGGTTACCTCGCACAGCGTTCTTCTAAGCAATCTTACCAGTAATACTTTGTATTATTTTCAGGTAAGAAGCGTGGATTACTCAGATAACAGCGCCACTGATAATAACGGAGGAAGTTATTATTCTTTTACCACCATAGTAACAGCCTCTCCAGGTGGCGGCGCTGCTCTGCCAAGCGAATCAATTTCGACAGTCTTAGATATAGAAGAATTAGAAATCTTTTTGGAAAATAGCGCTCCTTTTACCAGGCAACAAAACATAGAAGTTGGTTTTAAAAATTTTGAAAATATTGCTTGGGTGAAATTCGCCGAATCCCCAGACCTAAACCAAACTCCTTGGCAAAAGATTACAAAAGAAATTTTTTGGAAACTCTCGAAAGAAGAAGGGAAAAAAATTCTCTATTTCCAGTTTAAAGATGAAGAGGGGAGGGTAAGCGAGCCAGTTGAAGAAAATATTATTTTAGATATCACTGCGCCCTCGGCCCCTGTTAATTTTGAAGGAGAACTCATAGATGACCATATTGAAATTAAATGGCAGCTCCCCAAAGATGGAGACGCGGTCGGTGTGAGGGTCTTTAAAAGCAAAAAGAATTTTATTCTAAATGCTTTTTCACAAGAAGAAATTATCTTTGAAGGTGGGACAGAAAAAATCTTTGATTTTGAAATTACCGAAAAAGAGACCTATTATTATTCTGCTTTCTGTTATGACCATGCCCGAAATTATTCTTCTTCGGCTTTATTAAAAATTCAGGTCCCATCAGCTTCACTAATTCCACTAGTTCCACCTTTCCCTTCTGTCGAAGAAAAAGAAATTCTTTTCAAGCGAGAACCTAAATTATTCTTTTTAGATTTGTCAACAAATACTTTTTATGTGGGGCTAGACAAAAAAGAAAAGGGATTGCCAATGAGTTTAAGGCGATTCCATTATCTAGAAGAAACACCTCTTACAATAAAGATTCATCAAAATCAGTTTTTAAAAAAGCCAAAGAGCATTGTTCTAAACATAGAAGATATTTTTTACTATGGCTTTCAGCAAGAGGGAGATTCCTGGAAGGTAAAATTTGAGACCCCGCGAATTCGAGAAAACCTTTTGCTAACCATGGAGATATTTTATATAGATGGGGTTAAAGAGAAAATAGAACTAGGACAAATTTTAATTGATCCCTATGGCTATGTTTATCAAAGAATTTATGAACCCCATCTTAAATTATTTAAAAACGGACTATGGTCTTGGGAAGTAACTGAAAGAGAAAATCGTTTAGAGAAAGTTAAGGTTTTTCTCTACCAGCTTAATGAAAACAAAAAAGAGTGGCATTTATTTGAAGCTCATCAATACAATCAAAAAAATCCTCAGCTCACCAATCAGGAGGGTGGGTTTGGTTTTATGGTGCCAGAAGGAGTTTATTATTTAGAAGCTATTAAAATAGGTTTTGGAGAGAAAAAGAGTGAGATATTTAGAGTGACAGACAGTATTGTAAATAAAAATATAGCTTTGTCTTCTATAATTATCCCTTGGAGAAAAGTAGAAGCTAACAGAAACTTACTCACAGTCCTGTTAATAGTGTTAACAATTTTATGTGTTATAATAGTTATAAGAGTCACTAAAATCATTAGGAAATTAAAAGAAATAAAAAAGAGGAAACTTGATGAAATAAGAAAGACAGATGAACAATTTTATTTATAAAAAATATCTGAAATTATTCTTCCTGGGAACAATATTCTTTGGTGTTTTTATTTTTTTATTAGGAATAAACATTGTTAAAGCAGAAGAAGGGCTACAAATCTTTTTTTCAGGCACTCTATTAGATAAACAAGATTTGCCAGCCGAAAGTACATATTACAATATGCAATTCTCAATTTACCAGACCCCGACATCTACCGATTCCCTATGGGAAGAGTCGTTTGTCGGAGAAGACAAAGTATGGGTTGAGAATGGAACATTTCGAGTGGTTCTCGGTCTTAAAAATCCTATTGAGCTTAATTTTGAAAATACAAAACACTGGTTAGCCGTCAGTGTAGGGGAGGGAAATACAGAACCTGTCTGGGATGAAGAAATGAGTCCCCGCATTCCGGTAACGACTTTAAAAAATCTTCTGCTTGAAGGAATAATTGACGTCGGCGAGAAAGACCAAATGGATTTCATGGAAGCTTTGTTAAAAGAATTTGAAAAGAACGCGACAAGTTCTGAAGGTTTATCTCAAAGGGCGTTCTTGACATTTTTACAAGAAAAAATTTCTACCAGTGGCGTTAATGCGGTAATTATTTCTCCTGACACTTTAAACATTCTCTTGGAGGAGGTTTTTAATCTTCAGGAAGAACATGAACAAGAAGGAGATCTTGACTCGGGCATCTGGCAAAGAGTCCTATCTTTTTTTAGGAGAATTTTAGATACCATATCAGAAAAGTTGAGTCAAATCTCGGGAAAAATTTCAGAGATATTTACAAGATTAGTTAATATTGAATTGGGGATAAATAAGATTCTTTCTATTATCGATAGTGAGGACAATCATCTGGCTGAAGTTAATCAGACCCATGAGCAAGAACTGCAAGAGGAGAAAGACGAAGATAGTAGTCAAGTAGAAGAAAGTGGTTTGGAATCTTTGTCCTTTGTTGAGGATTTCGGCCAGACAGTAATTCCTTCAGGAGAAAAGACAGCTCGTATTTTTAGCAGTTACGTCATTTCGGGAAGCAAAATTTTTATCTCCCCAAGATCTCCAATATCTGGAATTTGGTGGATTTCTGAAAGAAAAGAAGGGGAATTTTTTGAAGTATCAATTCTAGTCCCGATAGAAGAAGATTTAGTTATGGATTATTGGATAGTAGTTTCAGATAGTATGTTCATAGAAGAAGATAGTCCTTCAGAGCAAGCAGAGGCAGAAGGAGGAATAGAGGAACCCTTTGAAGATGGAGAGATAGAACCAATAGAGGAGCAACAAGAGGGCGCGCCTGCCCCAGAACAAGGGGAGCAGTCACCTAATGAGGGGGAAGAAGTTTCTAATGTTGAGGACATTGAAGAAGATCCTTCCGAGTTAGAAATAGCTGAGGAGATATCTTCTGCTCAAGACGAATCTGCTTCTGGAGAAGAGTATGCCCAAGAAGAAACAGAAGAACCAGAACTAGAAACAGAACCAGAACCAAAGCAAGAAGAATCAGAAGAGCCTTCCCAGACATAAAACCCCAATTCAGGGGCATCTATTTTAAAATCCTGGGAAAGGATTTTTTTATTATTTAATAGAGTCATGGTTTTGATTATGGAACGACAGATTTTATTCTCTTTGTTGCCTTATTTGTGGAAATGTTTTAAGATTAAAGATTATGCCACAACTTGAAGAAATTAGAAAAAATAGGATTAAAAAGCTTGACGCGATGCAAAGAGCGGGAATTTTGGTTTATCCTTTAAGCACAAAAAGGACGCATTCTATAATAGATGCTATCAAAGATTTTCCAAAAATAGAGAGGTCTAAGAAAGAAATAACTTTAACCGGCAGAATTCGTTCTTTGAGGGGTCACGGCGGGGCGACCTTTATTGATATTGAAGATGGAACAGCAAAAATTCAATTATTTTTCAAAAAAAATCATCTTGGCCCTAAAAAATATGAGCAATTTTTAAAATATTTTGATATTGGAGATTTTATTGAAGCGAGAGGAAATTTATTTAAAACCAAGAAGAAAGAAAAAACTCTTTTAGTAAGCGGTTTTAAGATTTTGACAAAGTCAATTTTGCCTTTGCCTGAAAAGTGGCATGGTTTAAAAGATGTTGAGGAAAGATTTAGAAAAAGATATTTGGATTTGCTTTTCAGTAAAGAGGTTAAAGAAAAATTTGTTTTACGCCATAAAATAATTCAAGAATTAAGAAACTTTTTGATCAAAGAAGGATTTTTGGAAGTAGAAACACCGGTTTTACAATCAATATATGGTGGAGCCAAGGCAAAGCCATTCAAAACTCATCTGAATGCTTTAGATATGGATCTTTTTTTGAGAATTGCGCCCGAACTTTATCTAAAAGAGCTTTTAGTCGGCGGGTTTGAAAAGGTTTTTGAAATCGGGAGAATATTTAGGAACGAAGGAATGGATAGATTTCACAATCCGGAATTTACTAGTTTAGAGTTTTACTGGGCTTATGCGGATTATAAAGAGTTAATGAAATTGTGCGAAAAAATGTTTGCTTTTATGCTTAAACAGGTATTTGGCACATTAAAGATAAAATATCAGGACAAGGTAATAGATTTCAAACCACCTTGGAAAAGAGTTGATTTTTATCAGCTAATCAAAAAAGAAACTAAAATTGATTTACAAGAAATTCATCCTGACGCTTTAAAGAAAAAAGCACAAGCAATGGGAATTAAGATTGAGAAAGGGCAAGGTTTGGCTGAAATTGCTGATGAAATTTATAAAAAGGTTATTCGACCAAAAATATGGGAGCCCACATTTATAATTCACCATCCATATGGCTCTTTTCCATTAGCAAAATCCCTGCCAAAAGACAATCAAAAGTTAGCCAATTTTCAGTTAGTAGCTGGCAATTGGGAGCTTGTTAATGCTTTTTCAGAACTTAACGATCC
>CAYRCT010000009.1:16878-18486 GCA_964422845.1 uncultured Candidatus Saccharibacteria bacterium | reverse complement strand
AGTTAGTAGCTGGCAATTGGGAGCTTGTTAATGCTTTTTCAGAACTTAACGATCCACAAAAACAAAGGAAAATATTTGAAGAACAGGAAAAAATGTATAAACAGGGATACCAAGAAGCTCAAAAAACTGATGAGGGTTTTCTTGAAGCGCTGGAATACGGAATGCCACCTGCAGCCGGCTTCGGCATGGGTATAGACCGTCTTGTAGCCCTTTTAACCGATTCCCATTCTTTAAGAGAAATAATTTTGTTCCCCACAATGCGATCTAAAAAAAATGATTGATATAAAATTGCTTCGTGAAAATCCAGAAGTTGTTAAACAAGCTCTTAAAAAAAGAGAAGTTGATTTAGATATTGATAAGCTTTTAGAATTGGACAAACAAAAGCGGGAAATGATTCAAGAAGTAGAAAATTTACGGTCTCAAAGAAATGAAATTTCAGCTCAAAAAGGAAAGCCAGCTGATTTAGAAAAAGCTAAACAGATAAAACAAGAATTAAAGAAGAAAGAAAAAGATCTTGAAAATATTGAGAAAGAATTTGGTTCTCTTTTTATACTGATTCCTAATATCCTCTTAGATGATGTGCCCATTGGCAAGAGTGAAAAAGATAACAAAGTGATAAGAGAATGGGGAAAACCCAAAAAATTTGATTTTAAAATAAAAGATCACCTAGAGATTGGCAAAACATTAGATTTAATAGACTTTGAAAGAGCGGTTAAAATATCTGGAGCTAGATTTGGGATTTTGAAAAATCAAGCAGTGCTTTTAGAGTTTGCCTTAATTCAATTTGCTTTTGACACTTTATTAAAGAAGGGTTTTAGCTTAATTGTTCCGCCGACATTACTTAAGACAGAAATGATGAAGGGAATGGGTTATCTTGATACGGAAGAAGATAGAGAGGAAAGATACTTTTTAGAAAAAGACGGCTTATATCTTACTGGCACAGGAGAGCAGATGGTTGGACCAATGTATCAAGGAGAGACATTTGAATCAAAAGATTTACCAAAGAGGTTTGTAGCTTTTTCTTCTTGTTTTAGGGAAGAAGCAGGATCTTACGGCAAAGACACAAAGGGCATTTTTAGAGTTCATCAGTTTGATAAGGTAGAAATGTTTAGTTTTACAAAACCAAAGGATTCTCCAAAAGAACACCTTTATTTATTAGATTTACAAGAAAAGTTAATGCAAGAATTAGAGATTCCACATAGAGTCGTTCATCTTTGTAGCACAGATATATGTCGGGCGTCAGCCTCTACTTATGACATAGAATCGTGGATACCTTCACAAGATAAGTTTCGAGAAACTCATTCAACTTCTAACTGTACAAGTTTCCAGGCCAGACGGCTGAAGATAAAATATAGAGAAGGGGATAAAACTAATTTCGTTCACACTCTTAATGGAACAGCTTTTGCCGTTGGTAGAACAATTATTGCTATTTTAGAGAATTATCAGCAAAAAGATGGCAGTATTTTAATTCCAAAGGTATTGGAAAAATATTTGGGTTTTAAATATATTAAATAAAATGGAAGAGAAGTTTTTGCAAGTTAATGGCCTTAAGATATTCACAAGGATTGCTGGAGAGGGGAGTCCTTTTTTGATTTTACACGGTTGGGG
>CAYRCT010000009.1:0-16778 GCA_964422845.1 uncultured Candidatus Saccharibacteria bacterium | reverse complement strand
AAGCGATGTTCCAAAAGAAGTGTGGAATATGGATAGCTATATCCAGTTTATTTTAGATTTTATAAAAAAAATTAATATTAATGATTTTTATCTTTTGGGCCATTCTTTTGGTGGCAATTTGGCAATCAAACTATCAACGCAATCGCCAGATAAAATTAGGAAATTGATTTTAGTTGATTCTGCTGGTAGAAGAACTAAAAAAAGTTTTTCTAAAAAAGTTTTCTCTTTAATTGTTTCGATTTTTAAAATATTTTCTTTTTTACCCGGTTATATGTTTTTAAAAAAATCTTTTTATAAATTTATTTTAAAGAGCGTTGATTATATTAAAGCAGAAGGCGTTATGAAAGATATATTTAAGAGGGTTGTTGCAGAAGATTTGTCAGAAGTTTGGGGAAAGATAGAATTATCAACTTTAATCATTTGGGGTAAAAAAGATAAAGTTACGCCCATAGAGGATGCATATTTAATGAAAAAAGGAATAAAAAATTCTATATTAAGGGTTTTTGACTGTGGACATCGTGTTAATAACGAAAAACCAGAATTGTTAGTAAAAACAATTCTAGATTTTTTGTGTAAAAATGGAAATTAATTTTTTAGGAAAAAACAATAGAAAGAATTGGAATCAATTCCTTTTAGATAATCAAGGGAGTTTTCTTCAATCATTTGAGTGGGGAGAATTTCAAAAAAGTTTATCAAAAAAAGTTTGGAGAATAGAGGCTAAACAAGGAAATAAAATTTTGGTCCAGACGCAACTTATTCAGGAAAGTTTTCCCTTATACAAAAGCCATCTTTATATCCCTTTTGGTCCTTGTTTTCGAAAAGGCATTTCTGTAAAAAAAGAGCAAGAAATTTTAAACGCGATTTTAACAAAAATAGGCAAGATAGCGAAAAGAGAAAAAGCGGTTTTTTTAAAAATTGAACCGTTGTCTAAGTTTTCTACACCTAAAATTTTTTTATCAAAAATTTCTCAAAAAAGGACTCAACCACAGCGAACACTTGTTTTGGATTTAAGTGAATCAAAAGAAAGCATATTTAATAATTTTTCTTCTAAAGTAAGATATAATATCAGGTTAGCAGAAAAAAAAGGAGTAAAAATTGAATTTGGTGACCAATACAATCCAGCCTTTTATTCTTTGATTGAAAAAACAAGCAAGAGAGATAATTTTTTTCCATTTAATGAAGAGCATTATAAAAAGTTATTTGCTTGCGCTAGTCAAGATTTTAAGGTTAAATTATGTTCTGCAATTTATAAGGATAAGATTATTGCTTCTTATGTCTTAATTGTTTTTGGCAAGGATGCTATTTGTTTACATGGTGCTTCGGATTGGGATTATAGGGCGCTGAAAGCTACTAATTTAGCCCAATGGGAGAGAATCAAATTAGCTAAAAGTGCGGGCTGCGAGAGATTCGATTTTTGGGGGATTGATGCAAAAAAATGGCCAGGAATTACTGCTTTCAAGAAAGGTTTTGGTGGCGAAGAATTGCAATATCCTTTATCAAAAGATATAATTTTCCAGAAATTTTGGTACAAAGCTTATCATTTTTTAAGAAAACTAAAATAATTTTATGTTTTCACAAGATTTTTTATTATTTTTACCTTTAATAACTTTGCCTTTCTGGGTTATTCATTTGGTCAGAAGAATCTTCTTTTTTCTTTATTTCTGGCAGCTAAAAGAGTACCGTTTAGACAGGTTTTTGGAAGAAGTAAAAAGAAAAAGAAAAATTATTTTTTCTAAGTTTTTCTTTTCAGCTTTAGCTCTTTTATTTGTTTGGTTTCTATTTTTAAACAGTAGATCTTTTTTAGGAATTTTAATTTTCATTCTTTATTCATTCTTTGGATTATATTCTTTTTCGCTTTTTTTAAAAAAGAAATGGGCTTTCCCGGAATTTACTAAGAAAATTATTCTTTTTTTCGTTTTTGTTGTCGTGTCTCAGATATTTTTAATTGTGAAATTTTTCAGCAATTTTTTTCTCTTTGTTTTAATTTCAGAAATTTTATTTCCCGTTTTTATTTTTTTATGTTTAAAAATAATAGAAGTCCCTGTTTCTTTTAAGAAAAGAGCTATAAAAAGAAAGGCTAAAGAAAAAATAGAAAAATTTTCTGAGTTAACTACAATTGGCATTACAGGTTCTTTCGGAAAGACATCAACTAAAGAGATATTGTATTTTTTGTTATCCAAGAATAACGAAGTTTTGAAAACAAGCATTCATACTAATACAGAAATTGGTGTGACTGAAACAGTCAATAACTATTTAGAGAAAAAACACAAATTTTTTATTTGTGAAATCGCCGCATATAAAAGAGGCGAAGTTAAGGCAATCAGTGATATGGTTAGGCCAAAAATAGGGGTTTTAACTGGTATTAATGAGCAACACTTGGCTCTTTTTGGCTCACAGGAAAATATTATTAAGGGGAAATACGAACTTATTGAGGCGTTGCCAAAAGGTGGATTGGCTATTTTTAATGGTGACAATAAATACTGCTTAGAGCTTTATAAAAAGACAGATAAGTCAAAAAAGATTTATAGTCTGAGAAACAATATTGAGGGAATTGTTCCGGATATTTGGGCAGAGAACATAGTAATAGAAAGAGAATCTAGCTCTTTTAAAGTCATTCTAAAAAATGGAGAGAGCGCAATTTTTAAAATTAAGTTATTTGGCAAACACAGTATTTTAAATGTTTTAGGAGCAATTTGCGTTGCACTAGAGTTAGGAATGTCTTTACAGAAAATTGCTAATATTTGTTCTAATATGAAATTAGAATTTAGGGGAATGATATTAAGACAAGGCATTAATGGTTTGAAGATTATTGATTCTAGTTATTCTGCTAATCCCGATGGCGTCATCTCTTCTTTGGATTACTTGGACACATGGGAAGGGAAGAAAGCAATTGTGTTACCAGGGCTGATAGAACTAGGAAAGGCATCAAAAGAGGTTCACAGGAGAATTGAAAAGAAGATATCAGATGTTTGTGATGTAGCCATTACTGTTACAAAAGGAGTTTTTGAAAACATTGATTTTGTTTCAAGCCCTGAAGAAATTATTAAGAAATTGAAAGGAGTCGATGTTCTTTTGATTGAGGGAAGAGTTTCGCGAGGATTGGTAAACAAATTATTAACAAATGATTAATTATGCTTTTTAGATCTCCAACATTTATTTCTCTTTCGCCGAATGTAGAAAAAGATGATATCTGGCTGGCTTTGAAATTGATTTTTTGTCCCTGGGAATGGAAAAATGGGCAAGCGATAAGAGAGTTGGAAGAAAAATTTAAGAGCTATTTGGAAATTGAGCACGCCTTTGCTCTTAATAGCGGTAGATCGGCATTTTTGGCAATTTTAAGTGCGTTGGGGCTAGAAAAAGACGATGAAGTTTTACTTCAGGCATTTACTTGTAATGCAGCTGTTAATCCTATTATTTGGTCTAACTTGAAGCCGATTTTTGTTGATATTGAAAAAGAAACTATTAACATCAATCCACAGGACCTAGAAAAGAAGATAACATCCAAGAGTAGAGTTGTTTTAGTTCAGCATACTTTTGGTGTGTCCGCAAAAATAAATGAAATTCTAGAGATTTGCAAGAAACATAACCTAATTTTAATTGAGGACTGTGCTCATTCTTTGGGCGCTAGTTATAACGGACAGAAAGTTGGCTCGTTCGGCAAGGCATCATTTTTCAGTTTAGGAAGAGACAAAATTATTTCTTCTGTTTACGGAGGGATAGCCGTTACTAATGATAAAATTTTGGCAAATCGAATAAAAGATTTTCAAAAAAAATCTTCAATGCCTTCAGGCTATTGGATTTTACAACAACTTTTGCATCCTGTTTTAACAAAAATGATAGTAATGCCTCTTTATAGTTTTTTTGGCATTGGTAAATATTTTTTAGTTGCTTTCCAACGATTAAAGATTATTTCTAAAGCAGTTCATAAAAAAGAGAAACAAGGAGAACAGCCAAAGTATTTGCCCCAAAAGATGCCCAACGTTTTATCTATTTTAGGATTACATCAATTTAAAAAATTAGAAAGATTTAATAATCACAGATATGAGATTGTTAAAATTTATGACCAAAGCGCAAAAAAAGGAGTATATATGCGTTATCCTATTTTTCTAGGGAACAGCGATAAGGTATTGAAGAAATTTAAAGAGAAAAACATTTATCTTGACGATGGTTGGAGAAAGTCCATTATTGTTCCACAAGGAACGGATGAAATAAAAATGGGTTACAGAAAAGGTTCTTGTCCCATAGCCGAAGAAGTAGCCGATCAAATTGTTAATCTTCCTACTCATATAAATATTTCAAAGAAAAAAGCGAAAGAAATAAGAATCTGCCTCGCTAACGCTAGGCAGAACCTTGATTCGCGAAAGCATAAACATAAAATCTTGAATAAAAAAATATTTAGAAATTTTTCTAAAATAAATTTTTATCATATATAATTAAAATTTTATGTCAGCCCTTGACAAATCTTAAATTATTCATTAAGATTAAATTAGTATATTGTGGCAATTTGATGCCATAATAAATTCCCAACTTAAGGAGGGAACAAGATGAGAAAAACAGTCTTGGTAGCGATAGTGTTATCTATTTCTTTGGTTTTTGGAGGCTTGGCTGTTTCGGCAAACCAGGTGTGGATTGGTAATAGAGTTCTTCAAGGTAATTCTTTGCTTGTTGGCCTTACGGCGACCGAAGATCATCTTCGCGGAAGCGTAGTGTTGCCTTGCTCGGGGTATCTTTCTGTTTTCTATCAGGGGAGTCCTGAAACAGAGCAATACATGATTTTTCCAAACCCACAAAATAGATGCAATTACATGAGGGCTGGAATGAATATCCTTCCCCTGTCAATGCTATATCCGACAGGAAACCTTCAGAAACTTACGGTGATTTTCTCGCCATTTAAGTTGTGGGAGATCAACTTTTATCAAGGTCAATCTCCGTATTTGTCGGCGTCTGCACTTGGCACATGGTGTAATGTCTGTTGCAATTCTATCTGGGTGGGAGAGAGATCCGTGTTAGCAGTTCCGATTACAACCCTTCCTGAATGTAGAACAACAGCCGTTAATCCACCAGTTTGCGTTCAGACAACATCGTGTTGTCCGTCAACTTATCAGCCATCCTGTTGCGCTATCGATTGGTGGTGGTTGATGATAGGTATCATCATCGTCCATTAACAGTTGTTCGTTTGGGGGTTAGCATGGTGCTGGCCCCCCTTTACTATTTTAAGAAAAAATACAATAAACTAAAAAATGAATATTAAGAATCAAATTGAAAAAGCAGTAATGGTTTTAAAAAAAGGAGGAATCATTGCTTATCCAACAGATACTGTTTACGGGATTGGTTGTAATATCTTTGACGAAAAGGCGATTAAGCGGATTTTTATATTAAAGAATAGAAGTTTTGATAAGCCATTATCTGTAGCAGTTTGTGATTTTCAAATGCTTGAAGAATTAGCTATTATTACAGAACAAGATAAGAAAATTCTTAAAAAATTTTTACCCGGTCCAATAACGTTTATTTTACCTAAAAAACCAATTGTTTCTGATTTAGTAACTGCTGGAAAAAAATCTGTGGGGATCAGAATTCCAGAGCATGAAATAGTTTTTGAAATTATAAAAAGAGCCAATTTTCCAATCATTACGACTTCAGCTAATGTTTCTGGCAAAAAGTCGCCCATAGATGCAGAAGAGGTTGATTTAGAAGTGGATTTTATGGTAGAAGGAGAGTGCAAACACAAAAAGCCCTCAACTGTTATTGATTTAAAAAATAGGAAAATAATTAGACAGGGAATAAAAAGAAAAAAAATTAAACAGATTTTAGATTTATGATTAAACAAATTCTTTATACTATTCTTGTTGTTCTAATCGGCATTGCTGTTGGTGTTTTGATTTATTTTTTCTATCCACAAGTAGAAGAACAGGCAGAAACAATGACTATCAGGGTCTTTTTCAGCAATCGCTACGAAGATCCAGACGCGCTTTATTGCGACAAAGTATATTTTGCTGAAAGAGAGATAGAAAAGACCCAAGCGCCAATTTATGGGTCTCTTAAAGAGATACTAAAAGGACCCAACGAGACAGAAAGGGAAGGAGGATTTTTTACGAACATTAACGAGGGCGTTGCTATTCAAAGTTTTAATATTAAAAATGGGATAGTCGAGATTAATTTTAATGAAAAATTAGAGGAAGGAGTTGCTGGCTCTTGCAGAGTTCAAGCAATAAGAGCCCAAATTACGGAAACGCTTAAACAGTTTCCAGAAATTGATGATGTTATTATTGCAATAAACAATGAAACAGAAAATATTCTACAACCATAATTAAAAAATATCTAAGGATTATTTTTAGATATTTATGAAATAGGGTTCGCTATATAGCGAACCCTATTAATTTCGCGCCGAATCGCTATTCCACTTCTGTCAATGAAGAATATCTAAGAAAATCATCTGGTAGTAGAAAATCAGGAGTTTTTTGAGATTTCAATTCAATGCCTACGCTTTCAAATGTTCGGAATACAAATTCAGTACAAATTACAGTTTGCCAACCATCTGAACTATTTAGATTGGTAAAAATGCGATTTTCTTGATTGATTCCGAAGATAAAAGCAGCTAAGCTAAATATCGGTTTTGCGATTGCTTCAAGAAAGGGATTTTCAATGGTGAAATACTTCAAGAAAGTTAATCCCATTTCTATTAGTTCTCTTATGTCTGGATAAGGAGTTCCTATCACTGCCATAGAATTGGCCCGCATCTTTTGTTTCTGTTTTTCCGTAAGTCCCGGATAGCGAAGTATTCTGGTGATATTTGTTTCTTGCTTCATTAAGGAAAAATTAACTCCTTTTCCCCCCGCTCCAATAATCAAGTTATTTCCCCAATATATGGCAACATGCGAGAACTTACAGCCGAAGGCGTTTTGGAGCAACCAATCTAACCAATAGAATGGTTCTCCTATTTTGTTTTGAAATAGTAGAATATCACCTATCTCCAAATCTCTGCCTACGTCATTATCTTCCGCAATTGTTGCAAAAGAAATAGCTATACTTAGTAAAAACAATGCCATCATACAGGTCTTAAGCAGATTTTTTTTCATATTCCCCCTTATCTCTGGTTTTAATGTGCTGTTTGATTTTAGATTAATATATTAACACTATTTTTTTGAAAAGTCAAATCGTTTTAATTTTTTAATCAATTACTTATATCTCGAAAAAATTCTTAAGCTGTGTTAAAATATCTATAATGATAAAAGAAATAAAAAATAAAAATGAATGGGAATCTTTTTTAATAAATTGCAAAGACAAAACTTTTTTGCAGTCTTGGAGTTGGAGTAAATTTAATCAAGCATTAGGTAAAAAGATTTGGCGTTTGGGTGTCTATAAAAACAGCGAACTTTTAGCGGTCTGTTCTGTGGCTAAGATAAGGGCAAAGAGAGGAATTTATTTGCTTATAGAACATGGGCCGGTTGTGGAACACAAAGAACAAGAGAAAAATTATGAGATAATGAAAGATTTATTGGAATATTTGAAGATGCTCGCTAAAGAAGAAAAAGCTAATTTTATAAGAGTTTGTCCAATTTGGGAAAGAAATAGAGAGAATATTCAATTATTTAAAACTTTTGGTTTTCGTCAAGCGCCGATACACGAACATCCGGAAGTTAGTTGGGTGTTAGATATTGATAAATCAGAAGACAAACTCTTGACGAATATGCGGAAGACAACTCGTTATTTAATCCGGCAAGGGCTAAAAAATTATGATATTCAAATTATAAAAAGCAAAAACATACAAGATATTGATATTTTTAATAAACTTTATTTAAAAACAGGTAAGAGAGGAGGGTTCGTTCCTTTCTCTTTCAGTTTTTTACAGAACGAATTTAAGATTTTTTCAGAAGATGATGAAATTCTATTATTGCTTGGAAAATACAAAAAAGAAGTAGTGGCCGGAGCAATGATAATTTTTTGGCAGAATAGCGCTTTTTATCATCAAGGAGCTTCCTTGAGGAAATACAGCAAAATGCCCGTAAGCTATTTGCTTCAATGGGAAGCAATTAAAGAAACGAAGAACAGGGGATTAAAACATTATAGTTTTTGGGGAATTGCTCCTGAAAACAAAATCAACCATCCGTGGAAAGGTCTAACTTTGTTTAAAAAGGGTTTTGGCGGAGAAAAACAAGAATATGTTGCAACCCAGGATTTTATAACTTCTAAAAAATATTGGTTGAATTATGTTATCGAGCATTCAAGGAAAATAAAAAGAGGATTTTAATGTTATGGCTAGAGAACAAAAATATTATTCCAGCAAAAAATATCGTTATTTAAAGAAAAAAAAGTCGATTTTTAGAAATCGGTTTTTTTGGTTTTTTATTTTGGGAATTATAACTTTTTTGGGTCTTTTTTATTTTCTTATTTTTTCACCAGTATTTCAGATAGAATCAGTAACAGTGGAAGGAACGCATTTTGTAGATGCTTTAGAAGTAAAAGAGGGAATAGAGAAAATAACAGAGAAAAATATTTTATTTTTTCCAAGTAAAAGCATTTTTGTTTTAAGGAAGAGAGAAGTAAAGAATTTTGTATTAGAGAATTTTTTCCCAGTTAAAGATATCCTTGTCGAAAAGAAATTATTACATAAATTGTCAATAAATATTGAAGAAAAAAAAGCTAAGGCGCTTTCTTGTTCAGAAGAAGAATGTTTTTTAACAGATAATCAAGGATTTGCCTTTCAAACAATTGCCAAAGAAACAGCGCAGAAAGATTTGCCGATTATTTTTTTTGAACATAAAATAATCCAAAAAGATAAACTTTTAGATCAAGAATTATTAGAATTTATTTCTTTGATTTATGCTGAATTAAAAGAAAGGGGAAATATTGCAATTCAAGAATTTAAAGTTTTTCCCTCAAAAGTGGAGGCAAGAACAGAGAATAATTTAATTCTTTATTTTTCTCCGCAAAAAAGTCCTCCCTTACAAGTTGAGGACTTAATTTTGTTTTTAAGAGATGAAGCATTGTCCGAAATAGATGAACTAGAATATATTGATCTCCGTTTTGACAAAATTTTCTATAAATAATCCGAAAAAGTAGGAACATGTAATAGGGCAAACCCCTGTTGTTCTTTTTTCTCTGTGATTAAATATTAATCTATATAATAGACGAAGATTGAGTTGCCGATGCGGATAGGTTCGTAGTCATTAAGCCAATTCATAACGGTTGCGTCTCTGTCATATCCCGGAACTGCGATGGCTCGTCTTTCCTGCAAAAGAGTGGCTGAAATAGCAATCCATCCTTTATTTTTCTCTTGATCTTCATCTACCCATGCCTGATTTAATTTGTTTCCTAATCGGTAGAATGTATTATCGCCACCGAAATAAGAAACATTAATTTTTTCAATATTTTTTTCTTCTATAAAATCTGCTAATCGTTTTAGATCTTGACCCCAGTCATAATTTGAGTCCACTGCAATCTTATAACCATTTTTAGAACCCCCGGCTAATTCGTTGTAATAGGAAATATAATAAGGGAAAGCCAAAACAGAAGAAATTATATACCAAGCCATTAAGATACCAAGTAAACAGCTAAGAATTAATTTCGGCTGTTTTTTCATTTTATCAGTAGAACGAAAGAATCTAAGGGATACCAAAATATACATTATTGGGAATATGGGCAAGATATGTCTTACCCCGATATTAAGATTTCCAGCGATAGAGGTCCCCCAGTATATAATGAATAAAACAAGCAAAGAAAATTCAGCTAAGTGGTTAGAAAACCAAGTTTTAAAGCGTTTTCCAATTTTTTTCAAAAAGTTTGTTTTTTTCATTGCTGATAACCAGAAACCAATAGCTAAAAGAGTCAAAACATGAAATGCTAAAGGAACTTTCAAAAGATACATTACTGGAAAATATTCTTTCCATGAGTTAATTGTAACTTTGCCAAGGAAATAGACAGTGTTTCCTCTGGCGACCCTGCTTGTTGCCATTAATAAACCAAAGGCATACTGCGAGATAGGTCTCATCATTGGGTTTCTAGCGCCTTGTATAAAGAAGTTGTTTATAGCAGTATCTTCCAAAATTGTTTCCATATCATTGACTTGTTGTTCCACTGGATAGTTTATAATATGGAGTTGATATAATGGCCAGATAATTGAAAATAATCCTACCAAGCCAACAACAACAGCTAGACCGATGTATTTTAGAACATTTTTTATCTTTTTGCCTTGCAACCATGCGTAAATAATAGTAACCAGTCCTAAAGAAGGAACCAAAAGTACGAGAGAGAATTTCAAACACATAGCTATGCCAAAGGTTATTCCTGCGATGAAAACATTTTTACCAGATGGGTTTTTTAGAAATTTGAGCCAGAAATAAGTAGCAATTAAGAATCCAAAAACAGCAGCTACATCTGTGGTTACCAGTCGCCCGTGAGCCAAAAATGAAGGAGAGAATGAAAACAGAGTTAAAGCCAAAAGAGCTGGCTTATTGCCTCCCAGTTTTCTGACCCAAAAGAAAATAAACCAACCAGTAAGCAAGAGAAGTAGAATCATTGGGATGCGGGACCAAAAAATAATTTCATCAGCGTTATTGCCTGATTTGAAAATAAATTGATCTCCTGATTCCCATTGGCCATTAATATCGTTGGTCCAGGAAGAATGTTCAGTTGGAAACTTAAGATCTAAAAATAAAAGTGGAATCGCAGATAAGTCCTTGGCCAATGGAGGATGTTCTGGATTTAAACGATAATCCTGAAACTTTAAATAGGAGTATCCAGATGGAATATGAGCTTTTTCATCCATTGTCAGAGACATATTTCTAATACTCAGAAAGCTCAAGAAAAAACATATCCCCAAAAGAATAATAGCAATTATATTTGTGGTTCTATTAGTTAATTTCATAAATTTTTACATTATTAATTATTTTTATTAAACCATTAGGAAAAGATTTTTCTAATAGATTTGATATTATATCATCAAAGCGCATAGGAACAATAATGATTTTTTTATCTCCCATTTGGATTTGATTTATTTGTTCCAGCTTTAAGTAACTAGCTCGTAATTCGCCATATTCCATTCTTTCAATAAACATTATTGTTTGAGCTGAAACAGGGGGACCATCAGGATAAGGAACTGCTGTGCCTCCCTCATTAACAATAATATATTTTTCAATTTCGTTAGGCAAAGAATTAAGCGTTGTACCAATATCTACAAATCTTTCAGTAAAAGCGCCAGTCACATTGGGATTTTTTGCCCAAGTATCAAAATATTTTTGAAATTGAGCCGTGAATAAACTAAAGAACAAGAAGGAAATAATAAAATAAAGAAAAAATTTAAGAAATTTATTTTTTGGCTTTAAGTCAAGCCATTTATTAGTTTTTACTTTTTTGAAAAGCCAATATCCACCCAATGCAGCGAAAATATAAACAACTGGTATAATTCCAATTGTTCGCAAAGAACGAGGAAGACCCTCATATGTCAATGCGCCAGGAAGAATCATTACAAAGAACCACCCAAAAAGAAAGGAATAAACAGAAAGCGATTGATAATTTCTATTTTTATAAGAAGATAATAATTTTTTAAAAGAGAATATGAATCCGATTAAAAATAAAATACCTATAGGCCATAGGAGTTGAGGGGAGCCAGATAAATTATGTCTCCAATTGAAATCGCCAGAAACATTAAACATTCCTAAATGCCTTATTAAGCTTATAAAAAATGATTTGACAACACTGTCTTGAGCAAAGATAGAAATTGGCCCGAGACGACCAAGAAAGTCGGATGGATTAGAAATAAAATATAGCCACAAGGGCAGAGATGTTATGATTGCAGAGATGATAAAATAAAAAGCGCAAAGAAAAAACTTTTTTAATTCTTTTTCCTTTTTGAAAAGAAAGAAGTAGGGGATAACAATAAATGGCAAAATTAAAAAAGCTAAACGGAAAGAAGAATAAGTATAAAAGCCCAAACCGAAAAATATTCCAGAAATAATAATCTGAAACATATTTTTCTTTCTTAATCCTTGAAAGAAGAAATAAAAACAGAATACGAGTACAAAGGGCAGAAAAGCTCCTCTAAAACCAATTCTTGAAAAATTAATATGCCAAAAAGAAATGGCAAGAAAAAAACTTGCCAACAAGGCAAGTAAATTAGAATTTTCGGTTTTAAACTTTAGATTTTGAAATAATTCTTTAGATAAAAGATATAGTCCTAAAATAGTAAAGATTCCGATGATAGCAGAAACAAATCGTAAAGAAAATGGACTAGGGCCAAAAATTTTAAAGCTTAAATTTACCAAATTCATATATAGCCCTTCTCTACCGTTGTTTTCTGGATAAAAGACCTTGCCAGGATTAGTTAAAGCATCATTAGCGTTCATTGCCTCATCAGGGTAAAGTCCGGGAGGGGTAGTGTCTAAAGCATAGAGTCGTAAAAAGCCAGCTATTACAAGAATAATTCCCAAAAGAATAATAACCTTTTTATTTATTTTCCACATTATATTATTATAGCAATAACATAATGATAATCATAGTGGAAAAAAATCCTCCGTCCACGCAAGCGCGGGCGGAGGGAAGAGAAAAGAACAATTAGGTTAACTTTCTTCTGTGGAGGTTTCGATTTTCGGTTTCTGGGGTTTCTCTATCTCGTCCTCTGTCTTTTCTCTCTCTGGAGTGCCTTCGTCAGAGCCCCCGATTGCCAGATAATAAAGTTCATGTATCTCGTCTTCTGTTTCTTTTCTGACCTTTTCTACTAAAGCCGCTATTTCTCGATGACAACTCATCTGTGGGCATGATGAAGTCAATGTTCTTGTTTCTTCCAATAGCGTCTTTCTACTTTCTATAAATTGTATTGCTAGGGCAACAGTACGCGGTTTGTGATGTAACATTTTTTCCTCCTTTGGTCTTACTTGATTGATTAATACTATATTAAAGGAGCATGATAGTCAATTATAAATATCAAAATACGAAATTCGTCCTCGGAATAAAACATTAATTCTTTGGTTTTGTCAATCATTGACAAATAGGTTTATCGGTGTAAAATAAAATCACTAATTTTTTTAAACATATCACAATGCAATCTAAAACCAAGAAGAAAAAAGATAAAACAGAGCAAGTAGAAATTAAAAAATTACATAAGAAAGTAGAAGAAATAAAAAAAGAGAAAGAAGAATATTTAGCTCATGCACAAAGGTGCAAAGCGGATTTTTTGAATTACAAAAGAGAACAAGGAGATCGATTTAAAGAGCTTATTGATTTTGAGAAAGAGGGCTGGGTATTAGAGTTATTATCTATTTTAGATTATTTTGAAAGTGCGCAAGCAGGGATTAGTCAGAAAGACAAAGGATCTCCTGTTTTGCAAGGTTTTTTGCAAATCCAAAAATATTTTGAAGATTTTTTAAAAAATCAAGGAATTCAAGAACTAGAAACTCAAGAAGGGATAAAGTTTGACCCTAATTTTCACGAAGTTGTTGACGTAGAGGAAGACGAAAAAAAAGAGGAGGGAATAATCTTAAAGATTATCCAAAAAGGATACAAATTGAACAATAAACTTATTCGTCCAGCAAAAGTAAAGGTTTCGGGAAATAAATTAGTAATTAATAATTAAAAGAATTTAAACTCATGTCCAAAATTTTAGGTATTGACTTAGGAACAACTAATTGTGCAATGGCTTCAATTGTCAACGCAGAACCGAATATTATAAACAACAAAGAAGGAGCAAGAACTACTCCTTCAATCGTTGCTATTACCAAAAACAACGAAAGATTAGTAGGTGTTTTAGCTAAGAGACAGCAAATTACTAATCCAGAAAATACTGTTTTTTCTATTAAGCGATTGATAGGCCGTAAATTTTCTGACGCAGAAGTTAAAAAAGATTTAAAGCTTTTGCCTTATGATATAAGAGAATCAAAAGATGGAGGAGTAGAAATAAAAATGGGAGAAAAATGGTATCAGCCATTTGAAATATCAGCAATGATTTTACAGAAATTGAAGAACGATGCTGAAGATAGGCTTGGGGAAAAAATTGAAGAGGCAATTATCACTTGTCCTGCTTATTTCGACGATTCTCAAAGAAAGGCAACCAAGGTAGCTGGAGAGATTGCTGGTTTTAAAGTAAGGAGAGTGATTAATGAGCCAACCGCAGCTGCTTTAGCTTACGGTTTGACAAAAAAAGCAGAACAACAGATTGTTGTTTATGATTTTGGTGGTGGAACATTTGATATTTCAATTTTAGATGTTAGTGAAGACACCGTGGAAGTTAAGGCAACCAATGGAAACACTCATTTGGGAGGAGACGACTTTGATCAAAAAATTATTGATTGGTTAGTGACTCAATTTAAGAAAGATCAGGGCATTGATTTGTCTGAAGACAAATTAGCCCTTCAGCGACTGAAAGAAGCGGCCGAAAAAGCAAAAATAGAACTTTCTAGCGCTTTAGAAACTGATATTAATCTTCCTTTCGTGACATCCGATGCTTCTGGACCTAAACATTTGGATTACAAGCTTTCTAGAGCCAAATTTGAAGAAATGGTTGGAGAATATATTATTTCTTCTATTGAATTAGTGAAAAAAACGCTTAAAGATGCTAAATTCGAAACCAAAGATATTGATGAGATAATTTTAGTCGGGGGACAGACAAGAATGCCTAAAATACAGGAAGAAATCAAGAATCTTTTAGGTAAGGAGCCAAGAAAAGACATTAATCCAGACGAAGTTGTAGCAGCAGGAGCAGCAGTTCAGGCAGGCATATTACAGGGAGACATGAAAGATGTTTTGCTTTTAGACATTATTCCTCTTTCTTTAGGAATAGAGACATTAGGCGGAGTAAATACTGTTCTTATTGCTAAAAATACTACTATTCCAACTTCTAAAGCCCAAGTTTTTTCTACTGCAGCGGATAGTCAACCATCAGTAGAGATTAGAGTTTTGCAAGGAGAAAGATCAATGGCTAATGATAGCAAGCAGTTAGGCAGATTTATTCTAGACGGCATTCCTGCGGCTCCTCGAGGTATTCCTCAAATTGAAGTTATCTTTGAAATTGACGCAAACGGAATTTTACAGGTTTCTGCCAAAGACAAGGGAACAGGCAAAGAACAATCCATTAAGATTGAGGGTTCTTGTGGAGTATCTGATGAGGAGGTAGAAAAAATGAAAAAGCAAGCTGAGCTTCACCAAGAAGAAGATAAAAAAAAGAAAGAATTAATTGAAGTAAAAAATCAAGCAGAAACACTAATCTATAGTTGTCAAAGAACTCTGAATGATGCGAAAGACAAAATCCCTGATGAGGTTAAAAAAGAAGTTAATGAAAAAATGGAAGAATTGAAGAAAATTAAAGAAAGTGATAATATAGAAGAAATAAAGAAATTGAGCGAAGAGCTTTCTCAGATTATTCAAAAAGCAGGAGCTGAGCTTTATAAACAAAAACAGGAAGAACAGTCCAAGCAGGAAGACAAGAAAGGAGAAGAGCCAAAAGCAGAAGCAAAGACAGAGGAAGGAGAGGTAACAGAAGAGAAAAAAGACGAAGAGAAGAATGAGGAAAAAGACGATCAAGAGAAAAAAGATTAATTTTAACCAACATCAATGGCAGAAGATTACTATAAGATTTTAGGCGTTTCTAGAGAGGCTTCTCAACCTGAGATTAAAAAGGCCTTTCGACGCTTAGCCCATAAACATCATCCTGATAAAGGTGGGGACGAAAAGCAGTTCCACAAGATAAATGAGGCCTATCAGGTGCTTTCAGATGAACAGAAGAAAAGTCAGTATGATCAATTTGGAAGTACATTTGATAATATGGGACAAGGCGGTTCAGCTGGAGGAGCTCCTGGTTTTGATTTTGGGTCTTTCGGGCAAAGAGCTAGAGCAGGAGGGTCTGGATTTAATTTTGAAAATTTAGGTGATATTTTTGAGGAATTTTTCAGCAATGAAAAACAACAGAGAAAAGAAGATCTAAGAAGAGGAAACGATATTCAGTTAGATATTGAAGTTAAATTGGAAGATGTTTTGTTTTCTCAAAAACGAGAGTTTTCTATTTTTAAATATGTAGTATGTTCCCGTTGCAAAGGAGATGGCGCTGAACCGGGGACGAAAATTAAAGAATGTTCAACTTGTCGCGGAGAAGGTCATGTCCAACAAATTAGGAAAACAATTTTTGGGACTATGACGCAGAATACTGTTTGTCCAACTTGTCATGGTGAAGGAAATATTCCTGAAAAGCCATGTAATGTATGTCATGGCGAGGGTCGCATTAAAAGTGATCAAAAAATAGATATTACAATTCCTCCTGGGGTTGATTCTGGGCAAGTGATGAAATTTAGAGGAGAGGGAGATGTCGGGAAGAAAAATGGCACGGCTGGAGATTTGTTTGTAAGGGTTTTTGTAAAACATCATTCTGTTTTTGAAAGAAAAGGAGATGACTTATATGCAACAGTGCCTGTTAGTTTTTCGCAGATTGTTTTAGGCGACCAAGTAGAAATTCCAAGTTTAGAAAAAGGCAAAAAATCATATCTAAAGGTGCCAGCTGGTACAGAACCAGGAAAGGTTTTTAGAATATCTCAAAAAGGAGTTCCAAGATTTTCCAGTTATGGCAAAGGTAATCTTTATGTTGGAATAACAGTAGATATTCCAAAGCGATTGACTAGAAAGCAAAAAGATTCATTAAGAGAATTGCGTAAACAAGGATTGTAATTATTACTGATAAAAATCATTGATTATTCTGCCCCGCTAACTCAATGGTAGAGTAACTCCCTTTTAAGGAGGATGTTGCAGGTTCGAGCCCTGCGCGGGGCACAATTAAAAAGACAGCCTTTGGGCTGTTTTTT
>CAYRCT010000008.1:0-25769 GCA_964422845.1 uncultured Candidatus Saccharibacteria bacterium | reverse complement strand
ATTAATCATTCTTCTATTGTATCAGAAAATTGAAAAAAATAAAGCGAGAGACACTGTGGTCCCTCGCAAAAGATATCTCTCTATTGCAGTTTGTCCTTAATGAATTTGAGCAACCATGAAATCGTTCCCTTGAGTTTGAAAAGTCCTATCATAACACACAGATAGGAGCATAAGCCCGGAATTATCGCAATGAACATATATCTCCGCCACAAAGCCCAACCCGCGCCTGCCACCAAAAAACTTGCGGCTAACATAAATAAGATTAAAGAACTTTTGGGATATAAGATTCCCAATCTTAGACAAGGAAGCGAAAGTAAAACTAATATTGCCGGACCTATATCTCCATGATCAATGAGTCCGCCTGCAGAAGCAACGATTGAGAGGGATATTGCCAGGCCGAACCAAATAAGCGCTTTTTTCACTCAAATCGCCTCCTTTCTCTTTAGGAAATTAATCTCCTGACAAACTTGATTTTGAACAAAACTGTCCAAATAATCTCCCACGGTATAAACCTCCATTCAGCAGTTAATCGCTTCTGGGTGCATTCCGGGTCATATCTGGAATAGGCCTTTAACAGGAAAACTCGCGAAGATTTAGGAACAACTCTTCTCAAAGAATCGTAACACCGCCCCACGTGAAGATCCTGTCCCACTACGGCAAATCTCAAGCCGTTTTTAGCAAGACCCTTCCTCTTGAGCATTGCCCAAACATTAAGAGCATTCTGATGTGTATTCTTAGAAGCGTTGTCTATAAAAATCTCATCCGAAGGGATTCCAAAGGACCATATGGCGATACTCCTCATCGCCTCCGCTTCCGTGATATTGCTTTCACTACTTCCGCCAGTAAAAATAATCGTCCGAGCAAGTTTCTGCTTGTAGAGTATTGCGCAACGGACAGCAACAGCCCTTGAGATTAGGCTAGGTGAACCGTCTGCTCTCATACCTATGCCGAAGCCAACCACGACATCCACACCGCCTTGAGGCAAAGGATCTTCTCTCCTTTCTAAAATCCTTGCCAGAGGTGACACCAACCGATCCAGAAATCTATCCAGTTTCATTATCCTCTCCTCCTATTTTTTTGTTAATGTCCAGATACAAAAACTTTACCACCTATATCCTATTCTGTCAATATGCGACTACCAGATGAGGTAACAGCTATCATATGCTCAAAATGAGCAGAGAGAGAATTATCTATTGTTTTAAGGCCATAACCATCCGGAGCTTTTTTGATTTTATTAGAACCCATAGTTGCCATTGGTTCTATACAAATAACCATTCCTTCTTTTAGTTCATCTCCTTTTCTTCTTTTACCGAAATTCAAGACTTCTGGATCCTCATGCAAATTCTTGCCAATACCGTGTCCGCACAATTCTTTCACAATACCGAAACCTCTTTTAGATAAATAGCGTTCTATAACATTACCAATATCCCCCACTGTATTTCCCGGTCTTACTTTTTTAATCGCAATGTTCAAAGATTTTTTTGTTGCTCTAAGTAAACGTGCCGTCTCTAAAGGGATATCTCCTACTGGCACTGTTGTTGCCATGTCACTATAATATCCTTCATGAATCAGTCCTATGTCTAAAGATAAAATATCACCATTTTTTAATTTATAATTAGAAGGTATTTGATGGACAACCACTTCGTTAACAGAAGTACATAATGTAGCTGGAAAATCGTTATAACCTAAAAAAGCAGGCTTTGAACCTGATTTAAGAATAAGCTCCTCGGCGATATTATTTAATTCTTGAGTAGTTACACCAGGCTCAACTCTTTGCTTTACTTTTTCTAATACCTCTGCTAAAAGTTTGCCCGCTTTACTCATCTTTTTGATTTCTTCTGGAGTTTTAATATAAATCATACAACTTCAATAACTTTTTTGAATACTTCCGCTGGTGCCGGAGAAGCATCAATAACAAAAACTTTGAGTTTTCTTTGTTTAAAATAATCAATTACTGGAAGAGTCTCCTTTTTATAAACCTTCAACCGTATCTTAATCGTTTCTGGATCATCTAATTTCTCGCGTCTTATAAGCCTTGAGCCATCTAAAGAACACATAGTTAATTTTTCGGTCTCTTTATTAAATAAAATTGGATGTCTCATTAACTCGCAAATTCTTCTATGCGTATTTCTCCAAAGAGACTGTTTCTCGTCGAGCTCAAATAAAATTATTTTAATATTTCCCTTTCCGTAAAGTTCTTCTATAAAAGGCGTAACTTCTTCTGCTTCTCGCAAGGTTCTCGGAGTGCCAGCAAAAACGATGGATTCTCCTCTATCAGCTAATTCTTTAATCTTTTGCTTAACCCAAATACTTACTAGTGGCGGACTGCATAACTCTCCTGTCTCCCATTTTCTTTTTTCTTCTATTAAGGGATACTCTTTATTGTTAACTATTTCTATCTCTCCCTCTTTTGCAAACATTATCTTTTTTTCAATAACCTTGCTCGTCTCCAAATAATAAAGACCTAACTTATCTGATAAAAGCGAGGCCTGTGTCCCCTTGCCCGCTCCAGGCGGACCAATAATAACGATTGCTTGTGTATTGTTTTGGTCTATCACGTTAAGAGTTAAATACGTTTAATTGTTTAGATGGTCTCATACTCCCTCATCTGAAGCTGGGCATTTATTTGTTTAATGGTATCTAAAACAACTGCCACCACAATAAGTAGAGATGTTCCTCCGACTAAAAATCCAAAAGTGGTTACTCCTGTAGTTCCCTGAATAATGTAAGGCATAATCGCTACAGTGCCTAAAAACGTTGCTCCAATAAATAAGACACGATGGAGGATATAAGAAATAAAATTAGATGTTGATTCGCCCGGCCTAATACCTGGCACAAATCCACCCATCTTTTTTAGATTATTAGATATTGATTTAGGATCAAATGTAACCATGGTATAAAAATATGTAAAAGCAAAAACCATGAAAAAATATGTTGCCCCCCAAGCAATACGATGGTTTTGGAAATTAGCTACGCTCTGAGCAATCCTACCTACCATACCCTCTGATCCTGCTAGGAAACTTGCTATCATTCCAGGAAAAAGCATAATTGATAAGGCAAAAATAATAGGAATAACTCCTGCTGGATTAACATTTAAAGGCAAATAAGTAGAAGCACCTCCATACATTTTGTTTCCCCTGACCCTTTTTGCGTAAGAAATGGGAATATTCCGCCTAGCTTCCGTGACTAAAACAATACCAACAATAATCAAAAAGGCGGCGCCAAAAAAGAGTAGATAGCTAGGAAGTTCGCCTGGATCCCAGTTTACCATAAATTGTTGCACATTGATTGGAACGCTAGAAACAATTCCGGCAAAGATAATTAAAGAAACTCCGTTACCAATTCCTTTTTCAGTAATCATTTCCCCCAACCAAACCAAGAAAAATGTGCCAGCAGTAACGGTGATAATAGAGCTTATCATTGTAATTGACGACATATTACTAATAGCTCCTTGCCTTTGTAACAGACTAAGCATTGCGTACCCCTGCATTATGGCCAAGGGGATTGTTAGAAGACGACCATACTGATTAAATTTTTGTTTACCTGCCGCTCCTTCTTCTTTATAAATCTGTTCCATAGCAGGGAAAACCATTGTCAAAAGTTGCAAAATAATAACCGAGGTAATATATGGACCTATTCCTAACATGGCAATAGAAAGCTTGGCTAATGTTCCACCCGTAAAAACATTTAATAGACCAAACATTTGAAACTTTTGGAAAAAACCCTCTAGATCTTGAATATTAACTCCTGGCACAGGAATATTGGCCATAAGGCGGAAAATAAAAAGCATTGCTAAAACAAAAAGAATCTTATTTCTTAAATCTTTTATTTTAAAAACTTGAATTACTTTATTAAAATTCATAATATTTTACCGCCAGCTTTTTCAATTTTCAACTTGGCTTGCCCAGAAACTTGGCAACGCTTGATTGTTAACTTTTTAGTTAAATCTCCTTTAGCTAAAATTTTAACTTCTATTTTCTTTCTTTTCGTTTTACAAATTATTCCTTTCTTAAGCAAGCTTTCAGGGCTAACAAATTCTTCATCTTTAAATTTTGCCTCCAAAATAGTTAAATTAACCCTTGATAAATCTTGTTTCTTTGGATTAATTCTATATCCTCTCAATTTCGGATATCTCTTCACTACTCCTCTAATAATTGGCTCTTTACCTGCTCCTGATCTTGATTTTTGCCCCTTCATGCCCCGACCAGAATAAGTCCCGCGTTTGCCTCCTCGGCCAACGCGCTTTTTTGCTCTGCTTGTATTTTTCGGTTTGATTTGATGCAATTGCATATTATTTATGGTTTAAGCTGTTTCAGAGCCAGCATAGTTGCCCTTGCATTGTTTAATTTATTTCTTGTGCCTCCTAAAATTTTAGAAGAAACATTCCTAATACCAGCTAAAGTGCAAATGACTCTCACAGTCCCGCCGGCAACCAACCCCCTTCCCTCTCTCTGTGGCCTTAAAAGCACCACTGCCGCGCCTGACTTAACCCTTATTTCATGAGGAATACTTCCCGCTTCAGTTATCGGCACTGTAACTAAATCTTTCTTAGCTACTTTAATCGCCTTTTCAACCGCCTGAGCAACATCTAACCCTTTTGCAACGCCTACTCCTACTCTACTTTTCTTGTCTCCAACTACTACCACTGCTCTAAATCTCATTTGTTTTCCTCCTGCGGTAACCCTAACAACTCTATTCAATGCTAAAAGCTTTGAATCAAATTCATCTTTCTCTTTTCTCATTGGTCGCGGTCTTTGAAACATAGTATTAAAATTTTAAACCACCTTCCCGAGCTCCATCGGCTAAGGCTTTAATTTTTCCATGATATTTATAGCCACCCCTATCAAAAACTACTTGGCTAATTTTCTTTTCCTGAGCTTTCTTGGCTACTAACTCTCCTATCTTAAATGCTGTATCTTTGTTATTACCTAACGCTTGTTTGCCATTCTTTAGTTCTAAATCTTTGGCTGAAACAATGGTTTTATTTTTGTCATCATCAATAATCTGGGCATAAATATGTTTATTTGATCTAAAAACACAAAGTCGAGGGCGATCTGTTCTCCCGTAAATTTTAGCTCTTATTCGTTTATGTCTTTTTTCTCTGCTGAACATCATAAAATTTAATATAATTTAGGCGGTTGTGGCCTCTGCTCTCTTTCCTACTTTTCTAATAACTTCTTCTCCCACATACCTAATCCCTTTTCCCTTATACGGTTCAGGAGGTCTAACCGCTCTAATCTGAGCAGTAGTCTCCCCAACCAACTGTTTATTTATGCCGGAGATGGTGACAATATTTTTTGATACAGAAAAGTCAATCCCTTCTGGTTTTTTAATATTAACTAGATGAGAAAACCCCACCTCTAAAACCAGCTCACCTTCCTCAACTCTTGCCTTATACCCCACTCCCTGAATCTCTAACTGCTTCTGATATCCTTGTGTTACGCCATAAACTGCGTTAAAAATTAAACTTCTTGTTAATCCCCAAAAAGCATTTGATTGCTTAGTCTCCTCTTTAATGCTTGTGATGATTTGATTGTCTTTAACAATAACATCTATCTCCGGACGAATTTGAAAACTAAGCTCTCCTTTAGGGCCTTTAACTTTAAATTCTCCTTCCCGAACATTAATGTCTGTTCCGGTTGGTATATCAATTGGTTTTTTTCCTATACGTGACATATTTTTACCAAAGTTCACAAATTATTTCTCCTCCCAGTTTTCTTTTCCTTGCCTCTTGACCATTCATTAGTCCGTCGGACGTAGAAACAATTACCATTCCGCGACCGCCTCGCGGCGAACGAATATTTTTAGCTTGCGTATAAACTCTTCTTCCCGGCTTAGAAACCCTTCTTAATTCTTCTATAACTGGCTCTTTATCTTTATATTTCAAAATAATCTTAATGCTTTTTTTGATTTTGTTCTGTTTTTTTTCAACTGCTTCAATAAAATTATTTTCCAATAAAATATTAGCTAATTTATATTTTAAATTAGAATGAGGAATTTCTACGTTTGGATGTAGAACTGCTTGAGCATTCTTTATCCTTATTAACATGTCTGCGATTGGATCTGTCATATGTTAGTAAAACTTAATGAATGAAATGAATTTTAGTTTTTCTTACACCCCGCCCTAGGCGGGGTAAAGTCCTCTCTAATCTCAAACTTCGCCTTTTGGCTTGTTTTCGCCGAGAGATCTCTTTACCAACTTGATTTTTTTACTCCTGGGATTTGACCTTTATTTGCCATTTCTCTAAAACATATTCTACATAAGCCAAATTTTCTCATATATCCTCTTTTCCTTCCGCATCGAAAACAACGAGTTATTACCCGAGTGCTATATTTTGGCTTTCTTTTTGCTTTTACTATTTGTGATAATCTAGCCATTTTTCTTTATGGGAAAACCCAATAATCTAAATAATTCTAAACCTTGTTCTTTTGTTTTAGCGCTGTTAACGACCGTTATTTCCAATCCAAATATCTTTCTCACCTTTTCCGGACTGATTTCTGGAAAAATAATATGTTCCTTTATTCCTATTGTTAAGTTACCTTCTTTATCAACTGAGCTCGGCTCAAGCCCTGCAAAATCTCTAGTTCGTGGGAGAACAATAAAAACTAATCGTTCTAATAAATCATACATCTTCTGTCCACGAAGAGTTATTTTGGCTCCTATGGGAGTTCCTTCTCGTAGCTTAAATCCAGAAATTGATTTCTTAGATTTGGTTAAAACTGGCTTTTGTCCAACAATTAAGACGAGCGCATCTAAAATCTCTTTATATATTTTTTCTGAATCTTTTGAACTCTTACCAGAAATCAAGCGTCCAAAACCAGTATTAACTATTACCTTCTCAATTTTAGGTACAGCCATATTGTTCTTATAACCAAACTTCTCCTGCATTCCCAGAACTACTTCTTTATTATATTTTTCTTTTAATCCAATCATATTAATAGCTTATCATTTGTTCTGCTTATTTAATCACTGCTTGGCATTTTTTACAAATACGATCCTTGTTTCGTCCATTTTTCTTATACCCCACTCTAGTGGGTTTATTACATTTAGGACAAACCAACCTAACATTAGAAGCAGAAAAAAATCCTGGCTTTTCAATGATTTGTCCCTTTTCTCCTTCTTTGTTCGGCCGATGATGTTTTTTTTGAATATTTATTCCTTCTGCTTGAATCTTTTTTTCTGCAGGCAAAACCTTTAAAACCTTGGCGGTTCTCCCCTTATCATCTCCTGCAATTATTAAAATTGTATCTCCTTGTTTGATTCGCATAATATTTAAATAATTTCTTTGGCTAATCCAGCAATTTTATCAAAGCCCTTTTCTTTTATTTCTCTTGGGATGGGACCAAAAATTCTTCCTGCTTTTGGATTTTTTGTTTTTCCATCTAAAATAACTACTGCATTTTCATCAAATCTAATATATGAACCATCTTTACGACGAAATTCTTTCCTTTGCCTAACTACCACGGCTCTAACTTTATCATGCTTTTTGACTGGTTTTCTTGGCTCTGCTTTCTTAACTGCCACTACTATAATATCTCCTAATTGAGCATACCTTCTCTTGCTTCCTCCCAATACCTTAAAACACTGGACTATCTTTGCTCCACTATTATCTGCAACATTCAATACTGTTTGATCTTGGATCATACTTTTTTATCAATTACCCTCCATCGTTTATCTTTTGACAATGGTCTACATTCTTCAATAATAACTTGATCGCCCAATTTATATTCTCCCTTCTCATCGTGCGCCTTATATTTCTTGTGACTCTTGTATGTCTTTTTATAAAGCGAATGTTTCTTTAAAGTTTCAACTTTAGCAACTATCGTTTTCTGCATCTTATCAGAAACAACAACACCTTTTAATCTCTTTTTACTCATGCTTTTTTTCTTTTAAAATAGTTAAAATTTTAGCAATATCTTTTCTGTTTTGCCTAATAGCTCTAACATCCTTAACTTTGCCAGCAGACAATTCAAATCTTAAAACCCTCAATTTTTCTCTAAGCGTTTCAATCGTTTTTTTTAGATCTATGTCTTTCTTCATTCTTAATTCTTTAACTTTCATGTTTAATAAATTTAGTTTTTATGCCGAATTTATGTCCTGCCTTTCTAAATGCTTCCCTTGCCATATCTTCCTCTATTCCTGCTAATTCAAAAATTATTCTGCCTGGTTTTACCATTGCTACGTAATGATCAACCGATCCCTTGCCACCGCCCATTGGAACTTCTACACCCTTGGTTGTCATCGGTCTGTCGGGAAAAATTCTTATCCAAAGTTTTCCTCCCTTTCTCAAATATCTAATAATTGCTCGACGAGCTGCTTCAATCTGTCTAGCAGTCAACCGCTCTGGTTCCATGGCCTTTAATCCGAAATCGCCGAAAGCAAGTTCTGCTCCACGAGTAGAGATTCCTTTATTTCTCCATTTTCTCCATTTTCTGTGTTTTACTTTTTTAGGATAAAGCATAATTTTAGTCCTTATCGAATCTGTCACCTTTATAAATCCAAACTTTTATTCCCGTCGTTCCATAACTGCAAAAGGCCTCTGCAAATCCATAATCAATATCAGCTCTTATTGTCTGACGCGGAAGATTACCTTTTTGTAGCCATTCTGTTCTTGAAATAGACACTCCGTTAAGTCGTCCCGATATTTGTATCCTCACTCCTTTCGCTTCTTTATATCCTTCTACCATAGATATTGACTGCTTTAATACTCTTCTGAAAGGAAGTCGTCTTTCTATCTTTTGAGCTACCCACTGAGCAACAAGCGGAGCGCTTAACCATGGATTCTTGATAGACTTAACTTCTATTTTTAATGCTTGTTTTTCACCTGATTTTTTTTGTAAAATCTTTTTCTGAAAATAGTCTTTCAATTCTTCAATTTGTTCTCCCCCTCTTCCAATAATCAAGCCGGGCCTAGATGAATTTATGATAACATTGATTCTATTTGGAGATCTTTCAATCTCTACTTTTTCAATACCTGCATCTTTGAATTTTTTGGTCAAAAAATCTCTAATTTTAAAATCTTCCTCCAAATATCTTGGAGTTTCTTTTTCGCTAAACCAACGAGAATCCCAGTCAGACATTTCTCTCAAGCGGAATGATTTTGGATGGACTTTATGACTCATATTTAAAAATTATTTTTCTTTTTTATTATTTTTTTCTGGTTTTTGAATCTTAGAATCCTCTTTCCCTCGTTCTTTTAAAAAAATAGTTATATGGCTCGTCTTTTTCTGTATAGGATATGCTCTCCCCATTGCTCTCGGCCTCCATCTTTTTAATTTTGGTCCTTCATCAACGGTAAGCTTAGAAATATATAAAATATTTTCGTCAAGCTGAAGATTGTTTTTAGCATTAACAATCGCTGATTGCAAGAGTTTTGCCATTGGTCTAGCCGCCTTTTTGGTTGTGTGTTGTAAAACAGCCAAAGATTGCAAGGCCATTTTCCCTCTTATTAGGTCAGCCACCAATCTAACTTTACGTGGCGCTATTCTTAAATGTCTTAATTTAGCTGAACTTTCCATATCTTTTTATTGTTTATTGCTTTGCTTTATCTTTTGATTTAGTGTCCATATCCTTCTGCATTTTCCCTCCATGTCTTATAAACTTAGTTGTTGGAGAAAACTCTCCTAATTTATGACCAACCATATCTTCCCTAACGGGCACAGCAATAAAATCTTTACCATTATGAACTTCCATCACAAAACCAACCATTTCTGGAACAATCACACAAGCTCTTGACCATGTTCTAATGGCTGTTTTATCTCCTGCTTTCATTTTCTGAATTTTTTTCATCAATCTCTCGTCTATATACGGACCTTTTTTTAGTGACCTACTCATAATATGTTATTTTGATCTTCTTTTAATGATGAATTTATTTGTTTTTTTCCTATTCCTTGTTTTTTTACCAAGGGCTGGTTTGCCCCATGGGGTTTTGGGATATTTCATACCGATGCCTGCCCTACCCTCTCCTCCGCCATGCGGATGGTCATGGGGAGTCATTGCTGATCCCCTTACTGTTGGCCTTATACCTTTATATCTTTTTTTCCCTGCTTTGCCAAGAATAACATATCTATGTTCTGGTCTAGAAACCGCTCCGATAGAAGCAAAACATTCTTTATGTAACTTCCTTAACTCGCTGGAAGGCATTTTAATATGAACATATTTACCTTCTATTCCCATTATCTTTGATGAGCTTCCAGCAGATCTCACTAATTTACCTCCTCCTCCTGGAACAAGTTCAATATTATAAATCTCAGTTCCGATAGGAATATTTTTAATTTTCATTCTATTGCCTGGCTTAAGTTCGGTTTTGTCGCTTGATATAATTTCATCTCCCTTTTTAAGTCCGTGTGGAGCTAAATAATATGACTTTTTTCCTTCTTTGTTTTCTACTAAAGCGATAAAAGCCGTGCGATTAGGGTCATATTCTAAAGCAATTACTTTGACTGGAACATCAATATCTCTTCGTGCAAAATCAATCAAGCGATAGAGTCGTTTTGCCCCACCTCCTTTATGGCGAACAGTGATTCTCCCTTTACTGCCTCGGCCAGACTTCTTTTTTAACGGAGCGACTAAACTCTTCTCTGGCCTTTTTTTATCCAAAGAAGAAAAATCTTCTCTTGTTCCGTGTCTTCTTCCTGGTGATGTTGGTTTATATCTTTTCATAAAAATTACCTCGGCAAAATTTCTATCTCCTGTCCCTTTTTAATTTTAACAATTGCTTTTTTATAACCTTTTCTCCAGCCCTGTGTTTTTCCCAATCGTCTCTTCTTTGGAGGCACATTGATTATCCTCACCTTCTCTACATTCACCCCGTAAACATCTTCTACTGCTTGCTTAATCTCTATTTTATTAGAACGACTAAAGACTCTAAACATATATTGATTCTCTTCAGTCAATTCAGTAGCTTTCTCTGTGATATGCGGTCTTTGTAAAACCTTCCAAGCTACATGGGATTTAACTATTTTTTTGGGCTTAGCAATCTTGGCTGGTTTTTCCTTTATCGTTTTATCCTCTTTCTTTATAGCATCCTTCTTCTCTGCTAATGGTTTCGGCTTTTTAACAACCGACTTTTTAATAGCTGGCCCTCCTTTTCCAAAATCTTTCCGAGCTTTTTGTGGCGCGGGTTTTTCTTTTAATTTCTTTTTAAAAACATCAAATACTGACATATTATTTTAGAAAAGTATTCTTAATAGTTTTAATTGATTCTTCCGATAAAATTAAATACTTAAAGGAAAGAATGTCTAAAATATTCAAATTTCTGGCTTCAATAAGTTCAACTCCTGGAATATTTTTAATCGTTTTCAAAAGATTCTCGTCTTTCTTCGCTGTGACAACAAGACAACTTTTAATTGTCTCCTTTTTTATCTTTTTTAATAAATTACTTAAAAAATTATAAGCAATTTTTGTTTTGGGTTCTTCAATTGAAATCTTATCAATAATTAAAATCTCATCATCTTTTGCTTTAGCGGAAAGCACGGAAAATAATGCTGCTCTTCTCATGTTTTTGGGAATAACCTTTTTATAATTCCTTTCGTTTCTAGGACCAAATGTCACTCCCCCGCCTTTCCATATCGGCGATCTAATAGAGCCATGTCTTGCTCTGCCAGTTCCCTTCTGTTTCCACGGCTTCCTGCCACCACCTCGCACTTCTCCCTTATTTTTGGTATGAGCTGTGCTTTGTCTTTTATTTGACTGCATACTAACAACCACCTGATGTATTAAGTCTGGATTAAAATCTTTTTCAAAAATCTCCTTGGGCAATTTTGTTTGCCCTGTTTTCTCTCCTTTTTGGTTGTAAGTATTGACTAACATAATTTTATCAAAAACTCTTTCTTTATCCTCGGATTTCTAATAGCGTTCCCCTTCTGCCGGGTATCGCTCCTTTTATGGCTATCTGATTTTTTTCTTTGTCAATTTGCGCAATTTCCAAATTTTTAACTGTTGTCCTGTCTGCTCCCATTCTTCCAGGCATTTTCCTTCCTTTTATAACCCTTTGGGGATAAGCCGAGCCAATTGAACCAATTTTTCTTTCTCCATGCTTAACTCCATGTCCCTTTCCGAATCCATGAAATCCGTGCCTTTTTACTCCACCCTGAAAGCCTTTTCCCTTAGAAATCCCTGCTATTTTTATTTTATCCCCTTGTTCAAAAATATCTGCATTTATTGCGTCCCCAATCTTTAATTCGGATTCTTCGATCCTAAATTCTTTCAAATATCTATATGGTTTTTTCTTGTTTGGTTTCTTCATTTTCTTTTCTTTCAATTTCTCAAATCCAATTTGAATAGAAGAATATCCATCTTTGTCTTCTTTCTTTATGTCCGTAACAAAACACGGACCTGCTTCAATTAAAGTTACAGGAATTACTTTGTCTTCTTTCCAAATCTGTGTCATCGCTATTTTTTTGGCTAAAATAAATTTACTCATACTCATATTTTTATTCTCTCTGCATCCTCCGGGACGATTCGCCCGGAATTGCCGACAAGATAGTGTTATATTGGGAAGTGAGACAGTAATCTAAACAAAATACCGAGTTAACCAACCCGGCACTTTATGTGTTTTCTATAAAGGGTTAGTATCCATTTTCTGGACTTGACTCCTGTCTTCTTGTCATATTTTTATTTGTATATCTACTCCCGTTGGCAGATTTAAACTAGTCAATGATTCTATCACTTTTTGATCAGATTTTAAAATGTCAATCAATCGTTTATGTACTCTCACCTCAAATTGTTCTCTTGCATCCTTGTGAACAAAACTAGATCGATTAACTGTATATTTATGAATTTCTGTGGGTAATGGAACGGGTCCACAAATCTCGGCTCCATAACGTAAAACTGTCTCAACTATTTGTCGAGCACTTTTATCCAAAACCTTATTATCATAAGCCTTAAGCTTGATTCTGATTTTAGGTGATGGTGTTTCTACCTTTTCTTTCTTTTTAGTAGCCATATTCTAAAGAACGGTTGACAAATTCCCTTGCCTATACAAGGGAATTAGAATGTTATTTAATAATTTTTGTCACTACGCCTGCCCCAACAGTTCTACCGCCTTCTCTAATAGCAAACCTTTGTTTTTCTTCCATAGCAACTGGAGCAATTAATTTAACACTTAAGTTAGAAGTGTCGCCTGGCATCACCATCTCTGTACCTTCCGGCAAAATGACGTCACCAGTAATATCAGTAGTTCTAATGTAAAACTGCGGTTTGTAACCTTTAAAGAAAGGAGTATGTCTACCTCCCTCTTCTTTGGTTAAGGTGTAAACCTCTACATCAAATTCTGTATGAGGAGTTATGGAACCGGGCTTTGCCAAAACTTGGCCTCTTTCCACATCTTCTTTCTTAGTTCCTCTTAAAAGAATACCGACATTATCTCCTGCTCTTCCTTCGTCTAAAATTCTGTTGAACATCTCAATACTCACAGCAGTTGTCTTGGTGGTATCTTTTATTCCGACTAATTCTACCTCTTCTCCTGATTTGATAATTCCTCTTTCTATTCTACCGGTAGCAACTGTTCCCCTGCCTTCGATTGAAAAGACGTCTTCAATCGCCATCAAAAATGGCTGATCAACTGGTCTCTCTGGCTCTGGAATAGAATCATCCAATGCCTTCATTAATTCAATAATCGGCTTAGCTGCTTCATCATCGGCAGAGTTTACTTCTAGTGCTTTTACAGCAGATCCGCGAATAACTGGAACATCATCTCCAGGGAATTTATACTTCTTTAAAAGTTCTCTTATTTCTGATTCAACTAAATCAATCATCTCGGGATCGTCAACAGAATCGCATTTATTAATGAAAACAACAATCGCTGGTACGCCTACCTGACGGGCCAAGAGGATATGTTCTCTTGTTTGAGGCATAGGACCATCAACAGCTGAAACTACTAAAATAGCTCCATCCATTTGAGCGGCGCCAGTAATCATATTTTTGATATAATCACTATGACCCGGACAATCAATATGAGCATAATGCCTGTTCTCGGTCTCGTACTCAACGTGAGCAATGTTAATGGTAAGACCCCTAGCCTTTTCTTCGGGCGCGGCGTCAATTTGATCTATCGCCTTTTCAGAAGTACGAAGACCCTTTAAGGATAAAACCTTTAAAATTGCCGCTGTTAAAGTGGTTTTGCCATGATCAACATGACCAATCGTTCCCACGTTAACGTGAGGTTTTGTTCTTTCAAATTTTTCTTTCTCTGCCATAATTTTATATTCTCCCAGTTTCGATCTTCTAATCTAGAACGAGAACCGGTAATTATTGATTAATTATTACTAAGCATACTCAAATGACTAAAAAAGTCAAGGAACGATAAATTAAAAGCACTTTCTATCCTATCACTAAAATGGCAAATCTTCAACAGTTAACTCGTTTGACGGCATCTCTTCTTCGGTGAGCAAATTAGTATTTTGGATAATCTTTTGTCCTTGTTTCACTATATCTTGCCCCTTTTCCATCTTTTTGTCAAGTGCATTTTTTGAGAAAAGAGATTCTTCTTCCTTCACAATTGTAAAATTTTGAGAAGACTTAAGTGGCAAAGACTGCTGATTATCTTCAAATGGAGAAATAATCAAAATCGGTTCGCCATTTTCTACAATAATCACTTTCGCCTTCTCTTTATCTATTATTTTTTTTAACTGATTTAAATCCATGGATTTTCCTCTCTCGCCCCCGTCCTCCTGCTGGAGAGCGAAGGCAATGATTAATTTTTAGCTTTTACCTTCGACTATTTGCTGAGTAATATTATTTGGCACTTGTTCATAATGACTAAACTCCATTGTAAATCCACCCCTGCCATGAGTTGTGGAACGGAGAGAAGTAGCGTAGCCGAACATTTCCGCTAAAGGAACTGTCGCCTCTATCACTTTCATAGATGCTCTGTCAAAACTTTCCTTAATCCCGCCTCTCCGAGAACTCAAATCGCCAATTGTGTCTCCGAATGATTCAGATGGAACAGTTAATTCTAGCCGCATTATTGGTTCAAGTAAAATTGGCTTTGCCTGTCTAATAGCCGATTGAAACGCTAGTGAACCAGCTATTTTGAAGGCCGCCTCCGAAGAATCAACATCGTGAAAAGAGCCATCATAAAGAGTTACTTCCACGTCTACTAATGGATATCCTGCTAATACTCCCTTTAATAACGCCTCTTTTACTCCTTTGCGAACAGCTGGAATAAATTCTTTTGGAATAACCCCTCCCTTAATCTCATCAATAAATTCAAAACCATCTCCCCTTTCTTTGGCTTTAACTTTTAACCAAACGTGACCATATTGTCCTCTTCCGCCACTTTGCTTAATATATTTACCTTCTGCCTGAGCTTCATCTAAAATAGTTTCCTTATAAGCAACCTGAGGTCTGCCAATGTCGGCATCCACGTTGAATTCTTTTTTCATTCTATCCACCAATATCTCTAAATGCAATTCTCCCATTCCTGAAATGATTGTTTCTCCTGTTTCTTCATCGGTTTTAATTTTAAAAGTTGGATCTTCTTCAGATAATTTTTTTAGAGCTAAACCTAATTTTTCTTGGTCTACTTTAGTTCTAGGTTCAATTCTAATAGAAATTACCGGTTCGGGAAATGAAATTTCTTCCAAAACAATTGGATTTTCCGGGTCACAAAAAGTATGTCCAGTAGTCACATCCTTTAATCCAATAGCGGCCGCGATATCTCCTGTATAAAGCTCTTCGATATCTTCCCTACTGTTAGCATGCATTCTCACCATTCTTCCAAAGCGAATCTTATCGCCAGTGCTTGAGTTTAAAAGCGCGGTTCCAGAAACTAATTTTCCAGAATAAATGCGAAAATATGTTAAAGCGCCAACAAAAGGATCAGTGGCGATTTTAAAAGCTAGAGCAGAAAATGGTTCATTATCTTCTGCTTTTCTTTGAACCTCTTCTCCTGTTTTTGGATTTTTCCCAATAACCGGCGGTAATTCTGATGGACTAGGGAAATAATAAATTACTCCATCTAAAAATGACTGCACTCCTTTATTTTTTAGAGCAGAACCGCAAAATACAGGGACGAGCTGACAAGAAATAACTCCCTTCCTGATTGCTTTCCTAATTTCTTCTACTTCAAGCTCTTGACCTTCTAAATATTTTTCTAAAAGATCTTGATCTTCTGCTGCCACCTTTTCAAGCATTTTACTTCTCCACTCTTGAGCTTTAACTTTCATGTCTTCAGGAATTTCTTCTAATACTACCTTTTCTCCGTGTTCGCCTTCAAATTTTAATGCTTTCATAGTAATTAAATCAATCACTCCAGAAAAATCAGCCTCCTGACCAATTGGAATTTGCAGAGCTACAGCATTAGGGGTAAGACGATCCCAGATTGTCTGTAAGCTGTATTCGAAATCAGCGCCCATTCTATCCAATTTGTTAACAAAACACATTCTAGGAACATTATATTTATCTGCCTGATGCCAGACGGTTTCCGATTGGGCCTCTACTCCTGCCACTCCGTCAAAAATAACTATGGCGCCGTCTAAAACGCGCAAGGAACGTTGAACTTCAGCCGTAAAATCAATGTGTCCAGGAGTATCAATAATATTTATTTTATGCTGTCTATCTTTGTTATCTCCATCCTCTATAGGATGCCAAAAACAAGTCGTAGCTGCTGATGTAATAGTAATTCCCCTTTCTCTTTCTTGTTCCATCCAGTCCATAATGGCTTCTCCCTGATGAACTTCACCAATTTTATGAGAAATTCCAGTGTAAAATAAAACTCGCTCGGTTATTGTTGTTTTACCAGCGTCAATATGAGCGATTATTCCGATGTTTCTAGATTTTTCTATTGGAAATTGTCTAGCCATATTACCATCTAAAATGAGCGAATGCTTTATTGGCTTCCGCCATTCTGTGAACGTTTTCTTTTTTTCTAATCGCCTGTCCAGTATTATCAGCTGCTTCAAGTAACTCTTTTGCCAATCGTTCTTTCATAGAACCCTTGCCTTGTTTGGCTGCTCCGATAATCCAGCGCATAGATAATGCTAATCTTCTATCTTTTGAAACTTCAACTGGTACTTGATATTTAGCTCCTCCAATCCTGCGTGACCTCACCTCTAAAACGGGCGAAGCGTTTTGAATTGCTTTTTCAAAAACTTCAACTGGATCTTGTTTGCTTTTTTCTTTTAAAATTTCAAGGGCTTCATAAACAATTCTTCTAGCCACACTTTTCTTTCCTCTTTCCATTATATAATTAATAAATTTAGCAATAATAATATTGTTATAACGAGAATCGGGTATCAGTTCAATTTTCTTTTTCTTAGCCATATTATTTAAATTGATTTTTTAGTTCCATATTTACTTCTCCCCTGCTTTCTTCCTTCCACTCCGCCCGTATCCAAAACTCCCCTCACAATATGATATCTTACTCCGGGCAAATCCTTAATTCTCCCTCCTCTTATCATTACCACAGAATGCTCTTGAAGCTTATGCCCTTCCCCAGGAATATAGGCAGTTACTTCCATGCCATTGCTCAAACGCACCCTAGTAACTTTTCTTAAAGCAGAATTAGGTTTCTTGGGAGTAGCTGTAAAAACCCTAAGACAAACACCTCTCTTAAAAGGAGACGGATGTTTTCTGGGTCTATTCTTTAGAGTATTAAAGCTAAAACTAGTAGCAGGTGTTTTGCTCTTTTTTATCTTTCTCTTCCTTCCTTTTTTAATTAATTGATGAATCGTTGGCATGTCTTTTAATTAGCATTTAAGATAACAAATCGTTAATCTTTTGTCAAATTTGAATTCCTGTGATTAATTTCATTAGCCAGAAAACTATTTGAATAATGTAATCAAAAAGGAAAAAAATGATAAAGATTAAAACAAATAATCCGTATTTAGATAAAAAGATTTTAATTTTTTGAGCGCTCCTAGGTAAAAAAGTGAAAAGAATATGTGAACCATCCAGTGGAGATATGGGCATTAAATTAAAAACAGCTAGAATAAGATTTATTTGAACGATATATAGAAATACGAAAGCCAGCCCTTCAATAGCATAAATCCCTGGTAAAAATCTTAGAGTTAATCCGAAAATCAAAGCCAAGGAAATGTTTGCTAAAGGCCCAGCTATCGCAACTTTCGCATTTCCGTATTTTTGGTCTTTAAAATTATATGGATTAATTGGCACTGGCTTTGCCCACCCGAAAATTATGCCTCCTGCTCCTGCCATTGACATTAAAATCAAAATCCCTGGCAGAATAATAGAGCCAACTGGATCTAAATGTTTTAATGGGTTAAGAGTCAACCGCTTGGCATATTTTGCCGTTGGATCACCTAATGCATAAGCAACCCAGCCATGCGCCACCTCATGAAAAACCACTGAAAACAAAAAAATTATTATTACGATTATTAATTCAACAAATGCCATATTGTTTATTGTCCGCTCATTGTAGCAGAATTCTCTTGCCAAATCAAAAAAAATAGATTACAATCTTTTATATATTTGATATTAAAAAATTATGCCTAGAGTTTGCGCAATCTGCGGAAAAAAATCAACAATGGGTAGGAAGTATAACAAGCTTATGTCTAAATACAACCCTACTCCTAAAAAACGTAAAAAACCCAATCTCCAATGGGGTATTTTGCCTTCTGGAGAAAGAGCCAAAATTTGTACTCGTTGCAAAAAAACGCTATTGAGAAAGGGGTAAAATAAGAAGGCTATATTACAAGGCTTTTAATAAAAAGACGGAGAAAATTCTCCGCTTTTTTATTCTATATTTTTTTAAAAAATTAGATAGATGGATTAATTACTCTGCCCATAAATAAAATATTCCCTGTTGCGTTGTGCTGGATTAGAAACATAAAAGGATGGTCTGCTCGGAATATTAATATTTTGGGCGTTTCACTTGGCCCACCAGTAGACGTAAACTCCATAACAACAGCCGTGGCTGCGGCCGCCTCTGTTCCCTTTTCATTTACTTCAATAAACGCCTGATGAATAACTTTGCTTATAAACAAATCTCTCTTTCCAGTCATCCCTGAAAAATCTGCTGAACCAGAAAATGCAGTTGGCATTCCCATCTCCTTTAAATCATTAGCCATAAAATATTTGGTCTCAAACTTAAACTTGGGAATAAATATCTTAACTCTCTTTTCTTTTAAATCCTTTTTCCATTTTGATAAATTTTCAAAACTCAACGAATTTTCTAATGCTTCTAAATCATTATCTTTTGGAAGAAAAATCAACATAGATAACTCTTCCCCAGAATAAGGCATTTCAAGAATCTGGAGCTCATTATTTTCAGCATAATTAAACCTTGCTTCTTCGTCTGTGCGTTCCATCATTGGAACTCTAATGACACTATCTTTGTTTATCCTAAAACCCTGATCTTTCGTGTCATCCTCGTTAAATTGTCTAATCCAATCACCTTTAAAATAAACAGCATTTGTAAGAACCAATCTTGTCAGAGAATTGACCATTCCTTGAGGGATTAAATCTTTAATTTTATCGTTTGTTTTTTCTTCCACCCAATTATTAATTGTTATTCTCGCATTTTCAGCATTCTTTTTAAAGTCCAAATTAGTCACTTTCCCTCCATAATTCTCTTCTACTATATTAAAATATTCATCCAAAAATTTATAATCTTTTTCTGCCCACAAGGCATTGGCTGTCTGGAGTTGATGCTCTTTCCCCTCTTTGTTTATTTCATCAATCATTCCTGCATATTCTGTTCTTCTTAAATCATCATTATCCGGGAAATAAAACACAGAACGCATTTCTTCGGCTGTTTGTCCCCTTGCCCCCTCATAAGTCATTGCTAACGCAGAAGAAATACTATAGGGCGAGAAAAAAATATTGCCATCTTGTTTGTCTTTTAAATGATAATAAAAATTTAAAGCAAATTCATTGTTGGCTTCTACAACATTGCTTACATCTTCTATTTTTATATTTGCCCTTGGAGTTATTGGATTTGTTCCCGGTACAGGGAGTTTGCCTGATTTAAATAAAAACACGCCAGCAATAACGATAACTAATCCTATTATTATAATTGTAAAAATTTTCCAATTCATATTGGTATTTTTATTAATTATTCTTATCCTTATTTTAACATAAATCAAAAAAACAAAAAAATCCTTTTTTGAAAAGGATAAGAATGTAAATAGAAAATAATGGAAAATATGAGAGGAGAGGGGCAAAGCTTATATGACTAACCTTACCCTTTCTCCTCCGTTTTATCGCTGACGCTTAGCTGGACGTCCCCAACGGGAAAGATTTGGTTCGTGTCCAATGCGACAAGGCTTTGCTTTAAAACTCTTGTCAAATCTATCACCTATGAGTTCTCGATCTTGGTAATCCACGACCCGGAGAGTTGTGGAAACCCTTGCACACGCTGTTGCATTTTTCATGCTATTTCCCCCTTTGGTTTCCTTAAGCTCTGAATTATTTCAGGGACTAAGGAAATATAGGGTGAACAGGGTGGCTTTATAGTAAGGTCGCAGATCTAGTGGAGACATACGGCCCAACATTTGCCACCCCGTCCGATTGAAGGAGCTCTCGTACTCCATGGAACAATCGAAGAAAAACTATTTTAACTTCCCTTCGATTGCTCCCGGAGGGAGGAGCAACCATTGTGAAATGTACTAGAAAGTACATTGATACTATATCATGTTATTTAAAATCTGTCAAGTGTTTTACTACCTCTTCTAAATCATCTCCTTTATAATCTTACAAAAAATACAATCTTCCATATTTTTTTATTTGATAATTCCCCCACCAAGGCAAATATCGCCTTTATAAAAAACTGCTATTTGGCCTGGAGTAACCGCTTTCTGCGGTTCCTCAAATACCAATCGCCAACTTTCAGAAATCCGACTTCCGCAAATTAATTCTGCTTTGGCTAATGATTGTCTATAGCGAACCCTCGCCTCAATTTTTAGCGACTCATCAGGTTTCTCGCCAGAAATAAAATTTACATTTGACAATGTTACCTCCTTGTTAAAAAGTTTTAAATCTTCTGAGTCATTGGTTACTATTAAATTATTATTTTTCTCATCAAAATCAATTACCCAAAAAGGGCCTCCTGGCAATTTTATTCCTTTTCTCTGTCCGCGAGTATAAAAATGAAGACCTTGGTGATTACCTAAAAAATTGCCTTTAACATCATAAATTTTTCCTGGCTTATTGCCAATCTCTTTTTCTAAAAAATCCGGCATAGATTTATTGTCCATAAAACAAAGATCTTGGCTTTCTTTCGGAGCTATTTCAATTCCTTCTTTTTTGGCGATTTGGTAAACTTCTTCTTTAAAATAATTTCCTAAGGGCAAAATTAATTTTGACAGATGTTTTTGATTCAATAAAGCCAAAAAATATGTTTGGTCTTTTTCTTTATCTTTTGCTCTTAATAATTGAAATTTACTATTTATCTCTTGGATCTGCGCATAATGCCCAGTAGCGATATAGTCAATTCCCTTTTCTCTAGCAAAGTTTAAGAGAACAGCAAGCTTCACATCTCGATTGCAAAAGACACAAGGACTTGGCGTTTCGTTTTTCTTTAATGTTTCTAAAAAATAATTTATAACTACTCTTTTAAATTCGTTAGAAGCATCAACAGTAAAGTGAGAAATTCCGTATTTTTTACAAACTCTCTTAGCTCTTTCAATGCTCTCCTCTGAACAACGAGTATTTCCATTCAATCTATTTTTGGAATTTTCCCAAAAAGCAAACTTTAAAGAAACTCCTAATACTTTAAAACCCTGCTCTTTTAAAAGAAACAGGGCAACAGATGAATCCACGCCACCTGACATTCCTAAAACAACCGTTTTTTTACTATCAATCATCTTGGTGCAATTCTTCTTCTTTCTCAATCCAACCTTTGTATCTTTCCTCTATAACTCCCTTTTCTTTCTCTAGAATTCTATGTCTTTTTGCTAAATTTTCCGGAATCGGTCTTTTGTTCTTGGAAAAATAATCATAAATTGCATCATGTAAAGCATCTACTGCTAAAACAGAACAGTGGATTTTCATAGGCGGTAAACCACCCAACTCTTCTAAAATTCCTTTTTTAGTAAACTCCAAAGCATATCCAATACTTTTATTTTTGACTAAATCAGTAATAATTGTACTTGAGGCAAGAGCCGCAATGCAACCAAAGGTTTCAAAAGAAATTTCTTTAATCATCTCCTCTCCCTTTTTATTTTTACCAACTTTAATATAGAGCCACATAACGTCGCCGCAAACTGGGTTTCCGACTTTGCCTATACCGTCTGCGTCTTTTATTTTTCCGTAGTTATGCGGATTTTTAAAGGCATCAAGAACTTTTTTAGAATAAGGCATGTTAAAATGGAGAAATTTCTCTTAATTTTCCAACTATTTTAGGTAATATCTCTAAAACCTTATCAATTTCTTCTTCTGTATTAAACCGACTTAGACTAAATCGCACTGTGCCATTAATATCTTGAGGAGGTAATCCAATAGATAATAATGTTTGATCCAACTCAAGGGTATACGAAGCGCAAGCCGAGCCAGTGGCCGCGCATATTCCTTCTAGGTCAAGAAGGCCAATAATCGCCTCTCCTTCAATTCCGAAAAAGCTAGCGCTTAGAATATGACACAGTCCTCTTTCGTCTTGCGGTCCGTTTATTTTAACTTTTGGAATCTTAAGCAATCCTTGTCTTAGTTTATTTTTTAATTTTTTAATATATTCAATGTGATTTTTATCTAAGCCAATTTCTACTGCTTTGGCGAAGCCAACAATTCCCGGCACATTATCAGTCCCAGAACGCAGACCTCTTTCCTGCCCCCCTCCATGCTGATATGGCTCTATTTTTGTTCCTTTTCTGAGATATAGAGCGCCAACGCCTTTTGGCCCGTGAATCTTATGGCTATTTATGCTTATCAAATCAACTAAATGTTTTTGAACATTAATTTCTGTCTTAATATAGCTTTGACAAGCGTCAATATGAAAATAAACATTATGTTTTTTACAAACCTGTCCAAGTTTTTCTAAATTTTGAATACTGCCAATTATATTTTGACCATGAATTATGGAAACCAAAATCGTTTCCGGCTTAATAGCTTTTTCTAGATCTCCTGGTTTAACAAATCCTTTTTCGTCAACTCCTAGAATACTTATCTCAAACCCCTGTGATTCAAGCCATTTATAAACATTCAAAACTGACTTATGTTCAATACTTGTAGTAATAATATGATTCCCCTTATCTTTATTCGCAAAAGCAACTCCCTTGATAGCAAAATTATTTGATTCTGTCCCACCAGAAGTAAAAACGATTTCTTCTGAATTGGCTCCCATGGATTGGGCAATAATTTTTCTAGCCTTCTCTATCGCCTCTTTGGCTTTCTGTCCCAATTGATGCACCGAAGAAGCATTTCCATAGTTCTTCTCAAAAAAAGGAATCATCTCTTCTAGTGACGAAGGATCGATTTTGGTTGTCGCTGCATTGTCTAAATATATTGTCATATAAACTTAACGGACCCTGCGTTTTCTTCTAGGGTTTTCCGGATATTTTTCCAAGATGGTTGTCCTCACGAATATCCTAAAAGGATATTCAAATATTGGATTCCCGTAAGAAACTATAGTGCCGAAAAATGATCTAGAAGATAACGACAGGGTCCTTCTTTATAATACTGATAAACAGAGACTGTTGTCAAGGACGTTACATCACGTCATCTTCAGCTCGCTTATAGTCAAAAATCTCCTCCGGCGCAAACCAAAAACTTATCTCGTGTTCCGCTTCTTCTGGAGTTTCAGAAGCATGGACTAGGTTACGAACAGATCTTTTATCACGATTAGCTGCCGTGGCATCGTCAACTGAAAAATCTCCACGAATAGTTCCCATATCAGCTTCAGCTGGCATTGTTGGTCCGACAATTTTTCTTATCATTTTAATGGCATGAATACCCTCTACCACTATTTTAACCATCGGTCCTGAAGTTAAATATTCAATAAGCCAGCTTCTCACTAATTTTCCCACTTCTAAAGAATTATCACTGCCTAATTCTTTTTTAGCGTCAAAACCATATTCTTTGTAATTCTTTAAAGTTTTTTCGCCTAATCTTTTAATCCAAATCTCGTCTTGAGGATAATGCCTATCTATCTGAGATTTGTCAGCCCAAAACATTCTTAAAGCAATAATTTTTAAGCCTCTTTTTTCTACTCTACTAACGATTTCTCCAGCCAGTCCCCTTTTTACGGAGTCGGGCTTAAGAATAAGAAGGGTTCGTTCTTTTTTTGGATGAGACATATATCTTTTTCTTTACTTGTTTGTAAAACCTTTATACCAGATTCTTCGAATCTTGCCAAGACACTGGGAGAAGGATGACCATAAGAATTATCTCTGCCCACAGAAATTATTGCCAAATTTGGCTCTACTGCTTCTAAAAATTCTTCTGAACTTGACGTCTTGCTTCCATGATGAGGTACTTTTAAAATATCAGCCTTTAATGAAATTCCCTCTTCTACTAATAAATGCTCTATTTTTTTCGAAATATCGCCAGTAAAAAGAATCTTTTCTCTGTCCACATTTAACATCATAACAATAGATGTGTCATTCATCGCGCTGACTTCTCTCCCCTCTAATGATTCTAAGGGATACAAAACTTCAAAATATCGCTGATCTGGTAAAGAAACTATGAATCCCTTTTCTGCAATCCAAACCTTAGTCCCTTCATTTTCAACAGCTTTTTGCCATTGTTCAAAAAGCAAACTTTTCCCCAATGCTCCAGTCCATAGAATGTTCTCTATCTCATAATTTTTCAAAACTTCTAAAAATCCGAAGAGATGATCTTTATCCGAGTGAGTCAGAATAACTAGATCAATTGTTCTATCCCAAAAAGGCATCCTTTGTTCTAGTTTTTCAGTGAGAGCATTATCTGGTCCCCCGTCAATTAAAATTTGATGCCCTTGAGGTGTCTCAATAAAAAAACTATCTCCTTGCCCAATGTCTAAAAAACAAACCTCAAGACCTTTGTCTTGAGATTCTTGAAAAATCACTGACCAAGAGAAAACATTCAGAATAAGCAAAATAATTAAAATTGTTGTTTTCTTCCGCATTATTTCATTCTATCTGAAATTTTTCTAAAAACAAAACTGTCGAGGATTATCTTTGGCAGTTTCTCTAGTAACCTAATCTTTGTGTCTAACTTTAAGAAACTTCTCAACTAAAACACCATTGATAATAGAAAATAGGATCATATAGAAAGTAAGGACTATGACAAATGAAAGGCCGAAGTAATAAATCATCATTGGTAAAAGAGAAATCTTGACCGCTCTATTGTAAAAAAAAGCAACAATAAAAGCGTCTCTCATTCCGTGTTTTCTAAGCTCTAATAGTAAAGGATACCACATATACAAGGGGCCATCAGATAAAATTCCTCCAATGATTGATATAAGCCATCCCTTTATGCCAGCGTCCTTTCCAAGTGATTTAGTTATTTTTTTCGCATTAAAAAATAATCCCGAGATAAACATAAAAAAGAGCACCACAAAGAATATTGGAAAAATCTTTTTCAAAAGATTTAAAAATGTTAAAAACGATTCTTTTACCAAAGAAAAATTAACCAATGCCAAAATTAAATACAAGATTATAACTAATACAAGGAAAATCCATCTGCTTTTGTGTTTTCTTATAGAATTTTCTTTCATAAAAATGACAAAGTTAAAGTAACTAAAATATCAATAATTAATGCACTCACAAAACTCGTAGAATTTCTAACAATGGCAAATCTTTTCCCGAATACCATAGATTCTGCCGGCAACTGAATAGTGCCAACGCTTACCCATGCCAAAATAAATGCAACAACAGCAATTAAGCTCACCCCG
>CAYRCT010000007.1:0-25798 GCA_964422845.1 uncultured Candidatus Saccharibacteria bacterium | reverse complement strand
TTTACGACTCGTCCAGATACGATTTTTGGAGCAACATTCATGGTTTTATCGCCAGAGCACGAATTAGTTGGGAAAATTACCACTCCAGACAAATTAGAAGATGTGAAAAAATATCAAGAAGAAACCAAAAAAAAGCTTGATATAGAGAGGCAGATGGAAGACAAAGAAAAAACAGGAGTTTTTATAGGAGCTTATGCTATCAATCCCGCTACCAAAGAAAAGATTCCTATTTATATTGCCGATTACGTCCTACCTCATTATGGTTATGGGGCGATAATGGGAGTCCCTTCACACGACGAAAGAGATTATGGGTTTGCCAAAAAATTTAATTTGCCAATCAAAAAAATAGAGCTGAACAAAACAATAAAGCAAACTATAAAATGGTTGGAGAAAAAAGCTTGTGGCGAAGAAACCATTAATTACAAACTTCGGGATTGGATTTTTTCAAGACAAAGATATTGGGGCGAACCAATTCCTCTTGTTTTCTGCGAAAAATCCAAAGAGAGAATTGAAAAAGGAGATTACGAAAAGGGGGAGTTTAGCAAAGGAGAATTGTTAAATCCAGGTTGGATTGCCTTATCAAAAAAAGATCTTCCCTTAGAGTTGCCTAATTTAGAAAAATATCAGCCAAGCGGCACGGGAGAATCTCCCTTAATTCAAGCAAAGGAATGGGTTCAAACAAAATGTCCAAAATGTGGAAGCGTGGCTGTTAGAGAAACCAACACAATGCCACAATGGGCTGGTTCTTGCTGGTATTTTATTCGTTATCTTGATTCGAAGAATAAAGAGGAATTAGCCGGAAGTAAATTAATGAAAAAATGGTTGCCAGTTGATTTCTATATCGGCGGAGCAGAGCATGCGGTACTTCATTTATTATATTCTCGTTTTTGGATAAAGGTTTTGTATGATGCAAAAATTATTCATTTCAACGAGCCATTTTTAAAATTGCAAACAATTGGATTAATTTTGGCATCGGATGGACAGAAAATGTCAAAATCCCGAGGCAATGTTATAAATCCCGACGAGGTGATTGAAAATTATGGGACAGACGCTTTTCGCCTTTACGAAATGTTTATGGGGCCTTTTGATCAGTCAATTTCTTGGGATTCAGATGGAATTTTGGGAACAAGGAGATTTCTTGAAAAAATTTGGAATATTTTTTCAGAATTAAACGGGAAAGACAGCAAAAAAATTGAAAGAAAATTACACCAACTTATTAAAAAGGTTACAGAAGATGTTGAAACGCAGAAATTCAATACTGCTATTTCCACAATGATGGAGTTTATCAATGAAGTTCAAGTTTTTGGTATTTCTAAAGAACAAGCAGAGATTTTTTTGAAAATTCTTACTCCTTTCGCTCCGCATATAACCGAGGAGCTATGGCAAAAGTTAGGACACGGGGATTCTATCTTCAAAGAGAAATGGCCCGAATATGATAAAACGCTCATAAAGGAAGAAGCATTTTATTTAATTGTTCAGATAAACGGTAGATTGCGAGATACTATTGGAACGCCCCTGGGGATTTCTGAAAAACAAGCCAAGGATTTAGCTCTGAAATCCGAAAAAATTCAAAAATGGCTTGAGAATAACAAAATAAAAAAAACAATTTTTGTAAAAGACAAATTAATTAATTTTGTGATAGAATAAATTAAAATTCGTTTGTCTAATTAAACTATTTGAATATTTTGTTTTTGCTTACTTTATAAGCGTTTTGCGCGGACATGATCCAGATAAGCCTCGCAACCTTGCAAAATCTGTTACAGTCGAATAAGATATTCACAATCGAACTTTCTGGCTTTATTTTTTTATGTTAGAATAGGGACATTATGGATATGGTAAAAAAGTTGTATCAAGCAACAGGTAAAACAATTCTATTGGGCAATTCAGCGATTGTTCGGGGAGCTCTAGAATCAGGAGTTCAATTTGTTTCCGTTTATCCAGGGACTCCAGCTTCAGAAATCGGAGATACTTTTTCTTTATTGAGCAAGGCAGGAAAAAAAGATTTCTATTTTGAATATTCAACTAATGAAAAAGTAGCCATGGAAGCTGGAATCGGCGCGAGTTATTCTAATTTAAAGACGCTAGTTGCAATGAAGCATTTCGGCTTGAATGTTGCTAGCGATGCTTTGCTACCCTTCGTTTATACTGGCTCAAAGGGGCCCACAGTCATTGTAGTGGCCGATGATCCTTCTTGTCATAGTTCTGGTCAATCAGAAGAGAATACTAGGGCATTTGGCGAATTGGCTCATATTCCTATTTTAGAACCGTCTGATTCACAAGAATGTAAAGATTTTATAAAATTAGGTTTTGAGATTTCAGAAAAATTTAATATTCCTGTGATATTGCGTACTACTACTCGTGTAGCCCATCAAAGTAGTATTGTTAAGCTCGGACAGATAAAAAAGCCAAATCGAAAGATTGGATTTGTTAAAGATTATAAGAAATTTGTAACAATGCCACCGCGAGTCTTAGATATGCACGAAGAGCTTTTGGAAAAAATAGAGAAAATTAGAAAGATATCAGAAAATTCCAAAATAAATCAAACAGTTAATATGGCTAAGGGCGCAAGCATAAAGAAGGTTGGAATTATAACTTCTGGAATAAGCCATCTTTATGTTGCAGAGGCTTTAAATAAATTAAAGCTAGAAATTCCTGTTTTAAAATTAGGATTTTTTAATCCTTTACCAGAGAAAAAGATTAATAAGTTTATTAAAACATTAGATAAAGTTTTGATCGTTGAAGAGCTAGAACCATATTTAGAAAGAGAGGTAATGATTTTAGCAAAAAATGCAAATCCTAAATTAGAGGTCTTAGGAAAAAGTGTATTGCCTCAAGTTAGAGAATTAAGACCTGAATTTGTAACATTGGCAGTTTCAAAATTGGCTAACAAAAAATTTAGCCTAGAGAAAATAAAATTGCCTAAAAGTTTTAAAAGATTTCCTGGTCTGTGTCCGGGTTGTCCATATTGGTCTGTTTTTAACGGAGTTAAGCAAGCCATAAAAGAAAGCGGATTGCATAAAAATGATATCATTTTTGGTGGAGGAATCGGATGCTATATGCTTGCTTCTTTTGTGCCTCATGAGATTCAAGATTATTTACTTTGCATGGGATCTTCTATCGGAGTCGCGCATGGCATTAAAAAGGCTAGCCCAAAACAGAAATTGATTACCTTTATTGGTGATTCTAGTTTTTTCCATGCTGGAATACCGGCATTAGTTAATGTTGTTCATAATCAATCTAATCCCTTGATTATAGTTATGGATAATAAGACAGCTGCAATGACTGGCCACCAACCTTATCCAGGCATTGAGAAAACCGGACGAGGAATAAATGGTCCAAAAGTCAAAATAGAAAAGGTAATTAAGGCATGTGGTGTAGATAATTTAGAAATAATAGATCAAAAAAAAGATTATCCAAAGTTTGTTAAAACAGTTAAAAAATTTCTTAAAGAAGATAAATTAACGGTTATAATCGCCCGTAGTCCTTGCTTACGTATTAAAAAATGAAGAATAAAAATGAACAATTCAATATAGTGCTTTCTGGCGTTGGTGGCCAAGGCCTTATTACCTTGGGAAAAATTATTTCACAAGCTGCTTTTTTTCAAGGAGAAGAAGTGAAAATGTCCGAGCTTCATGGTCTTTCTCAGAGAGGAGGTTCCGTAGCTGTTCAGGTTAGATTTGGAAAAAACATTCATTCTCCATTAGTCGCTCAAGCTGAAGCAGATTTAGTTTTTTCCTTAGAAAGAAATGAAAGTTTGAAAAATTGTTATTTTGCTTCAAAAAATAAGACAATTTTTTTAATAAATGATTTTTCAATTTTTTCATCTTCTTTTGGGAACAACAAATTACCTTCTTTGCAAAAAATTTTGACAGAGATTAAACCATTTGCAAAAAGAATTTATACCATTAAGGCGTCAGAAATAACAAGAGAGAAATTAGGGACAGAAATAATAGCTGGAGTTTATATGCTCTCTGGAGCAGCACTTAAGGGATTAATCCCTATTAATCCAATTAATTTATTAAAGGCCATGCAGACAATTCTTGGAAAGAATTTTGCTATTAATAAAAAGGCATTCGATTTAGCCAAGGAAAGTTTTAATATTTAGAAATTTTATGCAGGCGATAATTCTAACAGCAGGAAAAGGAGAGAGGATGCAGCCTCTCTCTTTTGAAAAGCAGAAGCATTTAATAAAAATTCTAGGGAAAACTATCTTAGAACATAACTTAGAACAACTAGATGGCCTAGTTGAAGAAGTGATTTTAGTGATAAGGCCAGACAGAAAGTGTAAAGAAATCAAAGATCTTATAGGCGATAGATATAAGAAGTTAAAGATAAAATATGCAATTCAGAAAAGAGCATTAGGAACAGGTGATGCTGTTAAATCTTCTTTATCCTTACTCGAGGATAAATTTCTTTTATTAAACGGAGATGACTTATACGACAAGAAGGATATCAAAAAGGTTTTAAAAACATTTCCTTGTCTTTTAGCCAAAGAAGTAAAAAGGCCTCAATTTTTTGGAGTTGTTGAAACGAAAGAAGGACTAATCCAGTCGCTTATTGAAAAGCCGTTAAAACCAAAATCAAATTTAGCTAATACTGGCCTCTACTTTTTACCTAAGGAAATTTTAAATTATTCTATTAACAAATCTTCAAGAGGCGAATATGAGTTTACTGACTATATCAAACAGTTTATTAAAGACGAGAAATTAAATATAATAAAAGCAAGCCAATGGATTCCAGTTTCTTATTCTTGGAATCTTTTAGAGGCAAATAAGGTCTTACTGTCTGGTATAGAAAAATTATATCAAGGAAAAATTGAAAAAGACTGCCATCTTTTTGATAAGATTATTATTGGGAAAGGAACAGTAATTAAAAGCGGGACATATATTGAGGGACCAGCTTGGATTGGCGAGAATTGTGTTATAGGGCCGAATTGTTTTTTAAGAAAATTTACCAGCATTGGCAATGATTGCCGTATTGGTCAAGCAGTTGAGATAAAAAATTCTCTTATTGGCAAGAATACTAATGTTGCCCGCCTCTCTTATATAGGAGATTCTATTATAGGAGAAAACTGCAATCTAGGAGCAGGAACAATCACTGCTAATCTTCGACATGATGGAGAAACTATTAAGACAGAGATTAAAAATAAATTGATTGATACTAAAAGAAAAAATTTCGGAACTGTTTTAGGCGATGGCGTTAAAACGGGTGTGGGGACCTTAATCTATCCAGGCAGAAAAATTTGGCCAAACAAAATCACTTTGCCGGGCGAAAAGGTGACAGAGGACATAATATAATATGAATAAAACAAAGGCATTGATTTTATTCTCCGGTGGGCTAGATTCAATTTTAGCGGCAAAGCTTTTAATGGAGCAAGGAGTTAAAGTCCAAGGACTTATCTTTAAAAGTTATTTTTTTGATCTTGGGCGAGCCCAACAAACAGCTAAAGAAATTGGCATTAAATTAAAAATAAATGATTTTTCAAAAGAGCATTTGAAAATGGTGAAAAAACCGAAGCATGGCTATGGTAAAAACATGAATCCATGTATTGATTGTCATGCTTTAATGTTCAAGATTGCTAAGAGAATTATGGAAAAAGAAAATTTTGATTTTGTTGCCTCGGGCGAGGTTTTAGGAGAACGGCCGATGTCTCAAAACAAAAACGCTCTAAAATTAATAGAAAAAGAGTCTGGTCTAAATGGGTATCTTTTACGACCCTTATCAGCTAAATTATTAGAACCAACAGAGATAGAAAAAAGGGGATTAATAGATAGAGAGAAATTATTAGATATCAGAGGGAGATCAAGAAAGAAACAATTGGAGTTAGCAAGAAAATGGAAAATTAAGGAATATCCTAATCCCGCTGGTGGCTGTCTTTTAACAGATATTAATTTCAGTAAGAGATTTAAAAAATTACTTGATAAATATCCAAAAGTAGGAGAAAGTGATGTTAATCTTTTAAAAATTGGCCGTCATTTTTGGAATGATAGCAATAAAATTATTGTTGGCAGAAATCATCAGGAGAATTTAGGGATAAAAAAGTTAAAACAGAAAAATGATATTTTGATTGAGCTTAAGGATTTTACAGGACCAACGATTCTAATTCGGGGTTATCAAGGAAAAATTTCTGAAAAAGCGATTGCTGAAGCACAGAGACTTATCCAACATTATTCTATTAAAGCTAGAGATAAAAAAGATTTAAAATTTAAAATATTTTAATTTATGTTTTTCGGATTTTCTCTTGAAGATACTTTTGATCATTTTTTGAAGACGGAATCAAGCCAATTTTTCGTTAGCGTAGCTATTCGTTATTTGGCGTTGGGAATGGTTGCTATCTTTGAACCGATTTATCTTTATTTATATTTTGGCCGATCAATAAGTCATGTTTTATTATTCTGGGCAGCTTTTTCGGGTATTTTCGCTTTAACCGTTGTTTTCGGAGGGAGAATAATGGCACGACTTGGATTAAAGAAAACGATGCTTTTGTCGAATTTTTTCTTTTTTGGTTACTATATTTGTCTTTTTTTTATTGAAGATTTTTTTCTGCTAGCCCCCATGGCAATAATTCTAAGAGCAATTGGAGCAACTCTTTTTTGGCCAGCTTTTCATACTGATTTTATTCGTTTTTCAAAAACTAGTCGCAGGGCAGAGCATGTGGGAAAAATGAGCGCAGTATGCTTGACTGCTGGAATTATTAGCCCTGTTGTCGGAGGCTTTATTTTAGCTGGGCTTGGTTATGCAGCCTTGTTCACAGTAGTATTAGTGACTCTTTTCGCTTCTACATTCCCTTTGTTCCTTTCAAAAGAACGACACGAAGTTTATACCGATTCTTATAAGCAGGCATGGAAGAGAATTTGGAAAAACAAGAACGAAAGTTTGGCTCTAGCCTCCTTAGGTATTGAAAGTGGAATAGATGCTTTTATTTGGCCTATTTTTATTTTTATTCTTGGCATAAGCTATAAAGAAATGGGTGGCATTTCTACCTTTGCTTTATTCGTTTCCGCTCTTTTTGCCTTTTATATGGGCAAGGTAACTGCTAAAAAAAATCGTTTTAAATTATTGAACATAGGTTCTATTTTATTATCTTTTTCTTGGGCAATAAAATTTTTTGTTACAAATACGATGTCTGCATTTTTAGCTCAGAATTTTTATAGAATTTCCAAAACAACTGCACTCATCCCGTTCAGAACTATTTTATATAATAAAGCAGCGTCTAGAGAGGATCACGCCGATGAATTTATTGTCTATCGCGAGATTATAATTAATATTTCCAGATTTTTCTTTTTGATGTTTTTGGCTGGACTTTTCTTTATTATAGATCAAGTAAATTTGAGTTTTATAATTGCCATTATCGCTTCTGCCGGTTTTAGTTTTTTAGCAAAACCACGTTTATTTTCTTTTAAAAAATTAAGATTGAAAAAATGAAAGCAATAAAAATTGGTATTTTATTTACAATTTTATTTTCTTTTGCTTTAGCTATTTATTTTTCTTTTTCTTATCCGCAATTGCCAGAAAAAATGGCTTCTCATTGGAATACTAAAGGAGAAGTAGATGGTTATACGTCAAGATTCTGGGGATTATTTTTAATGCCCATTATTTCTCTTGGATGTTTCTTACTTTTTCTTTTTATACCCAAGATCGATCCCCTCAAAAAAAATGTAGAAAAATTTAGAAAATATTTTGATATTTTTATTTTAATTTTCATTCTTTTTTCTCTCTATATCTATCTTCTAACGATTTTTTGGAATTTCGGTTTTAGATTCAATATGAGCCAGCTAATGGCTCCAGCCATGGGATTTTTATTTTTTTATTGCGGAATTTTAATAAAAAATGCCAAACGAAACTGGTTCATTGGCATAAGAACTCCTTGGACGTTAAGTAGCGATAAGGTCTGGGACAAAACTCACGAGATCGGGGGCAAGCTTTTTAAAATCATGGGGATTATTTCTTTTCTAGGAATTATTTTCCCGAATTATTTTGTTTGGTTACTTTTATTTTCAACCCTTGCAATTACTCTATTTATTTTTCTTTATTCATATTTTGAGTATCAAAAAGAGATGGAAGAATAAGATTATTTTTTATTTTTATTCGAAGGTTTTTGCAGTCGCATAGAAACAAGAACCACAATTATTGTCACTATTGCCGCATATGCGAATTTGCTAATGATGCTTCCCTTGTCTTTGAATAAATTTTCAAATAAACTTTTTATTGCTTCATTCCATGCGAGCGCTGCGACTAAGCCAAAGCCACCCATAATAAGGGCGATGCTTTTTTCTTGAACAGCAGCTTTTGTTTTTTGAGCTTTTCTTATAGCTTCCTTTCTTTTGCTTTCTTTTTTCATATTTATTATGTTAAAATATATTAACTAATTAAATTATTTTACCATGAATTTTAATTTTATAGAATTAATTGATCCCAAGTTTGAGATATTGAATTATAAGTTAGGATATAACACGTTTTTTCAGTACATAGTCGCTTTGGGCGTTTTTTTGTTAAGTATTTTTATTCTTATAATTTTTCAGAAGATCATAGTTCATAAATTAAAAAAGATGGCTAAGAAAACAGCTGTAGAGATTGACGATCTTTTAATGGCTATGATCAGTGCTCTTGGCTGGCCCTTTTACGCCTTTTGGTCTTTTTATATCGCCTTGCGTTTTATCAGTGTACCTCAAGTTTTCTCTAAGTATTTGCCAATAATAATTTTTATTCTAACAATTTATTATATTGTGAAAATAATTCAAGTCTTGATTGATTATTGGACCCATAAACTTGTCGCGGACAAAGAAGATGCTCTAGAGATAGATGCTTCGTCCGCTAAGTTTTTTCGTCGGATATTAAAAGGAATTTTATGGATAATAGCAATAATTTTGGTTCTCCAGAATTTAGGATATAATATTTCTACTCTAGCAGCCGGACTGGGTATTGGCGGCATTGCAATAGCTTTCGCATTACAAAATATTTTAGTAGATATTTTTGCCTCTTTTTCTATTCATTTTGATAGACCGTTCCAAGTTGGTGATTTTATCGTTATTGGAGAGGAGGGGGGGACAGTAAAAAGCATTGGCATAAAATCCACTCGACTTGAATCTTTACAAGGAGAGGAACTGATAGTATCCAATAGAGAGTTGACTGAAGCAAGGGTTCATAATTTCAAAAGAATGGAGAAGAGAAGAGTCGTTTTCAATCTAGGAGTTGCATATGAAACGCCGATAAAGAAGCTAAAAAATATTTCTAATATAATCAAGAAGATTGGAGATAAAATTGATTTAGTAGAAATGGACAAGATTTATTTTAAAGAATTTGCTGATTTTAGTTTGATTTTTGAGATAGTTTATTTTTTAAACTCAACCGACTTTGATGTTTTTGTAAAGGCAAGAGAGCAAATCAATTTAGCGATTAAAGAAGCGTTTGAAAAAGAAGGGATTCAAATGGCTTATCCAACTCAAACAGTTTTCGTTAAAAAATAATTTTGCCCTATTTATTTAATTAAAAATCTCTAGAATCTCCCTGCCCCCGCTTTCTCATTGGAAAGCGGGGGCAGTCTTGTGTATCTTATGGATCTGCCATCTACGCATTCTCAGGGACGATTCTTTGTTTTGTAATTGTCTCGGTCTAGTGATGAGTCCGCACTAGACAAAATCGATTTGTAAAATTTTAGAATTGTTGTATGATAAAAAAATGGCACGAGTTATTGCTATAGCCAACCTAAAGGGAGGCGTGGGCAAAACTAACGTCTGCATCAACCTCTCTATGTTCTTGTCTGCCTTGGGCAAACGGGTTTTGCTCGTTGATTTGAGTCCCCAAGGAGACGCTACTTTTTGTTTAGGAATTAAGTCGTCGCCAAATTTTATTGGCGATGTTTTATTAAAGAAAATTAAACCTCGCGTGGCCATTAAAAGCACTGCTTATTTTGGTTACGACATTATGCCTTCTTTTTCGAGATTAGAAGAGATTGTTTCTGAATTAAAGAGGGCTCGCAAGACGGAAAAACGGTTGAAAGAGGCATTGGAGCGAGTTCAAGAGGATTATGATTTTATTATCATAGATACTCCCTCTGATTTTAACGCCTTGATTGCCAATGCCCTTATTGCTGCTGACGAGATTATTATTCCTATTCAATGCGAGTATTTGGCCCTAAGAGCCGCCAATAAACTTGCTAAATTTATTAAATCTTTTAGAAATTTAAAAGACAAAGAAACGAATGCTCTTTTGACAATGTATGGCTGGAGAAGTTTACTTTCTAGATCTGTTGCCAAAAGAACAAAGAAAGAGTTTCCTGGTTCTGTTTTTAATACCATTATTCCAAGAGCAGCAATCTTAGCGCAATCCGCAGAATTAAAAGAGCCGATTCTAAAATCTGCTCCTAACTCGCGTGCCGCCCGCGCCTTTCGCCAGTTGGCAGAGGAGGTTATAAACAGAAAAAAGAACAAAAAATAATCAATTATTGATTATTAATAAGAATAAAAATATTGAGGAAAATCTTCCTTTTTTATTTTCATTTATTAAATGTGCCGAGGGAGGGACTCGAACCCTCATGGACAATGTCCATGCGATTTTGAATCGCACGCGTAAACCAATTCCGCCACCTCGGCGATATTTTTATACTAACAAGAAAGATGTCTCTTTGTAAATATTTTAGTTTGTTTTACAATCCGGATTTGAGCATTTGGTTTGGCCTCGTTTTGTTTTTATCAAAGGCCATTTGCATTCAGGGCAGAATTCTCCGGTTGGTTTATCCCAAACAGCAAAGTCACATTTAGGATATGTGTTACAGCCATAAAATATTTTCCCCTTTCTTGTTCTTTTTTCAGTAATTTCTCCTTCTTTGCATTTCGGACATTTCATATTCAATTTATTGTCTTTAAGTGATTCTGTATATTTACATTTTGGAAATCCAGTGCAGGCGTAAAATTTTCCAAATCTGCCGAGCTTTATAATTAAAGGCGAACCGCATTTTGGACAAATTTTATCAGTTTTTTCTTCAGCAATTTCTTGTTTGGAAAGTTCTCCTTCTTTTTGTTTAAGATTTTTCTCAAATGGTCCATAAAAATCTTTTACTACTTTTGACCATTCTTCTTTGCCTTGAGCAATTTTGTCTAAATTATTTTCCATATTAGCCGTGAATTTAATGTTAACTATTACAGGAAAGTGTTCAACTAAAATATCGTTGACCACAATTCCTATTTCTGTTGGGACAAACTTTCTTTGGTCATTTTTTTGAGCATAATTTCTTCTTTGGACAGTGAAAATAGTGGGAGCATAGGTAGATGGCCTGCCGATACCGTTCTCTTCCAAGACTTTAATTAAAGTTGGTTCGCTGTATCGCGCTGGGGGTTTAGTGAAATGTTGTAAAGGTGTGAGTTTCATCAATTCTAATATTTCTTTTTCTTTTAATTCTGGAAGAATAGCTTCTTTAAACTTGATTGGATAAATCTTAAGAAATCCATCAAATTTTAATACCTGTCCATTGGATTGAAAAATATAGTTACTTGCTTGAATTTTTATATTAATGGAGTCAAAAATGGCCTGATTCATTTGACTGGCGAGAAATCTCTGCCAGATTAATCTATAGAGCTTAAGTTGCTGACTCTCTAGTTTTATATTTTCAGGCGTTTTTTCAATATCAGTTGGCCTAATAGCTTCGTGGGCTTCTTGAGCTCCCTTACTTTTTGTCTTGTATTTTTTTGAGAATCCTGGCCAATAATTTTTGCCGAAATTTTTAATAATAAAATTTTGTGCCGAAGATAATGCCTCTTGGGAAAGATTGAGAGAATCTGTTCTGTGATAGCTTATCAGACCTTTCTCGTATAATCTCTGAGCCAAAAACATTGTTTTTTGGGACGAGAGATGAAGTTGTTGTCCAGCAGTTTGTTGAAGGGTACTGGTTTTAAACGGAGGCAATGGATTCCTTTTAACCTCTTTTTTTTGAATATCCTTAATCTGGAATTCCGCCCCCTTTAAATCCTTAAGAATATTTTCTGTTTCTTTTTTATCCTTGATTCCTAATTTAAGAATTTTTTTGTTATCTTTTTCAACTAAAAACGCTTCAAATTCATTTCCTTTCTTATCTTTTTTGTCTAATAGAGCAATAATACTCCAATATTCTTGAGGAATAAATTTTTCAATTTCTCTTTCTCTTTCAACGATCAGGCGGACTACTATTGATTGAACTCTGCCAGCAGAAAGCCCGCGAGTAACTTTTTTCCAAAGAAAAGGCGATAGCTTATACCCGACAATCCTGTCTAAAACCCTTCTGGCAACTTGAGAATTTACTAAATCTGCATCAATCTTTCGTGGATTTTTTAATGCCTGTTTTATCGCCCTTTCAGTTATTTCATGGAAAACAATTCTTTCGTAATCTGTTAAGCTCAACACCTCTTTTAGATGATAAGCGATAGCCTCTCCCTCCCGATCTTCGTCAACGGCCAAGATAACCTTTTCTGCTTCTTTGGCAAGCTTTTTAAGAGAATTTACTGTTTTGCGAGCTTTAGTTGGAATAACATATTGTGGCTTAAAGTTATTTTCAATATCTATACCAAGTTTTGATTTTGGTAAATCCCTAATGTGTCCAAAGCTCGCAGCAATTTGATATTTTTTGTCTAAAAATTTGGACAGTGTTTTAGATTTTGTAGGACTTTCCACTATTATTAATTCCATAGTTTTATTTCTGTGCGTAGCGGAGAAATTTTAATGTTTAATGGTAAAAATATTGCCACCTAAATTTTTTATTATTTTTTTCATCTCTAATCCAGTTAAAGTAGAATTTACTTTTGCCGGGTTTAATTCGGTTTTTTCAATAATTTCATCAATGCTCATTACCTTTTTATTGTAAAGAGTTTCTATAATAAGTTTTTCTTCTTTATTGTCAGAGATAATCTCTTTTTTAGAAATTGTCAAATCTAATTGAAGTCCTTGCAGAATATCGTTCGCATTCTCTGCAAGTTTAGCTCCTTTTTTAATTAGATAATGGCAGCCACGGGAATTCGGACAATAAATTGAACCGGGTAGAGCAAAGACCTTCTTTTTTTGTTGAAAAGCATAATTTGCCGTGATTAGGGCGCCGGAGCGCTGTTTTGCTTCTATCACCAATATTCCTAAAGATAAAGCAGAAATAATACGATTTCTTTGAGGAAAATTACTTTTATGCCCTGGTGTTCCGGGTGGAAATTCAGAGATTACTGCTCCCCCTTTTCCTATGATTTTTTCTGCTAATTCAATATTTTCGCGAGGATAAATACTTTTTCTATCAATGCCAGTACCTAAAACAGCAATTGTTTTTGTGTTATTTTCTAATGCTGTTTGATGGGCGACTGTATCAATGCCATGAGCCATTCCACTAACTATAATAAAACCGATTCTAGATAATTCAGAAACAATTTCCATTGTTGCTTGTCTGCCGTAATTTGAACAGCGTCGGGTTCCCACAACTGCGAAGACGGGTTTATCTTTGATATCTAAATCTCCTCTATAATACAAAACCCGTGGTGGGTCAATAATCTTTTTTAGTGACTTGGGATATTGCGAGCTATTTATATCTATTGTTTGTATCTTTTCCATTGAGTTGTGATAATAGAGCAATAAAGGCCTTCTCTTTCTTCTCGCTTAAAATTTCTTTTTCGTTTTTGCTAAATTTTTGGAGAACAAATTTTTTGCTGTCTATTTTGATTGGCTTTGGACCAATGCCTATTTTTAAACGATTGAAATCTTTTGTGCCCAGTTCATCAATTATTGATTGGATCCCTTTATGCCCGGCTGAACGGGAATCTTTTTTGATTTTTATTTTTCCCAATTCTAAATCAAGATCGTCATGAATGATCCAGAGATTTTTTAAAGAAATTTTATAAAATTTTACTAAATATTTCACTGCTTGGCCAGACGAATTCATAAATGTCTGGGGCTTGGCTAAAATAATTTTTTGATTATCAATTTCTCCTTGGGAAACTTTTGCTTTCAGTTTCTTTTTATTTTGCCAAACAGAAAAATCACTTTGTTTCTTTATAAAATTAACAATTTCAAAACCAAAATTATGGCGTGTGTTTTTGAATTTTAAGCCAGGATTTCCCAAACCGACAATTAGAATCATCTTTTTGTTACATTTTAGTATTTCTATCATAATACTTTAATTCCAAAATTTTGCAAAACTTATTGACTTTTGAAAAAAAGAGTATATAATAAAAAGAGCTAAATTCTTCATATCTCTTGGGGGAGAGATATGACATAGCTCTTTCAAAAATGTTGGTTTTTCAATCAAAGAAAGGGGGAAAATGTCTACCAAAGAAGTAATTGATCTGCTCGTGTTTAGGAACACAGCAGCAATCGAGCGCGAGCTCAAGTTGAGCGAGGTTTCAAAGGCGCTCGAATCAGGAGATTTGCATTTGATAAAGACAGATCGATCACATCACGATCATTCTATCAACGACGCTGGACCGATAGGCTCCGACATTGATATGTCGAAAGTGGTAGTTTACTAGCGCTAAAACCGGCTATTAGTGACTGGGGGTCGGCTTGCCTACCCCCGTCTTTTTTTCGTTTGTCAAAACGCTATTTTTAGTTTAATATAAATAGATTAATCATAATTTAACTACGCATGAAAAAATTTCTCCTTTTTATTTGGGAAATAACAAAGATAGCAATTATTGCTCTTATAATAGTTGTGCCTATTAGGGCTTTTGTTTTTCAGCCCTTTTTTGTTCGGGGAGCAAGCATGGAGCCCAATTTCCACGATTTTGATTATTTAATTGTTGACGAAATATCTTATAGATTTAGACAGCCACACAGAGGAGATGTAATAGTATTTTATAATCCAAACAATAATTCTCAAAGATTTATTAAAAGAGTTATTGGCTTACCAGGGGAGACAATAAGAGTATCTGAAGGTAAAGTTTCAATTAAACAAAACGCTGGTGACGATTTTTTCATTTTAAATGAAGCGGCCTATTTAAGCGAAAATGTTAAAACCCCTGGCAATAGAGAAATGTTTTTAGAACAAGGTCAATATTTTGTTATGGGAGACAATAGAGGGGTTTCTCTGGACTCGAGATCTTTCGGAGCATTAGAAGAAGATTTGCTTATTGGCAAAGAATCTTTTCGCTTATGGCCATTGACTATTTTGGCAAATCACTAAAATTTTATTAAATTATGGCAGCTAAAAAAAGTAAGTCAAAAGTCCAATGTCCATTAGGGATGTCAGATATTTTACCCGAAGATCAGCCATTTTTTAAGAAAATTTATAATGTAACTTCAGATTTCTCTTCGGCTTTTGGCTTCGGAGAGTTTTCTCCGCCAATATTAGAATATTCTGAGCTCTTTGAAAAAGGCACTGGTGGTGATACAGATATTGTCGAAAAACAAATGTATTCTTTGCGCACGAAAGGTGGAGATCATCTTACTTTGAGACCAGAATTTACGCCTTCTTTGGCTAGAGGATATATAGAGCACGGAATGATTAGCTTACCCCAGCCGGTAAAACTTTTTTCTTATGGTCCAGTATTTCGTCACGAAAGACCTCAAGCTGGACGATTTCGTCAGTTTCATCAGCTTAATTTAGAAATTTTTGGTTCTAATAAGGCAGCTACCGATATTGAACTAATTTATATTTTTTATAACATACTTCAAACATTGGGGATAAAAGATATGGTTATAGAAATTAATAGCATAGGAGACAAAAATTGTCGTTCTGATTATAAAAAGCTTTTAGTAAAATATTTTAAGAAAAACGAGAATTTTCTTTGTCCTGATTGCCAAAGACGATTTCAGAAGAATCCCTTGCGGGTCTTAGACTGTAAACAAGAACGTTGTCAGCAGATTGTCTCTGGAGCGCCTCAAATTATTGATCATCTTTGTAAAGAATGTCATAATCATTTTAAAAAAGTTTTAGAATTTTTAGATGAACTAGCATTGCCGTACAACCTAAATCCCTATTTAGCCAGAGGATTAGATTATTACACCAAAACAGTTTTTGAAATAGTAACAGAGAACAAGATAAGTGGAAAAAAATCAAGCTTAATAGGTGGAGGAAGGTATGATGATTTAATAAAAGTTTTTTCCAGGAAAGATATTCCTGCTTGTGGAGGAGCTGGAGGAGTGGAAAGAATTATAGCGGCAATGAAAGAAAAAGAAATAAAAATTTTTAGCAAAAGCGAGCCAGTTATTTTTTTGGCTCAGATAGGAGACATTGCTAAAAGTAGGGCATTAGAATTAGTAAACGATTTTAGAAAGGCGAATATTCCAATAGCCGTATCTCTTGATAAAGACTCTCTTACTGCCCAGCTTAAAATAGCTAATAAATTGCAAGTGAAATATACTTTAATTATTGGAGAGGAAGAAGCCAATAACAACATGCTGATTATCAGAAATATGAAAAGCGGTAAACAAATATTAGTAAAGATAGAAAAAGCTATTAAAGAAATAAAAAAGAAATTATAACAAATAATTAATAATAAATAATTAATTTTTATGTCAGGACTTAAAGTTGAAAAAAAAGAAAGAGAGAATAGCCGTCAGTTAGTTGGTCGGTTTACTAGGAGTTTGAGAAAAAGTGGACTTGTTTATAGGGCGAAAAAAAATCGATATGCTAAAAAGCCTTTAAGCAACGAACTTAAGAAGAAGGCTGCCCTGAGAAAGGAAGAACTCAAGAAAAAGTACGAACTCTTAGAAAAATTGGGCAAAACTCGCTAAACGTTTATATTAAAAATACACAAAGGTTCAATGAATTTACGACAAAAGATTCAACAAGACCTGCAAAAAGCTCTTAAAAACCAAGAAAAGAGCCGGCTTTCAATTTTACGGCTGGCTTGGGATGCGATTATTAAAAAAGAAAAAGAGAAAAGAATTCTTTTAAATGGTAAGATAGAAGAGAGTAAGATTAATCAAGAAAGCGAATTAACCGAACAAGAATTAATTCAGTTGTTTTTTTATTTAGTTAAAAAGGGCAAAGAGGCCGTTTTGCAATTCGAAAAGGGAAATAGAGATGATTTGGCAAAGAAAGAGCAAGCAGAAGTAGAAATTTTAAAAGAATATTTACCAGAACAACTTAAAGAAGATGAAGTTCAAAAAATAGCACAAGAGGTTATTGAAAAAATAGGGGCTCAATCATTAAAAGACATGGGAAAGGTAATGGGAATTTTAATGTCGAAAACCCAAGGACAGATAAGCGGAGATATGGCGAGCAGTATAGTTAAGAAATTATTATCTCCAGATGCATAAATGATTGAGATCAATAATTTAACTGATACTCCGATAGATGAAAAATTATTGAAGCGCCTCGGGGAATATATTTTAATTCAAGAAGGCGTGAAAAGAGAAGTCATAGTATCTGTAGCTATGGTTGGGGAGAATGAAATCCAAAAATTGAATAGGATTTATAGAAAAAAAGATAAACCAACAGATGTTTTATCATTTGGAGAGGATTCTAAATCTATATTTCCTTATCCCAAGATAAAGCAATTAGGAGAGATAGTCATTTGTCCCTCTCAAATTATTGAAGGAAGCCATACTGGTTTAGAGCAATTATTGGTTCATGGATTTTTACATCTTTTGGGTTACGATCATAAGACCAAAAAGGATTTAAGGATTATGGAGAAAAAACAAAAAAAATACTTAACTTCATTTTTCAAAAAATATGGCTCGGAATAATAATATTATTGGCGCAATTGATATTGGCTCTGGTTTCATAAAGGGCATTGTTGTTCAACCCAAAAGAGGTCGTCAGCAAATAGCCGTTCTTTCTTGTGTAAGTATTGTTTCTGAAGGAGTAAGTCGTGGGATAATAATAGACGCAGAGGTTGTTGCCGAAAAACTTAATCAAGCATTTACCAAATTAAAAAGTGAAATTAAACCTCATCATCTTAAGGATGTTTTTATTAACATTGGAGGGTCTCATATTATATCTGAACCCGGACATGGCGCAGTAGCAATCTCTAGGGCTGATCAAAAGGTTTCTCCCGATGACCGCGATAGAGTAATTAGAGAAGCAAAACCTGTTAATCTTAATCCCAATCAAGAAGTTTTGCGCATTTTCCCGCAGGAATTTATAGTTGACAATGATGCCGGATTGAAAGATGCTGTTGGCATGAAGGGTATAAAACTAGAAACCAATGTCTTGGCAGTATGTGTTTTTTCTCCTTATTTAAAAAAAATGGTAGACACGGTATTAAGTACAGATATTGGAATAACAGAAGTTGTCCCTTCTCCTTTGGCGGCAGCTGAAGCATTATTAACTTCTCAGCAAAAAGAATTGGGTGTAATAGTTGTAGATATAGGATCAGAAACAACGGGAATAGCTGTTTATGAAGATAAAAACTTAATTCATCTCGCTGTTTTGCCAGTTGGTTCAGCGCATATTACTAGAGATATTGCTATTGCATTGCAGGTAGAGATCAATTTAGCTGAAGAAATTAAGAAAAAATTTGGTTCATATATTTTTCAAAACAGAAACAAAAAAGAAAAAATTATCACAGAGAAAGGGGAAACGTTTATTTTTGATAGCAAAAGAATGGTTAAAGCGGGCAGAGCTAGGGTCGCCGAAATTTTTGACTTAGTTGCTAAAGAACTAAAAAAAATTAATCGTCAGGAAGCGTTGCCAGCTGGAGTAATATTGACTGGCGGGGGCTCTAAATTGCCTGGAATTGTTGATTTTGTTAAAAAACAATTAAAGCTTCCGGTCAAAAAAGGAGTTGTAAGGGAGTTTATTGGATTAGAGGAAGATCCTAGCTATAGTACGGTCTGTGGATTGGTAACGACAGGAATTGGACAGCAGGAGATAGGGGAGCCAAGAATGAATGGATTTGTTTCTAGAATTAAAATTTTTTTTAAAAGATTTATTCCATAAAAAATAATTATCTTCGTCCCTTTTGACACCTACTCTCCCTCGCCTTCTCTCCTTTTTTCGTCCAGGAGGGAGGACTGGGGCGGGAAAGAAAAGAGGAAATGAACGGGACTAATCAAATGAGCAAATCAGCAAAAATAAAAGTTCTAGGTGTAGGCGGTTCAGGAGGAAACGCTGTTTCTAGAATGGCAAAATGCAAGATTCAAGGCGTGGAGTTAATCGCCCTTAATTGCGATATTCAAGATTTGAAGAAGACTAAAGCAGATAAAAAGATTCAAATCGGTAAAAATTTAACCAAAGGACTAGGAGCAGGAATGAATCCAAATATAGGACAAGGGGCGGCAGAAGAAAGTCGCTCTCTAATAGAAGACTCTTTAAAAAATACCGACATTGCTTTTGTAGTTTGTGGACTTGGCGGAGGAACTGGAAGCGGAGCTGCGCCAGTAGTAGCAGAAATTGCCAAAGATCTCGGAGTCTTAACTATCGGAGCAGTGACTCTGCCTTTTTCTTTTGAAGGAATCCAGAGGAAAAATATTGCTAAAGCATGTCAGAAAAGATTGAAAGAAAGAGTTGATACTCTTTTCGTTATTCCTAACGATAAGTTACTTAAAGAAATAGACGAACAAACAACTTGCGCTTCTGCCTTTTGGCTTTGCGATGAAATTTTAAGACAGGCAGTTCAGGGAATTTCTGATTTAATTGTTAGACCCGGGATTATCAATGTTGATTTCGCTGATGTTAAGGCAATAATGAGTGATTCTGGTTTTGCTCTTTTTGGCGTAGGATCTGCCGAAGGAGAGAATAAAATTGAAAAAGCAGCTAATATGGCTATTAATTCTCCCTTTTTGGATTTTGGCATTAAGGGAGCTCAAAGAATTTTATTCAATATTACTGGTGGTAAAAATTTATCATTAGTTGAGATTCAAAAAGCAGCTAAGATTATTACAAAAAATTCTTCTGCAACTCGTGTCATTTTCGGAGCAATCCAAGACAACAAACTCAAACCCGACGAAGTCAAAATCACTTTAATTGCAGCAGGAATTGAATAAAAAGTTCGAGGTTCGAATTCTACCCCCAGAGCAGGCTAGTAATCCTTTTGGGAGACCGAAAGGCCTCATATTTTGAAAGGTTCGAGAAAAAAATCGCCATACCCCGACAGGAAATCAAACCATGTTCAGGGCCAAGTCTCCACGACTAATCGCCAAGAAGGCGATTTTTTGGTAGAATAGAAATATGAAATCTTTAGTTGTTTATTATTCAAAAAGCGGAAATACTGAAAAGATTGCAAGAGCGATTGCTATAGGTTTGGAAGCAGATTTAAAAAAGATTGAAGAAATAGAAAATATTTCTAGTTATGATTTAATATGTATAGGAACTCCAGTTAATGCTTTCGCTCCGGCAAAGCCAATAAAAAAGTTTCTGAAAGAACTTCCTGATTTGCCAGGCAAAAAGGGAGCCGGATTCTGTACTATGCACGTATTCGGAGATAAAAGAACTCTTAGGATTATAAAAGAAAAGTTGGAAGTCAAAGGAATTAAATTTCTCAGCGGATTTTCTTGTAGGGATGTAAGTAGTATTTTTGGCGATATTGGTTCTAAAACTTTTAATAAAGGAAAACCGAATGGAGAAGATTTAAAGAAGGCAGAAGATTTCGGCAAAAAACTTTTAAACGAAGTTGAAAAATTTTAAAAACTAAGCAATCATAGGTAAAGATAAAAAAATCGCCAAGAAGGCGGTTTTTTGGTAAAATAAATAAATAATCATTGAAACAAAAATATGAAAGAAAACATTAAAAAAGAAGAGTTTAAGGTCTCTGGAGAAGAGGTTGTTAAAAAAGTAAAAGAGCTGGTTAAGAAAGGGAATATCAGGAGAATTATTATCAAAAACGAAGAAGGAAAATCATTGATTGAGGTTCCTCTTACTATTGGCGTGGTTGGTACTTTGCTTTTGCCTGCCTTGGCGGCTATTGGCGCTGTTGCAGCTGTAGTGAGTAACTGTACAATCGTAGTTGAGAGAAGAGAATAACTTTGTTCAAATGAAAAATCGCCAACACAGCGGTTTTTTGGTAGGATAATCTTATGAATAAGCCTAGAATATATTATGTTCTGTGGACCGTGCCACCTTATCGGGCAATGACTATTCCTCCTTTTGGAATGTTTATAATGAAAGATCATAAAAATAATAAAAAGATATTGAATCATGAGATTGTTCATTGGAAGCAATATCAAAAAATGGGATTGTTTAGATTCTATTTTCAGTACTTCAAGGAGTTTATAATTTTTGGATACGATAAAATGCCCATGGAATTAAATGCTAGATATGAGGAAGATGAATATACTAGAAAGCATTATTCAAAGACATATCATAAATAAAAGTTCGAAAATTGTCCTTTTTCATTTTGTGTATAGCTGTATTCTTTTATATTTTTCTCTATTTTTACCCAATTAAGAGTTCTAAAGTCGTCGCGTAGTCCGGGCAAAATCTCTAACCATATTTTACAATGGTTATTTTTAATACTCAGAGAGGGCTTAGAACTTAAAACTATTTCATTTGATGCAGTCCAACACGATTTCCTTCACTATCTTCAAAAATAGCAATCATTCCATATTCTCCAATATCTTTTTTGGGTACGTGGATTTTTCCACCTTCAGATTGGATATTGCTAATTATTTTATCTATTTTATCAGTGATTATATAAACAATAGTACCTTCTAAACTAGGATTGTAACCAATTCCTTTCACTAAAGCCCCTGTAATTCCAGTCCCATTTTTATTTGAAGGAAACCAAACCATTTCATATTCTGCATTGCTTTGATGAGTCTTCATTTCGAAACCAAACACTCTCTCATAAAAACCTTTTGCTCTTTCCAAATCTAAGACAGGAAGTTCAAACCAATTTACTGGATTATTCATAGAATAATTTTAATTAATTTTAATATATTAATTTTACTACAAACAAATATGCTTGGCTATTTCTGAAGTACTAAATTTGGGAACCCTTCAAAAATTTTAGAAACTTCAGTGTCACTTTTGATTTTAACCCAGTTAAGAGTTCCGAATGCGTCCGCTACGGGGAGCTGACACAAAGTCTTCACGTAAAAAGTTTTATAATAAAAAAGGAAGGTCATACCGGTTAAACGATAAGACCTTCGTCTATTCAATCTCCCGTGCTCTGTCTTTGTGGATGAGCATGGTTCCAGAGTGAGTCGAGGGATTGTATCTGCCATTTATTGGAGTGATGGTATATCCTTTTCCCACAGAACGACCCGGACCAGGAAGAATGAGTTCTGCCATAAATCCCTTGATTTCTCGATTTCCTTGAGCGTCTGCTGAGCCGATAGTTTGGATTCTAATATTTTTCCAGAACTCAAGCCCATCATAGAGCTTGATTCTGAAACGAATCGTGTGTCTACTGAGCATCGACTGATACAGCCCTCCTTTCGATGGTCCATCAATGATGTCCCATTTCATAGCTCACCTCTTTCGGGAGTTTGATATTTATATTATATCATACATATCTATATTTGTAAAGAGTTTAGGTAGCGTTAAAATCTTAAATAGCTATTTTTAGTTTTAAAAAAGTTCGAAAATCGTCCCATTTTTTAATAATTCATCACTAAACAGGTCTAACAAAGTCCGTCTCTCGGAGTTGCTTTTCAACAACAAAGAATCGCTTTTTAAGCGATTTTTTGATATACTTAGTATAAATCTTATTATATATTATGAAATTTAATTATTTAACCCCCTTGATTATCTTCATCGGGGTTGCAGTTCTATTCTCTTTCCCAGAGCCAGAAACAAATTTTCTTGCTTATATTGGCACAGCATTGATTTTTATAATATTGACTATATTTTCAATTATTTGGGAAAAAAGAAAAAAGAAAAACAAATCTAAAATTTATGAAGAAAATTAAATTTCTGCCAGAAACTTTTTTAGGGAAATGGTCGGTTATATTGATTATTGTGATACCGGTATTTTTTTATATCGGTATGTCATTTGTAGATTTTTATAAATCTATTCCAGCTGGAAAAACAATACCACATGATATTATGGTCAGGCCCGGAGTATCTTTGCCGATGTTGGCTGGGTTGGTTTGCGGAATCGTAGCTTTTTTTACCGGCATTATTGGTATTATAAGAAAAAAAGATCGTTCTGTTCTTATATTTTCATCTACTGCAATGGGATTCCTTATGTTGCTTTGGTGTTTTGCTGAAGTTTTATTTCCACATTAAAGGGTTCTAATGAAGTCCGTCCCTCGGAGCATATTAAAATGCCTATTGACATTTGAGATTTGTTATGATATTCTATAACTATTCGATTGAGTCTGTTATTAACAGTCTCTAATTCATGGAGTTGTTGCGATCTCCTTAATACTGTCGAGGAGATTTTTTTTATTAGATTATATATATGAAAATTAGAAATATATAAAAGCGTAAGATTAAGAAAAGCGCATCTTAGAGAAATAGATCGCACAAGAGCAAGAAGAATAAAATAATAATATGAATAATCAAAGAAGATATAAACGCAGTAAGCCCATATCAAAAAAGAAATTTAATCATTCGTCTAAGAATGGTGGTTCTTATAGACATGGAGGAAAAAAAGGACCAGAACTTGATATTTCTTCTTTTATAAATAAGGCAGACAATTCTAATATTAAGGAAGAAGTGTTTACTCCCAACAATCAATTTATAGATTTTTCATTAAGTTCTTCTTTATTGAACTCTATAAAGAGGAAGGGATATATAGAACCAACCCCAATACAAGATAAAGTTATTGATTCGATTCTTTTAAATAAAGATGTCGTGGGGCTAGCCAATACCGGAACCGGTAAAACCGCAGCCTTTCTTATCCCTCTTGTTGAGAATGTTTTACGAAATGACCACAAAAGAATTCTTATAGTAACTCCCACAAGAGAATTGGCCGTTCAAATTGACCAAGAGTTAAAAAGAATTGCCACTGGAATGAGCATATATTCCGCTATATGTATTGGTGGTGAAAATATGAATAGTCAAATAAGAAGGCTAAGACAAAAAAACCATTTTGTTATTGGCACCCCAGGAAGACTGATGGATTTGTTAAAGAGAAAAGCCCTTATATTAAATCAGGTTAGTACGATTGTTCTTGATGAAGCAGATAGAATGCTTGATATGGGCTTTATAAAAGACATTAAATTCATAATGAGCTATATGCCTAAAGAAAAACAAACTCTTTGTTTTGCCGCTACAATGTCTAAAAAGATTGAGGCGCTTATTAACGATTTTTTAAGACATCCAATTACTATTTCTGTAAGACGAGCCATAACTCCCAAAAACATAGAACAAGATGTTGTTAAGATTCGTGATAAAAAAAGAGTAGATGTCTTATATGATTTGCTAAAAAGAGAAGAATTTACAAAAGTTCTTGTTTTCGGAAGAACTCGTCATGGAGTAGAGAATTTGTCCCGTACATTATCAAAAAGAGGATTAAGAGTGGAATCTATCCATGGCAATAAAAGCCAAAATCAAAGATCAAGAGCTTTATTAAAATTTAAAAAGAATGATGTACAAGCATTGATTGCGACAGATGTAGCTGCCAGAGGATTACATGTTGATAATATTACTCATGTTATAAATTATGAATTACCAGAGAATTATGACGACTATATTCACAGGATAGGAAGAACTGGTCGGGGAATTTGTCGAGGAAAGGCATTAACCTTTATCAATTAAAACTCAGAAGATAGAAAATTATTTTATTACTATAGCATATACTATAATAGAGAAGAATCGCCAAAGAGGCGGTTTTTTGATATAATTAAATATAATTATGGAAATATCAAAAGCAGAATTTATTAAAGGCGTTATCGGGGACGATTACAGCTTGAAAGACAATTTGCCGCACATCGCTTTTTTCGGTCGTTCCAATGCGGGGAAATCAAGCGTGATTAACTCTTTAGTCAGCAAAAAAAAGCTTGTAAAAACAAGCAAGGTGCCGGGGAAAACAGTTCAAGCGAATTTTTTCCGCATCAATGATTCTTTCTATTTTGCGGATTTTCCTGGATATGGATATGCAAAGCGTTCGATATCGGAGCGCAACAAAATGATTAAAAGGATTTTTTGGTATGTGGAATTTTCCAATGCGAGACCCAAAGCAGTTTTTTTAATTATTGACGTTAATGTCGGTTTAACTGCCCTCGACCGGGATATGATAAAAATTCTCGAAGCAAACAAACATCAAATTGTCATTGTTGCAAACAAAATTGATAAATTAGCTAAAGGCGCCGTGGGAGAACAGCTTTCATCAATTCAGAAAGAAGCGCGAGATATATTCGTTTTTGGATATTCGGCCAAAACAAACGAAGGAAAAGACGAATTAACTAAAAAAATTGCGGGCTTGGTAGCAAAATAGGCCGATCGAGAGGCACTAAGACCGTCGCAGAAAGCGGTTTTTGTTTGACTTTTGTCAAACAATGATTAAACTTAAGTTCGTAAAACGATTTTATTCTAAGCAAGAAAGGAGGTGCCAGATGTCGAAGTGCGTAAACCAAAGAATTGCAAAGAAAATAACCGAGCTAGAGGAGGAACTTAGAGCCTTAAACGGGCAGACTAGCCGAGATTACTTCTTGCTGGTTGTCCCAATGTCGATCGACGAGAGTGTCACTGCCTCACTCAGTGGGAAGTCCTGTCTCCTCAACTCTCTAGATCCTCTCGAGGATGTCGTGACGGTAATGTTAACCCGTCGACGGAGAAACGAAGGGGCAACGCCTCTAGAATGAATTTCGTTGGTCAGTGGCCCCGCATGACTCTTGAGGAGGAGAGTCGGCGGGGCGTTTTATTTTTACATCCAATAGGCCTTATATTTACAACTTTGTCTCGCCAGAGCGACCGATGGAAAGAAGAAAAAATGTCCGAGGTTTAACCTTGGACATTTTTGAATACTAAATAAATTTAAAAATAAAGTTAAGCTATCTTAATTTCTAATTTCATTACCCT
>CAYRCT010000006.1:0-26347 GCA_964422845.1 uncultured Candidatus Saccharibacteria bacterium | reverse complement strand
TTGCCATATCTTTTAGATGTTCAAAAGGCAAGCTGGAAAGAATTTTGGCAAAGAGATCTTAAAGAACTTTTTGAAGAAATTTCGCCGATGCGCGATTATACGGGCAAGTGGCTGGAGCTTTGGTTTTTAGATTATAATCTTGGCAAACCGCACTATGAGAACGAATTTGAAGCCAAAAAATACGAAGATTCGTTTTCGGCTCCTTTGAAGATTTCAGTACAATTAGTGGACCTCAAGACAAAAGAAAAAACAGTCCAAGAGGTCTTTTTTGGTGATTTTCCATTAATGACAGAAAGGGGAACTTTTATTATCAATGGAGTTGAAAGAGTAGTTATTTCTCAATTGATTCGTTCGCCAGGAGCGTTTTTTACTTGTCGTAAAATTAAAGGAAAAGAATATTTCGGAGCTAGAATAATCCCCAGTAGAGGGAGTTGGTTGGAACTTGAGACAGACGCCTCTGGATTTATCGGAGTAAAGATTGACAGGAGAAGGAGAGTGCCAGCAACTACTATTTTGCGCGCTTTTGGAATAGATAGCGATCAAAAAATCAAACAGCAATTTTCAGACATCGATAAAGGAGAGATTAAATATATCGAAGAAACATTGAGACGGGATTCAACCAATAATCAGGCAGAAGCATTAGTAGAAATTTACAGACGATTAAGACCTGGTGACTTGGCCTCTCCCGACACAGCCAAAGAATTGATTGATAACATGTTCTTTAATTTTGAGAGATATGATTTATCAAAAGTTGGTAGATGGAAAACATTGCAGCGCTTACCTGAATTAAGCTCAAAGAAAAAAAATAAAACTCAAAATACAAAAATAGATGAAAAGATTAATATTGAGGATAGAGTATTAAGAGTAGAGGATGTTGTAGCGGTTGTGCGAGAAATTATCCGACTCAACAACACTCCAGGGAGCAAGCCGGACGAGATTGATCATTTGGGCAACAGAAGAGTAAGAACTATTTCTGAACTTTTGAAGGATAGATTAAGAGTGGGATTAGCTAGAGTAGAAAGAATTAGCAAGGATAGAATGACTACCCTAGAGCCAGAAGACTTAATGCCTAATAAGATTTTAAATCCTAGGCCGTTTATAGCTATATATAAACAATTTTTTGCTTCTTCTCAACTTTCTCAATTTATGGATAATGAAAATATTTTAGCCGAGTTAGAGCACAAGAGGCGACTTACAGCTGGAGGTCCAGGAGGACTTACTCGTAAGAGAGCTGGATTACAGGTGAGAGATGTCCAACCATCTCACTATGGAAGAATTTGCCCTATTCAAACGCCAGAAGGTCCTAATGTAGGGCTTGTAGGACATTTATCGGCTTATGCCAGAATAAATCCTTATGGATTTATTGAAACCCCTTATTTTAAAATAGAGAAAGGAAGGGTTACGGACAAGGTTCAATACATGAACGCTTTTGAAGAAGAAAAATATAACATTGCTACTGCTGGAATAGAGGTTGACGATAAGGGAAATATTCAAAAAAACAAGGTAGAGGCAAGGGTTATGGGTAATCCAAAAATGATTGACAAAAGCAAGCTTGATTTTGCGGATGTCTCTCCAGAGCAATTTATTTCTATTGCCACATCTCTTATCCCTTTCCTGCAGAACGATGATGCTAATAGGGCATTAATGGGCTCTAATATGCAGAGACAATCTGTACCACTGATAAGGGCAGAAGCGCCACTGGTTTCTACTGGAGTGGAAGAACGAGTCGTTAAAGATTCCGGTAGGGCGGTTGTAGCTGACGAAGAGGGAGTCGTGACAGAAGTAGATGCTCAACATGTAGAATTAAAAACTAAGAACGAAAAAGGCAGAGTAAAAGAAAAAAATTATACTTTAAGGAATTTTGATTCAACTAATCAATTCACCTATTTTCATCACAAACCAATAGTCAAAAAAGGTCAAAATGTTAAGAAAGGAGAAACCTTAGCTGATCCGACTGGATCAGACAATGGATGTCTAGCATTAGGGCAAAATATTTTGACGACGTTTTTATCTTGGAGAGGAAATAATTATGAGGATGCAATTGTTCTTTCTAGCCGTGTCCTAGAAGAGGAGTTACTCTCTAGCGTTCATATTGAAATTTTTTCTTGTGATGTGAGAGAAACAAAGTTAGGACCCGAAGTGACAACTTCTGACATCCCTAATGTTTCAGAAGAAAAGCTTAAGGATTTAGATGTTGATGGGGTAATTCGTGTTGGAGCGGAAGTTGGGCCCAATGATATTTTAGTTGGCAAAATTTCCCCGAAAGGAGAGACGTCTCTTACGGCGGAGGAACGACTTCTTTGGGCTATTTTTGGAGAAAAAGCAAAAAATGTAAAAGATACTTCTCTTTTAATGCAACATGGCAAAAGAGGAAGAGTAGTGAGGGTTAAAGAATTCTCTAGAGAAGCAGGACACAAACTTCGACCAGGCGTAATTAAAAGATACCAAGTTGAAGTGGCTCAATTAAGGAAAATTACCATAGGAGATAAAATGGCAGGCAGACATGGAAACAAAGGCATAGTATCTAAGGTTCTTCCCAAAGAAGAAATGCCGTTTATGAAAGATGGCACCCCCATAGATATGGTATTGAATCCTTTAGGAGTAATTTCTAGGATGAATATCGGACAGGTTTTAGAAATGCATCTTGGTTGGGCTGCTAAAAATAGTGGATATAGAGCTGTCACACCATCTTTCTCTGGAGCGATAGAAGACGATATCAAAAAAGAGCTAAAGAAGTGTAATCTTCCAGAAGATGGAAAAATTACTTTATATGACGGTAAAACGGGTAAACCATTTGATCAAAAGGTGACCGTAGGCTATATGTATATGATGCGATTGATTCACATGGTTGAGGATAAGCTTCATATGCGTTCTATCGGTCCTTATTCTTTAATCACTCAACAGCCATTAGGTGGGCGAGCTCAATTTGGAGGTCAAAGATTCGGAGAAATGGAAGTTTGGGCAATGGAAGGTCACGGAGCTGCTTATGCACTACAAGAAATGTTGACCATTAAATCAGACGATGTAGCAGGAAGGTCAGCCGCTTATCAATCAATTTTGAAAGGCAAAAAAATTGAGAGTCCCAATGTCCCGGCTTCATTTTCATTATTAGTTAATGAGCTAAAAGCCCTAGGGTTAAGCGTGGAGATAAAATCATAATTCGTAATTTATAACGAGTAAAGAAAATATGAAAGTAGAGGACATAAAAGCCATCAAAATAAAATTAGCTTCACCGGAAGAGATTTTATCTTGGAGTCATGGCGAAGTTCTAAAACCAGAAACTATTAATTATCGTACTCAACGAGCAGAAAAAGATGGTCTTTTTTGCGAACGTATTTTTGGTCCAGAAAAGGACTATCAATGTTATTGCGGTAAATATAGAGGAATTCGCTATAAAGGATTAGTTTGCGATAGATGTGGAGTAGACATAATTAAGTCGTCAGTGAGGAGAGAAAGAATGGGACATATTAAACTTGCTTGTCCAGTTTCGCATATTTGGTTTTTGCGCGGAGTTCCCTCTATGATGGGAACTATTTTAAATTTATCTTCGCAACATCTAGAAAAAATTGCTTATTTTGCTTCTTATATCATTACCAAGGTAGATGAGCCTGGGAAAAAAAGAATTTGGAAAGAGATAGAGAGGGAATATAAGGAAAAATATAAAGCATGGAATTCTAAATCTAAGACAGATATAAGCAGTAAGACAAAAAAGACAAAAGCGAAGAAAGAAGAAAGAGAATTTTTGAGCGCATTAAAAAAAGCGAGAGAAAGGGCAAAAAAAGAATTAGCAATAATTAAGCCCTTAAGTGTTCTTTCGGAATTAGATTATTTAGAGCTTTCTTCTAGATATGGAGAAGTTTTTGAAGCTGGAACTGGAGCAGAGGCATTAATGGAAATATTCGTTAATTTTGATTTTAAAAAGCTTATTTCTCAATTAGAACAGAAAACAAAAGATGTAACAGAAACAGAACGGAAGAAGCTATTGAGAAGAAGTACCTTGCTTAAAAACATGCTTAAGAACAAAGTTAAACCCGAATGGATGTTTATTACCATATTGCCTGTCTTACCTCCTGCTCTGCGACCAATGGTTCAACTAGATGGTGGCAGATATGCCTCTTCAGATTTGAATGATCTTTACAGAAGAGTTATTAATCGCAATAATCGTCTTAAATATTTACTAGAAATTAATGCGCCAGAAGTTATTTTACGAAACGAGAAAAGAATGCTTCAAGAAGCAGTTGATGCCTTGATTGATAATGGTATGAGGAGTGGACACACAACTATTTCCTCTACTGGTCAGGCGCGTTTGCTTAAATCATTAGCAGACATGCTTAAGGGTAAGAAAGGTAGATTTCGTCAGAATCTTTTAGGGAAAAGAGTGGACTATTCGGGTCGATCAGTAATTGTTGGTGATCCTAATCTTAAATTCAGTGAGTGTGGTTTGCCCAAGCAAATGGCGTTAGAGCTTTTTAAACCATTCGTGAGTTCTATTCTTTTAGAAAAAGAAATTGTTTATAATGTCCGTCAGTCTTCAGCGTTGATAGAAAGAGGAACAGAAGAAGTTTGGGAAGCATTGGAAACCGTTATTAAAGATAGGTTAGTTTTACTTAATAGAGCTCCTACTCTTCATCGTTTAGGAGTCCAGGCATTTATACCTCGATTAGTCGAGGGAAAGGCTATTAGAATCCATCCATTAGCATGTGAGGCATTTAACGCTGATTTTGACGGAGATCAAATGGCTGTTTATGTTCCCTTGTCTGAAAAGGCACAGCAAGAAGCAAGAACAAAGATGCTTTCAGGTGTTAATCTTTTAAAACCAGCGAACGGGCTTTCAGTGGTTAGCCCTAGACAAGATATGATATTGGGTTGCTATTGGCTCACGCAACTAAAAGAAGGCGCCAAAGGAGAGGGTAAAATATTTTCTTCGTCCGATGAAGCTATTATGGCCCACGAAAACGGGATTATTAATTTAAGAGCTAGAATAAAAGTTAAAATTAATGAAGATATTTTAGAAACTACGTTGGGGAGGATAATTTTTAACAGCACTCTGCCAAAAGATTTTCCTTTTAAAAATGAATTAGTTAACTCTAGAAAGATTAGAGATTTTACGAGGAATATTATAGAAAATTACGATAACGAAATAACTACCGAAACGTTAGATAAAATTAAAAAAATTGGTTTTGAATATGCCACTATTTCTGGGTTGAGTTGGGGTATGGATGATTTGATTGTGCCTCCAGAAAAACCGATATTAATGGAAAAGGCAGAAACAGAAATTAAGAAGATCGAAAATTTTTTCAACAAAGGACTTTTGACGAACAAGGAGAGAAGGTCTCAGGTTATTGAAGTTTGGCAAAAAACGAAATCAGAAATTCAACGACTTATACCAAAGAGCCTTATTCCTGATAGAATTGTTTTTACAGCGATTGATTCTGGCGCTAGGGGAAGTTGGGCTCAACCCGTCCAAATGGCTGGAATGAAGGGCTTAGTTATCAATCCCGCTGGTCAAATTATGGAATTCCCAGCTAAAAATTCGTTTAAAGAAGGGATAGGCATATTAGAGTATTTTATATCAACCCATGGAGCTAGAAAGGGTACAGCTGACACAGCATTAAGAACATCAACAGCGGGTTACCTTACTCGTCGTTTAGTTGATGTGGCGCATGATGTTTCTGTAACAGGAAAGGATTGCAAGGATAGAAAAGGAATTATTGTGACAAGAGCTGACGGAGAAGAGGTTGGCCAGGATTTTATTTTTAAAATTGTCGGCAGAGTTTGTCTAGAGGATGTAAAGATAAAGGAAAAAACAGTTGTTAAAAAAGGAGAAATTATTTCATGGGAAAAAGCCAGAGAGATTGTTGATAGCGAAATTAAAACACTAAATGTTCGCTCACCATTGGCCTGCAAATTACCTAGGGGAGTTTGCCAACAATGTTATGGTTGGGATTTGGGCAAAAATAAGTTGGTAGAAGTTGGGGAAGCAGTCGGAGTTGTTGCTGCTCAAGCAATAGGAGAACCTGGTACACAATTGACCTTAAGAACATTTCACACTGGAGGAGTGGCTTCTGGTGGAGATATCACTCATGGATTACCAAGAGTGGAGGAAGTTTTTGAAAGAAGACTACCAAAAGGAGAGGCTATCATTGCTACTCACGATGGGAAAGTAATAAAAGTAGAGGATGATCAAATTAGAATCCAGAATACGATAACAAGAGACAATGTCGAAAAAACAAAAAAGAAATCCGCTAAGGAAAAAGACGAGATTATAGAGTACAAAATGCCAGTAGATAGAACTATTTTAGTTAAAAACGGAGATAAGGTTAAGGCAGGACAACAGCTCTGTGATGGTAGTGTGGATTTAAGAAAATTATTTAAAGTAGCAGGTCATCATACAACGGCTGTCTATATTGTCAAAGAAATACAAAAAATTTATGCTTCTCAAGGAGTGTCTATTCACGATAAACATATTGAAACAATCGTTAAGCAGATGTTTTCTAGAGTAAGAATTAAAAGGAAGGGAGATAGTGATTTTTCTGAAGGGCAAATTGTAGAGAGAGCTTCGGTTATGGAAGAAAATGAAAGGCTTAAAAAAAGTGAAAAACAACCTATTATTTTTCAAGATTTAATTTTAGGAATTTCTAAGGTGTCTCTTACAACAGACAGCTTTCTTTCCGCTGCTTCATTTGAGGAAACTTCTCGTATTTTAATTAAAGCATCTGTCGTGGGGCAGGAAGATAACCTCCGAGGATTGAAAGAGAATGTGATTATTGGAAAAATAATTCCAGTTGGAAGTGGATACAAGAAAGTGGTAAAATAGAGGTATGGTTAAACGAAAGAAAAAGAGGATACCTAAAAAAATTTCTAAAAAACGATTACGTTGGTCTCGAAGAAAGGATCGACAGCCAATTTTACCCGAAAAGATTAGACCTTGGATAATCGGAATTTTAATGCTTTTAATGGCGGTTTTCACCCTTCTGTCTTTTTTTAATTTAGCTGGCATTGCAGGAGAGGCATTCTTTAATTTTTCAGAGTTTTTAACAGGTAAGGCAATTTTTTTAATTCCCTTGCTTTTTCTTTTGGGAGGACTTTCCTTTTTTGGTTCTAAAGAAAAAAGCGGACTTTCAATATTCGGAGCAGTCGTTTTTTTATGTTTAGGAATTTGCGGCACATTAGCAGTTCTTGGATTTTCTGGAACAGAAGATTTAAGTTTCAGATTTTTTTATTCAGGCAGAGGAGGTTGGTTGGGTAATCTTGTTGCTTGGCCATTATTTAAAATTTTTGGTTTTTGGGTTAGTTTAGTTATTTTTTTAGTAATGATTATTATATCCGGGCTGATTTTTTGGTATTTTCTTTCTTCTCATCGTAAAAAAGAAAGAACACTTCCTTTTGAGAAAGAGTCCATAGAAGAAGAATTAGTTAAAAAACCTCTTATTAAAAAAGTTTTTGCTCCTAAATTTCAGGTGACCAAGATTGAGGACAAGACAAAAAAAGAAAAGACTGAAAGTAAAATAGATATATTGGAAGCTGAATCTGTGTTTGAAGCGGAAATAAAGCCATTAGAGAATGAGGGAGCAGGGACAAGAGGATGGAAACTTCCGCCATTAGATCTTTTGTCATCAGACAAGGGCGTCCCACAAGCAGGGGATGTAAAAATTAATTCAGAGATTATTGAAAAAACTTTAGAAAATTTTGGAATATCAGTAAAAATGTCAGAAATTAACATAGGGCCTACAGTAACTCAATATACTTTTAAGCCAGCAGAAGGAGTAAGGCTTTCTAAAATTACAGCGCTTAACAATAATTTAGCGTTAGGATTAGCAGCTCATCCATTGAGAATTGAAGCGCCAATTCCAGGAAAATCTTTAGTTGGAGTTGAAGTTCCCAATAAGTCAAGAACATTAGTGCGATTAAGAAATCTTCTCTCCACTCCAGATTTTCAAAACGCGCAATCCAGTTTGGTCTTTTCTATTGGAAGAGATGTAGTTGGGAAGCCATTTTATGCTGATTTAGCTAAAATGCCCCATCTTATAGTGGCTGGTTCAACTGGGAGCGGCAAAACGATATGTTTAAGCGGCATTATCTTAAGCTTGCTCTATCGAAACTCACCAAAACGGCTAAAGTTCATTTTAGTTGATCCCAAAAGAGTAGAGTTTGTGAATTACGGCACATTGCCACATGTTTTAGGGCCTGTTATTTTTGATGCTCAAAAAACTCTAAGCGTTTTAAAATGGTTAATTGAGGAAATGGAAAGAAGATTCAAAACACTTTCAGTCAATGGAGTTCGTAACATTTATGAATTTAATCAGAAAGTTGAAAAGAATAAGAAAGAAGAAAACAATGAAATAATGCCCTATATTGTTTTAGTGATTGATGAATTAGCTGATTTGATGGCTGCCAAAGGAAGAGATATTGAGACAGGAATTGTGAGATTAGCTCAAAAGGCAAGAGCAGTTGGAATTCATTTAATTTTAGCTACCCAGAGGCCATCAGTTGAAGTTATCACCGGATTAATTAAAGCAAATGTTATCTCCAGAATCGCTTTTCAGGTTGCCTCTCAAGTTGATTCTAGAACAATATTAGACACTTCTGGGGCAGAAAAACTTTTAGGATTAGGCGACTTACTTTTTATTTCCGCAGAATTTTCTAAGCCAAAAAGAATTCAAGGAAACTATGTTTCAGGCGAAGAGATTGAAAAAACAGTTAATTTTATTAAAAAACAAAATCATCAAGAAGAAGATGCTTTAACCCAAAGCTTAAACGCCGAATTGGAAAAAATAGAAAGAGTTGGATCTGCTACGGGAGCGGCAAGCATTGATGCGGATCCAGTTTATCAAGAAGCAAAAGAATTGGTTTTAGAAACTAAAAAAGCATCAGCATCATTTTTACAGAGAAAATTACGCATTGGTTATGCTCGGGCAGCACGATTATTAGATACCCTAGAAGAAAATGGAGTAGTTGGACCACCTGACGGCGCAAAGCCAAGAGAAGTATTTTTTGACGAAGACGCGATGATTGAAGAGGACGCAGCTCAGCAGGTAGAGGAAGAAGACATTAACGATGATTAGAGGTTGATAAAAAGTAAATAATCATTTATTATTATAGTATGGTAAAAGAAAAAAAACCTGTCCATAACACTGCACAAAATGTTGCAGGCGGGGATAAAAAAATTAATAGCTCTAGTTTAAAAGAAACGATAGAAAATATTAAGAAAGAGTTTGGAGAAGGGGCGATTATGCGACTTAAAGATGTCGAGGCCGTGGATGTGGATGCTATCCCCACAGGTTCGCTTTTTTTAGATATGGCGCTAGGCATTGGTGGTCTACCTCGTGGACGAGTGATTGAAATTTATGGTCCCGAAAGTTCTGGTAAAAGTACATTAGCGCTTCATTGTGCAGCTGAAGCTCAAAAAATGGGCGGCGTGGCTGCTTTTATAGATGCAGAACATGCTTTAGATCCAGATTATGCCAAGAAATTAGGAGTCAATATAGAAGAGCTTTTTATTTCTCAGCCAGATTCAGGAGAACAAGGGCTTCAGATTGTTGAAAATTTAGTTAGATCTAATCAGGTAGATATTATTATTATTGATTCAGTGGCCGCACTGACTCCAAAGCGAGAGATTGCTGGCGAGATAGGAGACCAACACATTGGTTTGCAGGCGCGCTTAATGAGCCAGGGCTTAAGAAAATTATCTAGCATTGCTTCTAAATCAAAAACAATAGTACTTTTTTTGAATCAAACAAGAATGAAAATTGGCATTCGGTTTGGTAATCCCGAGACAACTCCGGGCGGCTTAGCTCTCAAGTTTTATTCTTCAGTAAGAATTCGTCTGGGCAGGAGGGCTCAGATAAAACAGGGAGAGGAGATTATTGGTTCTAGAATTAAAGCAAAGATAGTTAAAAATAAAGTAGCTGCACCGTTTAAAACTGCGGAATTTGATATCTATTATAACGAAGGTATTTCTTATTTAGCTGATTTAATTAATGCTGGATTGACATTTGACATTATCAAAAAGAGCGGTTCTTGGTTTAATTATGGGGACGTGAAATTAGGACAGGGGATGCCTGGGGCGAAGGATTTCTTAAAGCAAAATCCCAAAGAAGCCAAAGAGATTAAAAAATTAGTATCACAAAAGATGAAAGAACAGTAATGTGTCACTGTTTATCTATCAATGGTTAACGATTAAGAACCAAAAAAACTGCTTTAAGCAGTTTTTTGATTTCGAGTCTAAGTAAACTTAATCTTCTATTTTCTAATTGCTGAAAGCAAGCCGAGGTGTCTGGCTTGTTTTACCGCTTTAGCAAGTTTTCTTTGGTGAAAACGACAAAGTCCGGTTCTCTTGCGAGCCCTTATTTTCCCTAGTCCCGTGAGAAATGGTTTTAATGCTTTTGTATCCTTAAAATCAATTTCTCCTATTCGTTGTTTACAAAAATAGCAATTCATAATTTTTCGATAATTTCTAAAAAGGAATTTCGTCTAGGTTAATATCGTCACCAGCTTCAATAGTTGGAATTTCTTCAGAAGTAGAAGGTTTTTTTTCTGAATTTTCTGACGATTCTTCTGTATTTTCAGCTTGCTCCGCAGAAGTTTCTTTTGTTGGAGAAACTGATGCTTGTCCTGTTCCCGTTGATCTGGGTCCAAGTTGGATATTGTCGGCTATAATTTCTGTCTTATATTTTTTATTACCAGAGGCATCGTCCCAATTTCTTGTAGCAAGGTGTCCTTCTATAAAAACTAATCCTCCTTTTTTTAAGTATTGTGAAGCAATAGTTGCTAGATTTCTCCAGGCAACTATATTATGGAATTCCGCTTTTCTTTTTTTCTCGCCAGTTTCCTTGTCTGTCCAAACTTTATTTGTTGCCATACCAAAACTGCAAACTTGTTGTCCAGAGGGAAGATTTTTTAATTCTGGATCGTTAGTTAGATTTCCTAATAAAAAAACTTTATTTAGATTCATCTTTTTTGATATTAATTTCGCTTACCTGTTTAGAGGGCTTTTCTTCAATGGGAGACGACGGCTCTTTTTGTAGCGCTTCGTCCGTCTGTAATGCTGTATCAACTGCGGGCTGGTGTAGCGATGCGGATGGAGGAGCGGAATTAAATATTTCTTCTATTTTTTTATCAATATCTTTTAGCTCGACCTTTTTATTTTTGTTAGGTGTTCTCCTAGAAGAAGGAATTATTTTTCTTACAAGTTCTTTTCTTATAAAACAACGGATTATTTTTTTATCGCTTTCTATTTCTTTTTTAAATTCTGCTAAGTCTAAATTTGTATATTCAAATTTAAATATAACAAGTTTAGCATTTTTTTCTTTTTTAATGGAATAACCCAAAGAAATCTCGGAAGCAGGCGCGACTTCTGTAACTTCGCCGCCTTTTTCCTTGATGAGTTTTTTAATATTTTCTATGACCGTATCTCTTTCTATCTCATCTATTCTTGCCGAAACAAGACAGATAAGCTCGTATTTTTTATTCATGTTTTGACCTTAACATAGAACCTTGTCTTGGTCAATAAAATGGCATAGAATATAGACATGGATTCAACTATTTTTAAGGCGTACGATATTCGGGGCATTTATCCCGAACAGATTGATAAAGATTCTACTTATGCTATTGGCAGGGCTTTTGCTATTTTTGTAAAGGATTTTTACAAAATAGAAAAGCCGAAAATTGTTGTTGGTTATGATATTAGGAATTCATCTCAAGAGTTACTTAAAGCTATGACGCAAGCGTTGATTCAAGAAGGATGTGATGTGATTAATATTGGGCTTTGTACCACGCCTCTTAATTATTTTGCCAATTGGCATTTAAAAGTTGATGCTTCAGTGATGATTACTGCCTCGCACAATCCCAAAGATTATAATGGTTTTAAGTTTTCATTGAGAACAGTAATGGCTTTAGCCGAAGTTGGAGGGATAGAAAAGATTAAAGAGCTTGTTTCAAGTCCGCTTGATGAGATTAGAACAGCCCATCAAGGCACAATAAAAGAGCAAGATATTCTACCTGCGTATTTAGATTTTTTGTCAACAAAAGCAGAAGGTGTTAATTTTTCTGGGATTAAACTAGCAGTTGATTGTGCAAATGGAATGGTTGGTCCTATTTTTGAAAAACTAGCGAAAAGAATAGGCATTAATTATAAAGGAATTTTTATGAATCCAGATGGCAATTTTCCCAACCATGCGCCAAATCCTCTAGATCAAGAGGCACTTGACCATCTTAAAAAATTAATGGAAAAAGAAAGCTTTGATTTAGGGATAACTTTTGACGGAGACGGAGATAGATTTATGGTTTTAGACAGGAATGGGAAATTAATAAAAACTGATTTTTTGATTGCTCTCTTTGCTCGATTTTTTCTTCCTCAAATGGAAAATAAAAAAATTCTCTGCGATGCACGGATTGGTAGGGGAGCAAGAGAAGCGATAGAGAAAGCGGGAGGAGAGATTATAAAAAGCAAGGTTGGGTATCCTCATTTAAGAAAAGGAATGAAAGAAGAAGAAGCATTTTTTGGAGGAGAACTTTCAGGTCATTTTTTCTGGAAGGACTTTTCTAACAGTGAAAGTGCACTTCTGAGTATGATCCGTCTTTTTAAGATATTGAAACAAGAGAAACAACCGATTGATGAATTAATCAAACCGATAAAAAAATATTTTAATTTGGGAGAAATTAATTTTAAGATAGAAGACAAGGAATCAGCAATAAAGAAGCTAGAAGAAAAATTTAGAAATGGAGAAATTTCAAGATTAGATGGTCTAACTGTCGACTATCCTGATTGGTGGTTTAACGTGAGACCATCCAACACAGAGCCTTTTTTGCGGCTTACATTGGAAGCAAACACTCAAAAATTGTTTGACCAAAAAGTCAAAGAATTAAAAGAGTTGATTGAGGAGTAATTCTTTTTTAGACCTCTATTACAACCGGCAAAATCATTGGCCGTTTTTTTGTTTTCTGAAAGAAGAAATCGCCCAATTTATCTCTTAGATTATTCTTAATATATGTCCAGTTTATTGATTGTCCCGAAGCAGTCGTCGCATTAATAATCGTTACAGCTTCTTTGCGAGCTTTATTGAGAAGCTCTTTAGAACTGTCTAAATGGACAAACCCTCGAGAAATAATATCGGGAGAGCTTATAACTTTTCCTGTTTTACTATTCACTACCGCAATTATAACGAAGATGCCGTCATTGGCTAATGCTCGACGATCTCTAAGAACAATAGCTTCTAGATTATCAGAGCCCAGTCCGTCAATAAAAACATATCCTGTATCTGCTTTTTTCTTAGCAATACTTGGTGTTTCTTCTTTATCAAAACTGATAATATGTCCATTGTCCAAGACGAAAATATTTTTACTTGGAAATCCAATTTCTTGAATTGCTTTTTCTGCTTCTTTCAAAAGATAGTGATTAGCATAAACGGGCAAAACGTAAGTGGGCTGTATGTCTCTAACTATTTTTTGAATTGCTTTTCTGTTATTATGTCCGCTTACATGTATGTTCATGATCTCATTATGGATAACATTATCACATTGGCGATATAGATTATCCTTAAGTCGTTGGATTGTTCTTTCATTACCAGGAATAACAGATGAGGAAAAAATAACAGTATCCTTTTTTCGAAGATGAATAAAGCGATGATTTCCGCTTACAATTCTAGCAAGGACTGCACGGCTTTCTCCCTGCGCCCCAGTACATAAAATAACTGCTTTATTATCTGGCTCATCATTAATTTTTTTAATGTCTATAATAGTGTCTTTCTTTGCTTTAATGTATCCTAGTTGTCGAGCTATCTTAATATTTTCTTTCATACTATATCCATCAACAGCTACTTTTTTACCGATTGTTTCAGCATAATCAATAATATCGCGGACTCTTTTAACTTGTGTAGCAAACGTACTAAGAATAATCCTTCCAGGCGCTTCCCTGAAGATTCTTCTAAGATTGTCCCACATTTCCTCTTCGGTAGAGAGTGGCTTTGTATTGGTGGCACCCAAGCTTTCTACCATCAAAATAGTTGGCTTGGCGATATCGGAAAGATGTTTGTAAGACACAGATTTTTTTGTTGACTCAGTACCTAATGTCCAGTCACCCATATGAATAGCTGTGGCAACAGGACTAGAAACAATAACGCCCATAGAATCCATAATAGAATGTTCCACTTCAAAAAATTTTAGCTGGAAATTGCTCAACTTTATTTCTTCTCTAATTGACTTTATTTCAATAATTTTTAATCTTTTTGAAGAACCTTTTTGATGATCTTCCATTCTTCTTTTTATCAGGGCAATAGTAAGCGGTAGGCCAATAATTAAGGGATAGCCAAGTTTTTCTAAAAGAATAGGAGCGGCTCCGATATGGTCAAGATGGCCGTGTGTGAAAACAACTGCTTTAATATTTTTACTTTTTCCCTTTAGATAACTCACATTAGGGATAATATAGTCAATTCCAGGCATATCCTCTTCAGGGAATTGAATGCCCATATCAACAATGACAATATCATTTTTATACTCAAAAACAGTCATATTTCGACCAACTTCTTCCTGTCCTCCAATGGGAATAATTTTTAGAGAATTATCTTTTTGTGTTTTATCAAATTGTGTTTGCATATTTTTAATTATATTTTTCCTCGCGATAGGCGAGGAATATTAATTTTTAACTTATTTTATTAAATATCTATTTATTATTTGAGACGATTTATATTAGATATTTTTATTGTGCCGAAGAAGGGAGTTGAACCCTTATGCCCTTGCGGGCACACGGCTCTGAACCGTGCGCGTCTGCCAATTCCGCCACTTCGGCGAGGGAAGCTTGACTTAATTTAGAATAGGTGTTAATGTATTGAATCTGAATTGAAAGGAGGAGTACAATGAGAAAAGGATGGTCAGTTTTTCTGTGTTTTCTGGGAGTAATAGTTCTAATAATGGCTATAGTAATTTCTTGGCATTATTTAGTACTATGCCACTACCAGTTCACAGGAAAGAACGATGTCGGCCTCACACTGGGTTTCTGGGTTTTTCTCTCGGTTCTATTTGGTGGATTATTCTTATTTTTGGGAACAAGCTTTTTTATACAGGGTACTCCAGTCCGGTGGGGTCGTCTTCCTAAAAATAGGGCATTCCGCATTCTGTCGATTAATCAATTCAAAGAAAAGGGAAATAAGCATCTTCTGGTTGTTCCTCTAAACAAGGAGGACGCTAATCCGTGCTACTTGACCCTTGGTTGCAATAGGATCCCAGAGAGCACTATGACAGGGCAAGTCATTGTGAGGACCAACGAAGAAAGATTACAGATTCTCACTACAAAAGAACTATCCACTGAGGAATCAGTTACAGAAGAGTAAGACGCACCTTAACATCGTTTGAATTCGGGTCCCGCTTGCAGATTTATCGCAAGTGGGACTTATTTTTTCATTTTCTTTTTGAGTTCTTCTACTATTTTTACCGGGATAGGATTGATTTTATAATTTAGAGCTAGATAATAAGAAGTCCAATTGGCAAGAATAATAGCAGAAAAAGCTTTTTCAAGCAAGGGCTTGTTTTCAAACTCTATAATTTCTCCTTCAAGCCCCTGTTTTTCTAAAATTTGTTTTGTTAATTGTATTCTTTTTTTGATCCTTGGATGGTCGTTTTTATCTTGAAGGATTATAAAATAGAATGCTTTTGTTTTTTTTGTGAATCCAACCATCTCGTTATGATTTAGTTCAGGAAAATAATTCCAAAAAGCAGGTATTTTTGTATTCTCATTAAATGAGATTTTCCAGAGACGGGCTAAAATTTTGAATTTATTTGAGCTATAAATTAAAGGTATTTTTCCAATTAGTTTTTTAGCCAATACTTTTCCTCGCTTCTCTAGTTCTATTGGCTTTAATTTTTTTTCTAATTCAAATAATTCTTGAGGATTAATTTTTATTAACCCAGCATTTTTGAGAAGACTTAAAAGAGCGGAGAATTGACAACCTAAAGCTGTTCTAGGCGGGATGCCTTTTGTTACTAAAGCACACGGTATCTTATATTTTTTTGATAATTTTTCAAGTTTGCCTCCGGATGTTATACAAGCAATTTTAAAATTTTTCTTGCGGGCTTCTTGGAAACAAGACAAAACTTCTTCAGTATTTCCAGAATAAGAAATACAAATAATCAGCCAGCTTTTTTTTACTTGATGGGGAAGAATATAATCCCTTTGAATCACTAGGGGCAGGTTAATTTTTTTATCTTTTAGCCAAAGAGACAGGAAATTTCCTGGCAGAGCACTTCCACCAATTCCGCAAATGCAAACTCCATCAAATTTTACTTTGATTTTTATCTTTTTAGCAGAATCAAAACCGATTCTAAATTGTTTTGGAAAATCAAGAATAATCTTTTTCATAAGTTTATTTCCACGCACGTTTAGTTTTGATGTGCCAATTTAGAACTCCGGCAAATCTTTGAGAAGGGTCAGGGATTAAATGAGATTGAATTCCTTTTATATTTATTGAAGCCAGATAGAGAAAGTCCGGATTGAATAGAAACAGAGCGGGCATATCTTCCAGTAGATACTCTTCTGCTTGCTGTAATTTTTCTGCAAGAATTTGTTTATCATCTTCGGTGCGAACTTGCTCTAATAATTTATCAACATCTTTATTTTTATATCCAGCTAGATTTAAACCTGGATAATTTTTTTGAGAGGAATGCCAGAAAGGGAAGGGGTCTGGGATAATACCCAGAACCTGTCCAAACAAGAGTGATTCATATTTTCTTTCTTTGATAATCTCCTGCTTGATAGTAGAGATTGGAAAAGATTCGATCTCAACAGTAATTCCAATTTTTGCCCATTGTTCTTTAAGAAGTTCGCTCGTTTTTTGAAGCATTGGATCTTCGGGGACAGTAATTTTTATTATGAAGGGAATGGTTTCGGCAGGAGAAATAATGCAGACATCATTAAGTTTCTTTCTCGTGCCTGGACCAACTCTGCCGTTGCCGTTGGTGAGTCCGGCGGGTTTTAGAATTTCGTCGGCATATTTTTCCTGAAATCTTATTACAGCCTCTTTGGTTTTTGCTCCGAAGAAGCCAGTAATTTCTGCTTCTGGATAAATACCTTCAAGCCCGCTTAGGCATTCTTGTAGATATTCTACGGTTTTTCCTTTTGAACCAGAGGTGAGAGTACTGCTAAAATGCATCGTTTCTGCCTTTTTTATTTCCACTAATTGTCCATCTCGTTCTACAAAGCCAGCTTTTTCTAAAAGTTCAATTGCTTTTTCTTGATCAAACACGATTGAAGAAGTTGAATTTGTTAAATGATAAATATTTGGCAAAAAGGGAGAAAAAACGATTGTTCCTTTATCTGAAAGAATTTCTTTTTTAAGCTCTTCTTTATTAGTGGCATAATTTAGAGCAAGACGGATATTTGTTTCATTGAAAATTTCATTCTCTTCGGAGTTGAAGAAAAGAGCGAAGTATCTAGGAAAGGTGAAAGAATAATCATTGAAATTATATACTTCTTTGTATCCATTAGCTGGAAGTGGAACAAAAGAATCAATAATATTATTTTCAGACGCTTGAAGTAACTCTTCTTCATTTTGGAAAAAGAGCAGAGATATTTGTTTAAGATAAGGGAGATTATTATAATAATCAGGAAATTTTTCTAGAATAATGGCTGTAATTTTTCCCGATTTATCTTGAGACATATCTTTGAAAAAGAAAGGACCAGAGCCGATTGGTTTAAAATTATATGGAGAGAGCGGAAAATTTTGAGCAGATATATCTTTCCAAATATGTGAAGGTAGAATTTTTAGACACAATGTTTCTAGAAATCCCGGGTACGCATTTTTAAGAGTGAGAGCAATTTGATATTCGGAAATTTTTTCTACCTTTACCTCTAACCATTTTGCTTGTATTGGGCTTTGAAAATCGGGATTTTGGATTGTTTTAATAGTGAATACAACATCATCAGCCGTGAGCGGTTCTCCATCATGGAATACTGCTGTTTTCTTAAGAAAAAGATTATATAGTTTGCCCTCTTGCTCAATTGAATAATTTTCAACTAAATCAGGAACTATTTCTCCCGAGGTATTGTATTGAAAAAGTCCGGAGAAAACAAGATTAACGAGATCTCTATCTGGATCATTAGAAGCAGCATAGATGGGATTAATAAATCGTGGTTGACCTATTACACCTTCTCTCAAGATACCGCCGTTCGCAGGAACAATAATTGTGTGTTGATAATAGGAAGAAAAGATTAACATAACACCCGAGACAATAAAAGCGGTGAAAAATAAAAAAAACAAACCACCTTCTGCTCTTGTGAACACTTTTGGCAAATATTTTAATCGTCTAAATTCAGGTAATACTTTTTTTATTTTTTTGGAACTAAGATTATCTCTATTCAAGATTATAAAATTAAAAATTAAAAAAGAAGATTCGCAACAGACAAGAGAATGAATAGCGTCCCTAATGTAATCGTTGCCCAAAGAATTTTTTTCTGAGCTCCTCGGCGAGTACCATAAAAAGAGCCGCCTTCCTGTCCAAAAGCCGACCCCATGGCCGACCCTCTCTGTTGCAAGAGAATCCCAATGATTAAAAGCACAGAGACAATAATTTGAAGAATGCTAAGAATGTTAATCATAATGTTTTTGTTTTTGCCAAGAACGTTTAGCAAGTAAATAGAAGAAGAAACTGGTTATCCAAATAATAACAGTTGAACCCAATAAAGCACCCATGTTTGATATTTTAAGATAGTCAGGAAATAGAACAGAGGAAATAAACCAAATAATGCCAATATCTATTACTAACCCAATGAGACCAAAAGTCAATAGTCGGACCGGAAAAAGAATAAAATTAAGAATCGGTTTTATAAAATAATTTATTATTCCGAAAGTTAGACCAATTAATAAAAAGATTTTCCGCGGTCCCAAAAAAGTTACGCCGGGCATTATCTGAGTAGCCAAAAATGTTCCGAGCATTCCAGCCAAAACTTGAAATAAAAATTTTCTCATTATTTTATCCTAACATATTTTATTAAAAATCAATAACCTTCCAAGTCATATTGCTTGACAAAATTAAATAGTTAGTTTAGGATAAAAATCACGATTTTAGATTATATATAATTAATTTTAAATGTTTATTTATGAATATTAAACCGTTAGCTGATTATGTTCTTATTGAGCCAGACACTGTTGAAGAAAAAACTAAGAGTGGTATTTTTCTGCCGGCAACAGCGGAGAAAGAAAGACCAGAGCAGGGAACAGTTGTGGCTGTTGGCTCTGGCAAAAAGAAATCCTCAGGAGAAATAATTTCTTTAGAGGTGAAAGTCGGAGATAAAGTGCTTTTTACTAAATATGGACCTAATGAAATAAAAGTAGATGACAAAGAGTATTTAATCACCAAAGAAGAGGATATACTGGCAATTCTTGAGTAAATTCAAGGATTACTAAATCAATAATTAATTTATACAAAAATGGCAAAAGATATACAATATTCTGAAACAGCTCGAAAAAGGTTAAAAACGGGGGCTGACAAGCTCGCCGATGCAGTAAAAGTAACTTTAGGGCCCAGAGGGAGAAATGTTGTTTTGGGCAGGGGATTTGGTTCTCCTACTATTACGAATGATGGAGTTACAATTGCGAAAGAGATTGAATTAGAGGATAAAATTGAGAATCTCGGCGCTGAAATTGTAAAAGAAGTCGCATCAAAAACAAATGATTCAGCAGGCGATGGTACTACTACTGCCACTGTTTTAGCTCAAGCAATCATTGCTGAAGGTCTAAAAAATGTGGCTGCCGGCGCTAATCCTTTAGCACTGAAAAAAGGCATTGATAAAGCAACCAAAAAGGTTGTTGAATTTTTAAAACAGTCATCCAAACCAATGTCTGGCAGAGATGATATTGCTAAAGTAGCCACTATTGCCGCAGAAGATGCTGATCTTGGCAATTTGATTGCCGAAGTTATTGATGAAGTCGGAAAAGATGGAGTGGTAACAGTAGAAGAATCAAAAACTTTCGGCTTGCAAAAGGAAATTGTTAAAGGACTTCAAATTGACAAAGGGTATGTCTCTCCATATATGATTACTGACGCAGAACATATGAAGGCCGAATTAGACGAGCCATATATTCTCATTACTGATGCTAAAGTTTCTTCTTTAAAAGAAATTGTTCCTATTTTAGAAAAGATAACTCAAGCTGGCAAAAAAGATTTTGTTTTGATTGCTGATGACATTGAGGGGGAGGCACTAGCTACTCTTTTGGTTAATAAATTGAGAGGCACATTAAATGCTCTAGCGATAAAAGCTCCTGGATTTGGCGACAGAAAAAAAGAGATTTTGGAAGATATCGCTTGCCTAGTCGGAGCAAAAGTTATTTCTGAAGATGTTGGCTTAAAAGTTGAAACTGCTGAATTGAATATGCTCGGTCAAACGAGAAAAATAGTTGCCACCAAAGAAAATACTACCTTTGTTGAAGGCAAGGGAAACAAAGAAGAAATTGATCTGCGTATTAATCAGATTAAAAAACAATTAGAAGTTGTTGATTCTGAATTTGATAGAGAAAAACTTCAGGAGCGATTAGCAAAGATTGCTGGTGGAGTTGCCGTTATTAAAGTAGGTGCTCCAACAGAGCTTGAACAAAAAGCAAAGCAACACAAAGCAGAGGATGCTTTATCTGCTGCTAGATCTGCAATTGAAGAGGGGATTATTCCGGGAGGTGGAGTAGCTCTTTTAGAAGCCACTAAGGTATTAGACCAAATTGAAATTAAAGAAAAAGGGAATTTAGCAAAAGATATTCAAACAGGGATTGATATACTTAAAAGAGCAGTAGAAGAGCCCGCTAGGCAGATTGCCCGTAATGCCGGAGTAGATGCTGGAGTAGTAGTAGCCAAAATTAAAGGCAATCAAGAATTTGGCTTTGGTTTTAATGCCCAGACATTGCATTTTGAAAATTTAATGCAGGCAGGGATTATTGATCCAACTAAAGTAGTAAGATCCGCTTTAGAAAACGCTGCTTCTGCTGCGAGCACTTTCTTGACCACAGAGGTGGTTATCACTGATAAGCCAGAGAAGAAGGAACCGTCTCCAACAATGCCACAGGGCAATCCTTACGGAGGATTTTAGAACAAAGGTTATGAAAATTTCAAAAAAAGTAGCCCGTTAATACGGGTTGCTTTTTGGTTTAGAAAATGATATTCTTTTTAGTATAATATTATAATTAATATATAAAGCTATGGCTACATTGCTTATCGTTATTATTGGTTTAATAGTAGCTCTTTTGTTTTTTGTTATCGGCATTTTTAATCGTTTTGTTGTTCTTCGTAATAGAGCAAAAGAAGCATGGGCTGACATTGATGTTCAGCTAAAAAGACGATATAATTTGATTCCTAATTTGGTCAATGCCGTTAAAGGATATGCCAAGCACGAAAGAGAACTTTTTGAAAAAGTGACTCAAGCCAGATCGCAGGCAATGAATGCCCAGGGAGCAGTAGAGAAAGGCAAAGCAGAGAATGCGCTTTCAGGCACATTAAAATCTCTTTTTGCGGTGGTAGAAAATTATCCTGATTTAAAGGCAGCAGAGAATTTTAAGCATCTCCAAGAAGAGTTAACTGACACAGAGGATAAGGTTCAGGCGTCTCGCAGGTTTTATAACAACAATGTTAAGTCGTTGAATATAAAGATTGAGAGCTTTCCTTCTAATATGGTTGCCAGACTTTTTAATTATAAACAGATGGAATTATTTGAATTAATAGAACCAGAACAAAGAGAAGTACCGAAAGTGGAATTTTAAAAGTTAAAAGCTAAAAGCGTAAAGTTTCCACCCCCGCCTCCGCCCTCTCCAGCAGGGAGGACGGGGGCGGGGTAAGGAGTTCAAAATCAGAAAGTAAAATTAGAAATTTTTTCATGACTCTTTATCATGTTACTGAAAAAAATGTTCGCAAGACGTGGTTTTTAATGACCTTTTTTTTGGTATTTATAATCGGTCTTGGTTGGCTCTTCAGCTATATTCTGGAAAGCCCAGTTATATTAATCGGCGCTGCGATTTTTAGCATATTAATGAGTTTTACCAGTTATTGGTATTCAGATAAAATTGTTCTTTCTATAACAGGAGCAAAATTGATAAAGAAAAGCGATAATCCTACTCTATATAGAATTGTTGAGAATCTTTGTATTACAACTGGTCTGCCTTTTCCCAAGATCTATATTATGAAGGAAAGCCAGCCCAACGCTTTTGCCACGGGCAGGAATGCTAAACATGCAGTTGTGGCCGTAACGCAGGGATTATTAGACAAATTGGAAAAAACAGAGCTTGAAGGCGTTATTGCTCACGAACTTTCCCATATTAAAAATAAAGATATGCTTTTGCAGACGATGGTCGTGGTCTTGGTCGGAATTATTGCTATGGCTTCTCATATATTTTTACGAATTAGTTTTTACGGAGGAGGCAGGAAAAGAGATTCAAAAGGCAACGCAGGAGCAATAATTTTTGTTTTGGGAATAGTAGCTGCTGTATTAGCGCCTATTGCTGCTAACTTAATCAAATTAGCTGTTTCCCGCAAAAGAGAATTTTTAGCAGATGCTTCAGGCGCTTTGATTACCCGTTATCCGGAAGGGCTGGCAAGAGCTCTTGAAAAGATTGCTAAGGATCCGAGTCCAATGAAAAAAGCGAACAATGCTACTGCTCATTTATATATTTCTAATCCTTTTCGTGGTAAACAAGCAAAATCCTGGTTTACAAAATTATATTCAACTCATCCGCCAACAGAAGAACGACTCAAAGCTTTGCGTGGAATGAAAATATAAAAAAAGGAGGGGTGCTGGAGTGGCCAAACAGAACGGCTTGGAAAGCCGTGACCCTTACGGGTCCCGTGGGTTCAAATCCCACCCCCACCGCCAATTTCATTTTTGAATTTTGTTAAATTTATGTCTATAAATAAAAAACAATATAGGAGAGAAATTAACACGCTTGCGACAAAAATAGCTATTTTCAAGGGTAGAAAAATTAGAAAAATAATTCATAAAAACGAATGGTGGTTTGTTGTTGAAGATGTGGTATTAACATTGACTGATTCTGTTAATCCCAAAGATTATATTAATAAAATGCGTCATCGCGACGTAGAACTTTCAAAAGGGTATGGACAAATTGTCCACACCCTTAAGATTGAGACAGCTGGAGGAAAACAGAATATAAACTGTGCCAATACAGAAGGAATATTTCGCATTATCCAGTCGATACCTTCGCCTAAAGCAGAGCCGTTTAAAAGATGGTTAGCAAGAGTAGTATATGAAAGAATTCAAGAAATAGAAGATCCAGAATTAGCCATGAAAAGAATGCGAGCAATTTATAAAGCAAAGGGTTATTCAGATGACTGGATTGAAAAGAGAATACGAGGCATTGCTGTTCGAGAAGAATTGACGGATGAATGGCAGAAAAGGGAAATAAAAGAACAAAAAGAATATGCAATTTTAACATCAGAGATTTCAATGGCTACATTCGGAATGACGCCATCAGAGTATAAAAAATTTAAAGGACTTAAACGAGAAAATTTAAGAGACCATATGAGAGGTTTAGAATTAATTTTTTCTATGTTGGGAGAAGCCGCTACTACAGAAATAACCAGAAATAGAAATGCCGTAGGTTTTGAGGAAAATAAACAAACGGCGAAAGAAGGCGGTAGCGTAGCGGGTAAAGCGAGAAAAAATTTAGAGAAAAAAAGTGGTAAGCCAGTCTCCATGAAAAGAAACTATTTAAAGGAGTCGCAAAAGAAAAAAAGATTAAAATGAAAGTTGCAACAATTATACCAGCATATAACGAAGAAGAGAGTATCGGCCCGGTAGTAAGGGTCGCGAGAGAGAATAATTTGATCAATGAAGTCATTGTAGTAGATGATGGTTCTTCTGATGCAACATCAGAAATCGCCCGAGAAAACGAAGCTAAAGTGGTAAGAATAGAGAATAATCAAGGCAAAGGCAAGGCATTAGAAATCGGAGTTCAACAAACTAAAGCAGATCTTTTATTATTCCTAGACGCTGACTTAGTCGGATTAACGTCACAACACCTGACTATGCTTTTAGAGCCAGTATTAAAGGGGTCCGCCGATATGACGGTAGGTGCGATAGATAGAAAAATGTTTCGAACATTTTTGAATGAATGGTTTAGAAAAACAGAGTCACCGTTTTCAGGAATGAGGGCGATAAAGCGTTCTTTTTGGGAAAAGATTCCAAAAAAATACAAAAAGAAATTTTATATTGAAAGCGTCATAACTTATTTGGCAAAAAAAAATAATCTTAAAGTTGTGCCATTTGTATTAGGAGGAGTGAGACACATTACAAAAGAGAGAAAAATGGGTTTTTGGGAAGGATCAAAAGCGCGATGGAAAATGAATTGGCAAATAGCTTTAATCAATATTGTTCTGCGGTTTAAAACTAAAGAGTCCCTTAAAATTTATTAACAATGATGGATTCTCCTATTAATGAAATAAAAGAGAGATTAGACCTTGTTGATGTAATCTCTAGCTATATTAAGGTTGAAAAAACAGGAGCAAATTATCGTGCTCTTTGTCCTTTTCATTCTGAAAAAAAACCATCTTTATTTATTAGCCCAACGCGTCAAATTTGGAAATGCTTTGGATGTGGGGCTTCGGGCGATGTCTTTGCCTTCGTGCAACAGATTGAAGGAGTGGAATTTGGAGATGCTTTACGGATTCTAGCCAGGAAAGCAGGAGTAGAATTGCAGAAACAGAATCCTCAAGTTCAGACAGCTAGGAAAAGATTTTATGAACTTTGTGAGTTAGCAACAAAATTTTTTGAGAAACAACTCCACGATGGAAAATTGGGGAAAAAGGCAAAAGATTATCTTTTGAAAAGAGGAATGACAGAAGAATCAATTAAAGACTGGCGAATTGGTTTTGCTCCAGAAACATGGAATAGTTTGCTTGATTTTTTAAAAAGAAAAGGATTTTCTGTTGGAGAGATTGAAAGAGCTGGATTGGTTTTAACAAGTGATAAAGGGAAAACATATGATAGATTCAGAGGTAGAATAATTTTCCCGATTTTTGATTTAAATTCACAAACTATTGGCTTTGGTGGCAGAGCATTTACTCAATATAGGGAGAAAGGAGAAGAGATAACTGCTAAATATCTTAACATCCCCAATACTTTGCTTTACAATAAAAGTAAAGTTCTTTACGGCTTGAATAGAGCCAAGGTTCCAATAAGGAAAAAAGATGCTTGTGTTTTGGTTGAAGGATATACTGATGTTATAATGTCTCATCAATCGGGAGTGGAAAATGTTGTCTCTACTTCTGGTACTGCTCTAACCAATTATCAGCTTGTTATACTCAAAAGATATTCTAAAAATTTAATCACTGCCTTTGACATGGATATTGCGGGTGATTCAGCTACTAAGAGAGGAATTGATATGGCGCAGGGACAAGGGTTTAATATTAAGGTTGTTAAGTTGTCTGAAGGTAAAGACCCAGCCGATGTTGCGTCTGACAAGGCAGATGATTGGAAAAAGGCGGTTAAAAATGCTAATTCGATTATTGATTTTTATTTTGAAAACGCTTTTTCAATGTTTGAGAGTAAAACAGCCGAAGGAAAAAGGAAAATTTCTCAAGCATTACTTCCTGTGATTCAAAGGCTGCAGAATAAGATCGAACAATCGGCTCGACTTAAAGAGTTGGCTATGAAATTACAGGTTAGCGAAGAAAGCGTTGAGCAAGAGTTGAAAAAATATTTTTCACTTGGGAAAACTCAAAAAGCGTCTTCAAAAGAAACAACAGAAGAATCAGTTATCCTTAAGTCCCCAAAAACAAGAAGAAAAGTAATTGAAGAGAAGATCATTTCTTTAATACTAAATTGTCCAGAAGGTCTAAAATTAATAAAAAAGGATTCTTTTGACCTTTTTTCTTCAACGACAAAAGAGATTATAAAAATATTTCAAGATAATCCTGAAGAGCTATCAAAAGATTTTAAAAATTTGGGACTATCGAAGGGAAAATGGGAACTCATTAGCGGTTTAGCTCTTAAGGGTGCAGTAGAAAATGAAGAGAGCGATGAAGAAATTGATATTGAGAACGAAATTTTAATTTGTTTCCAAGAATTGCGATATTTTTCAATTAAAGAAAAATTGGCAGAGTTTTCGCAAAAAATTAAACGAGCCCAAAAAGAAGGATTAAAAGAAGATATAGACGACTTGTCTGAAAAATTTAATCAATTAATCGAAAAATTGGCTGAAATCAATAATCAATAATTAATTTTATTATGGTTAAAATAAAATCTAAAAAAGAGAAAAAATTGATTAAGAAAGAAAAGATAGTTAAATTAAGAAAGAAAGACAAGACGGTTAAAGCAGTCGGAATTAAGGGGGCTGAAAAAACCAAGAAGAAAGAAATCAAGAAGAAA
>CAYRCT010000005.1:23544-26623 GCA_964422845.1 uncultured Candidatus Saccharibacteria bacterium | reverse complement strand
CAAATCAAAAGTATGGGCATTAAGCGAGCGAGCTTGGGCTATGTCAGCTGGCCAGTTAGTCAGGCAGCTGATATATCAATCGTGCGAGCAGACGCTGTGCCAGTAGGCAAGGATCAACTGCCTCACATTGAATTGACAAGAGAAATTACTTCAAGTTTTAATCGTTTGTTTGGAAGCGTCTTCCCAATTCCTAAAGCAATTTTGGGTGAAGTTCCGACATTGCCGGGATTAGATGGTCAAAAAATGAGCAAATCAAGAAATAATGCTATTTTTCTTTCTGATTCTCCAAAGATAGTGGAAGAAAAATTGATGAAAGCCATAACTGATACTAAAAAAATTCATTTGAATGACAGAGGACATCCGGAAGTTTGTAATATCTATAAATATTATCAAGCATTTTTTCCGAAAAAAGCAGAAGAGATTAAACCATTGTGCGAGGCGGGAAAAATTGGTTGCGTTGAATGTAAAAAACAATTAGCAAAAATGCTTAATGAATTTTTAGATCCAATTAGAGAAAAAAGAGCTGAATTTGCCAAGCAACCGAAATTAATTAAAGAAATTTTAGAGCAGGGGAGAGTAAAAACCGAAAAAAAAGCCAAAGAAACTATGACTCTTGTCAAAGACGTAATGGGGATGGATTATCGTTTTTAATTGTCCAAGGTTTATCCTTGGATAACTTTATTTAATTTCTATCTTTTTTACAAACATTAACTTGCTCATTAAAGGCAAGTATTTTTTTATTTTGGTTTTATTTTTTGTTATAACGGAAACCTTGTCAATTTCGGCTTTCATTGAGAGTTGGTGCTCTGATTTGTATTTTCTAATTTGAGCAATGGCGTCAATCACTAATTCAAAATCGTTAGCAATTTTAGAAAAATAAAACCTTTTTTCTAATTTTGGTAATTTTGTAAGATGAATACTCTTTGTTTTCTCAGTTTTTCTAAAATAATCCTGATAAACATTTTCTGTGATAAACGGAACAATCGGCGCATAAAGTTTAAGAGAGCTGAGGACAATGTTGTAAAGAGTAAATTGAGCTGCTCGTTTTGTTTCATTAGAGCCGTCATCATAAAGTCGTGATTTAACAATCTCTAAGTAATAGTCACAAAGATTTTTCCAAAAGAAGTTATCTATTATTTCTTTAGCTCGAGAATATTCGTACTTATCCATTTTCTTAGTATATTGTTCTATCGTTTTATAAAGTTTAGTCAAGATCCATTTGTCTTCATCTTCAAGATATTTTATATCAATAGAACGCGGAGAATAATTTTTAACATGTATTAAAGCAAATTTAGAAGCATTCCAAATTTTTGTGACTGTTCTTTTTCCTATTTTTATCTCGTCTTCGCTATACCGTAGGTCCTCGCCCAAAGCAGATTGAGCAGACCAAAAACGCATTGCATCTGTTCCGTATTTTTCTATTATTTCCTGTGGTTTCAGAATATTCCCTTTTGATTTAGACATTTTTTTCCCTTCTGGGTCTAAGACAAATCCTGAAATAACCACATCTTTCCATGGAAGCTTTTTAAAATGCAAATAAGAACGAGCTAAGGTATAAAAAAGCCAAAAGTTTATAATATCATGGGCCTGGGGACGCAAAGACATAGGAAACATTTTGTCCCGCATCTTTTTATTTTTAATTGAAGATAAAGCAATTTGAGGTGTTAGTGAGCTAGTCACCCAAGTATCAAAAACATCTTTTTCGGGAATATATCTATTGCTTCCACACTTACATTTCTTTCTCGGCCTTGAATGAATAGGGTCAATCGGCAAGTCCTTTATATCTGGCAAAGCTATTTGACCGCATTTTTCGCAATACCAAACAGGAATAGGCGTTCCAAAATATCTTTGTCTAGAAATGCACCAATCCCAACCAAGCCCCTTAATCCAGTTATCTAAACGAACCTTCATATACTGGGGATGCCAATTAAGCTTGGCGGATTGTTTAAGAAACTGGTCTTTGAGGTCTAAATATTTAATAAACCATTGCTGGGTTGGTAAAATTTCAATTTCTGTTCCACATCTTTCGTGAACATTAACAATGTGAGTTATTCTCTTTTGACCTTTCAAAAGATTCTTTTCTTTAAGTTTTTCTACAATTTTTCTCTGGGCAATCTTAGTGGGTAGTCCGGCGAATTCCTTCGCTAATTTATTCATTTTTCCATCTTTTCCAATAGAGATTTTAATGGGTAAGTTGTGTTTAAAAAACCATTCCATATCAGTTGTATCGCCAAAGGTGCAACACATTACAATTCCTGTGCCTTTTTCTTTATCGACCTTATTGTCAGAAAGAATTTTTACTTTTTGATTAAAAAGTGGAACAATAGCAATTTTTCCAATTAAATCTTTGTATCTTTCATCTTTTGGATGAACAAAAATTGCTACACAGCTTGGCAAAAGTTCTGGTCTAGTAGTGGCAATAATTATTTTCTTGCCATTTTCAAGTTTAAATTCAATTTCGTTAAAAAATGCTGTTATTTCCTTGTCTTCCATTTCTGCTTGAGCAATAGCTGTTTGACATTCTGGACACCAAAGAATAGGGGAGTTTTTTTGATAAACTCTACCTTGCTTATATAATTCTATAAAATATTGTTGGCTTATCTTTTGTGATTCTGTACTAATAGTTGAATAAATATGAGAGAAATCACAAGACATGCCAATCTTTTGCCAATCAGCAATAAAATCAGAAGTTAATTTTTTAAGAGTATTTTGGCACAATTTAATAAAATCTTTTCTTTCAAAATTAAAAAAACGAACATTATTGACCTTTTCAACTAATTTAGCAGTTGCTAATCCATTGTTATCAATTCCGAAAGGGTAAAAAACATTTTTGCCTTTCATTCTTTGATATCTGGCAATAATATCTTCGTGAGTATAGGAAAAGGCATGACCTAAATGCATCTTTCCGCTAAAAGTGGGCGGGGGAGTATCAATAGAAAAAAACTCACCTGACTTTTTAGGGTCAAATTTAAAGATATTTTCTTTTTCCCAGAATTTTTGCCACTTTATTTCTTGTTTTTTAAAATCGTATTGTTTTTTCATTCTTTTATTGTAGCAGAAACAAAAATTTTCTCAAATA
>CAYRCT010000005.1:18089-23444 GCA_964422845.1 uncultured Candidatus Saccharibacteria bacterium | reverse complement strand
ATCGTATTGTTTTTTCATTCTTTTATTGTAGCAGAAACAAAAATTTTCTCAAATAAATTAATCAAACTTTGATTTTTAATTGAAAATTATGTATAGTGTAAGAAGTAATTTATCTAAAACTGTGTAAAGATCATCACGGCTTTAGCTCTGGGGATCTATAAACAAATTATTATGTCTAGAACTATCATAGGAGAAACAATTAAAAATATAGGAGAGAAGGTAAAAGTTGCTGGCTGGGTGGATAGCTATAGATCACATGGAAAAATAATTTTTATTGATTTAAGAGATAAAAGTGGCACCTTGCAAGTTGTTTTTTCATCTGATTTATTAGAGCAGGCAAAAGAATTAAGGCCTGAATGGGTTATAGAGATTAGCGGTGTTATAAACAAAAGGCCAGAGAATATGGTCAATGAAAATTTGTTAACAGGTGGCGTTGAAATGGTTGCTCAAGAATTAAAAATTTTCTCTAAGGCAGAAACTCTGCCCTTCCCCGTTGATGGTGATGGTTATGATATTAAAGAAGAAAAGCGCTTAAAATATAGATATTTGGATTTACGAAGGAAACGATTAAAGGATAATCTCATTCTTAGACAAAAAACAACAAGTTTTGTTAGAAATTTTTTAAGTAAAAAAGATTTTATAGAAATAGAAACTCCCGTTTTAACCAAGTCTACGCCTGAGGGCGCCCGGGATTTTTTAGTTCCTTCTCGCCTCCAGCTAGGTAAATTTTATGCCCTTCCTCAGAGTCCTCAACAGTATAAGCAATTATTAATGATTGCTGGATTTGAAAAATATTTTCAATTTCCACATGTTTTTAGAGACGAAGATCTGAGAGCAGATAGATTATTTGAACATACTCAGCTTGATATAGAAATGAGTTTTGTTGAGCAAGAGGATATCCTTGCCTTAATAGAAGAACTGATGATCGAATTGGTAGAGAAAGTATTCAATAAAAAAATTCAAGAAAAACCATTTCCTCGATTAAACTATGAAGATGTAATGAAAAAATATGGTAATGACCGGCCAGACATTCGTAAAGATAAAAAATCAAACGATTTAGCGTTCTGCTGGGTCGTCAATTTCCCAATGTTTGAGATTTTGGAAGACGGCTCTATTGATGCTGTACACCATCCTTTTACCGCTCTTCAAGATAAAGATTTTGATAAATTCCAAAAAACGAGTATTAAAGATTTAACATCAACAGAAGGCAAAAAAGAGCTTCTATCATTTAAGGCAAAGCAATACGATTTAGTACTTAACGGATCAGAGGTAATGGGTGGATCAATTAGAACTCATCAACCAGAAATCTTGAAAAAAACTTTTGAAATTTTAGGTAATTCTTCTGAGATGGTAGATAAAAAATTTGGCCACATACTTAAAGCATTCCAATATGGAGTTCCTCCACACGGAGGAATTGCCGCAGGATTGGATAGATTGCTGCAAACAATCTTAAATGAAAGAAGTATTAGAGAAACAGTCGCTTTCCCCACAACTACTTCTGGGATTACTTCGGTGATGGATGCCCCTTCTGATGTTTCCGAAAAACAGCTTAAAGAATTGGGATTGAAAATATTCAAAAAAGAATGAAACTGGAAACCTGGAAACCAAAAACTAATTTTAAGTTTAATTTTGAAAATGCTAAATATATTCTAGCTTTTTTAGTTTTAATTTTTGTTATTTTTGGAGGAGTTAAGTTTGGCAAAATAACAAACGAATATGTTTATTGGAAAGATACAGAAGATCTCTACACTGCTGCACTAGTCAACGCTCCTATTGATTATTCATACATGAAACCGTTTCGTAACTGGGAAATAGAAGGATTAGACGACATAGAGGCTGGAGCAGCTATAGCCTTAGTAGTAAAAACATATGAGCAAAAAGGAGAAAAAAGTCGCGTAGTTTTTGAAAAAAATAGTTCAAAAATACTACATATCGCTAGTTTAACAAAGCTTCTAACTGCTTATATTTCTCTTAAAAATTATGATTTGGAACAAAAGACTACTATTACTAAAGAAGTGGTTGACACGGAAGAAAGTAAAGGGCAATTCAGAATCGGAGAAGAATTTACAGTAGAAGAATTACTTCATTCGATGTTAATAGAATCAAGTAACGATGCTGCTAAGGCGATAGCAGACATTATGGGAGAAAAACAATTTGTTCGATTGATGAACTCTCAAGTAAAAAAAATGGGACTGGAAAATACTCATTTTATTGACCCGATTGGTTTAGATCCCGACTTTCCTAATCAAGGATATAATTATTCCACTGTTCACGATTTAGCCAAAATGGCTGAATATATGCTTAGAGAATCGGAAAAAGATTTAAAGATTGCTAAACTATTTGAAATAATTAAAAAGCCAGAATACACAGTATCCCTTTCCAATGGACATAGTCATCATCAAGCAATAACTACAGATAAATTACTTAACGAATTTCCCGATATGATTGGGGCAAAAACCGGACAAACACCCATAGCTGGACAATGTCTACTTGTGATTATGCCCAAGCTGAAAAGCAATGGCTATGTAATAACTATTATTTTAAATTCTAATGATCGTTTTGGAGAAATGAGGAAAATTATTAATTGGCTAAATCAAGCGTTTATATGGTAGAAGGCCTTCTTCAACATCTTCAAGAAACAGAACTAACTTTCAGCGTCATTAAAATTCTTGTTTTAGGCGCTATTTCTTTTATCACAGCTATTTTATTCACGCCTTTATTAACTCATTTCTTATATAAACATAAACTCTGGAAAAAGACTGTTAGAGAAAAATCGATTGACGGAAAAGGAATGCCAGTGTTTCAAAAATTCCACGGCGAAGAAGAGATTAAAACCCCACGCCTTGGGGGGCTTTTGATTTGGACTATCCCTTCTATCTTAGCAATTATTTTCTTTTTGCTTACCGAATTTGACGGAACAATTCTTCAAAAATTAAATTTCTTAAGCCGCTCTCAAACCTGGCTCCCTTTATTTGGCATGGTAGCTGCCTCTATTGTTGGGCTTGTTGATGATTTGCTTCAAGTGAGAAATAAGGGCCACTATATCGGCGGAGGATTAAGCTTAAAATATCGTTTAATCTCTATCTTTCTAATCGGGTTAATAGGCGGCTGGTGGTTTTACTCAAAATTAGGTTGGACGAGTTTGCATATTCCAGGAAATGGAGACCTGGTAATTGGCGCCTGGTATATTCCTTTCTTTATCTTTGTAATGATGGCTGTTTATGCGGGTGGGGTAATTGACGGATTAGACGGATTAGCTGGAAGCAGTTTTTCTACAATATTTGGAGCTTTTGCAATCATTGCTCTTTTTAGAGGTCAAATTGATTTAGCGGCTTTTTGCACCGTAGTAGCTGGGACAATTTTGGCTTTTTTGTGGTTTAATATTCCTCCGGCTCGTTTCTATATGGGTGAATCCGGAACAATGGGACTATGTGTAGCTCTTACAATGGTCGCTTTTTTAACAGACTCTATCTTAGTTTTACCAATAATTGCAATTCTTTTAGTGGCTGAAGCTGGGTCAGTAATTATTCAACAATTATCAAAGAAATTTTTCAAACGAAAAGTTTTTCTTGCAGCGCCAATTCATTATCACTTTGAGGCTAAGGGTTGGCCCCACTATAAAGTAACGATGCGTTTTTGGGTCATTGGCTTAGTCGCCGCCATTGTTGGTGTTGCTATCCGTCTCTTGGGTTAACACAACACAACCATTGTTATTTTTTCTGATGTTGGTAAAAAACATCAGCACTGCGATAATCTCTTCCGAATATGCTCTCCTATTGGAGGAGTTTTTTATTTTTTTCTTTATCTCAAACACAAATCGTGATATTCTTAATTAAATGAAATTGAATTTGTTAAAAAATAAAAAGATTCTAATTTTAGGACTCGGAAGAGAGGGGGAGTCCAGTTTTCAATTTTTACGAAAACAATTCCCAAAGAAAATAATCGGATTGGCTGACAAGCTAACTTTTAATAAGCTACCTTTATCAATCCAAAGATTAATTAAAAAGGATAAAAAAATAAAACTATTTTTGGGGGGAAAATATCTTGAATCAATAAAAAATTACGACATTGTTATTAAGACCCCGGGCATTTCAAGAAAATTACTTTTGCCATATCTTGCAAAGCAAAAAATTACTTCCCAAACAGAAATTTTTCTTGAAAAATACAAAAATCAAACCATAGGAATAACTGGCACAAAAGGAAAGGGAACTACAGCAAATTTAATTTACAAAATTTTTAAAGACAATAAAATAGAAGCAGAGATGATTGGCAATATGGGCAAACCAGCTCTTGATTTCTGGAAAAACAAGAAAACAAAAAAACTATTTATTTTTGAACTTTCCTCTCATCAGCTTGAAAATCTAAAAATAAGCCCTCATATTGCTATATTTTTAAATATTTATCCAGATCATCTAGATTATTTTAAAGATTTCAAAGAATATTTTAAAGCCAAGACCAATATTACAAAATGGCAAAAAGAGAATGATTATTTTATTTTCAATGATAGCTTTTCTGAAATAAAAAATTTGGCTAAAAAAAGTAAGGCAAAAAAAATTCGTTTTGAAACAAAAAAAAGCAAAGATTATTTTCTTTGCAATAAATTAGCCTCTAAAGCCGTATCTTCGCTTTTCAAAATTTCTTCTGAAAATATTAAAAAGTCCGAAATAAATTTAAAAACAATCGAACATCGTCTTGAATTTGTTGGAAAGTTTAACGGAATCTATTTCTACAACGATTCTGCGGCAACAATTCCAGAAGCAACTATAGCTGCTTTAAATTTCTTAAAAAATGTTGAGACATTAATTTTGGGCGGTTCTGAAAAAGGTTCTGATTTCCAAACTCTTACTAAAACAATGATTAATAAAAAAATAAAAACAGTTATTTTATTTCCTGAAAAGGGTAAGAAAATGTGGCAAGAAATTTCAAAACAAGGAAAGAAAAATTTGCCTGAACATTTTTTTGTTAATAAGATGGATGAAGCAGTGAGACTCTGTTTTAAACAGGCTCGAAAGGGGAGTGCTTGTTTACTTTCTCCTGCTTGCGCTAGTTTTACTTCGTTTGAAAACTATCAGGACAGGGGAAACCAATTTAAAAAGTATATTAAAGAATTTGCCAAAAAATGAAAGAATCTAAAAAACCAGACCTTATTTTGCTTATCAGTTTCCTATTGTTGGTCGTTTTAGGATTTGTTATTTTAGCAGGAGTTTCTATAACTATTTCACAAAAAAATGTTGGAAATTCTTTTTATTATTTACTTCATCAAATAATCTTTGGTTTTATTCCTGGAGGAATTTTAGGGTTTCTTGCTTATAAAATTAATCTACAGTCATTGAAAAAAATTTCTTTCCCAGCATT
>CAYRCT010000005.1:0-17989 GCA_964422845.1 uncultured Candidatus Saccharibacteria bacterium | reverse complement strand
GCCCAACCAGATATAAGCACATTGGTAATTATTTCTATAATTACTGGAATAATGTATTTTTCTGCCGGCACCCCTTTATATCATACTGGTTTTTTAATACTTTGCGGGATTTCAGCCCTAAGTGTCTTAATAATATCAGCCCCCTATAGAATCAACCGATTATTAGTTTTTATTAAGCCAAATTTTCAACCACTCGGCATGGGGTACCAATTAAAACAATCTCTTATAGCAATCGGATCAGGCGCGATTGTTGGTAGAGGGCTAGGATTAAGCATCCAAAAATTTGGATTTTTGCCACAAGCAATGACAGATACAATCTTTGCTGTTTTTACTGAAGAAACTGGTTTTGTGGGCGCAATAATTTTAATTTTTCTTTTTTTAATCTTTGCTTGGCAAGGATTCAGTGTTGCAAAAAGATCTTCAGATCTGTTTTTGAAATTAATGGCAATCGGTATTTGCTCTTGGATTATTTTCCAGGCCTTAATTAACATTGGTGCTATAATAGGAATATTACCTTTGACGGGTATTCCGTTACCCTTTATAAGTTATGGTAGTTCGCATTTATTGGTAGAATTAATAGCAGCTGGAATACTTCTTAATATTTCGAAATATGCTAAAAAATAATTAATATAAAAATATGTTTCAACATCTAAACAAAAATCAAAATAGGGGAGCTTTATCATTACTAATTCCTATTGTAGCTGTCTTAGCTATTATAATCGGAGGGATTCTAGTCTGGCAATTCTGGCATATTTCTTCATCGCCGGCATCGACAGAAATACCAGAAGATGAAACTGCTGATTGGAAGATTTATAGAAGTGAAGAATTAGGTATTGAGTTTAAATACCCGAATGAATGGGGAGAACCTTGTATAAATGAAAATAAAGGATTTGTTATCCTTGACACTTCTCCTCTGAGAAAACCCGGAGAGTGTGAGTATTATGGACAACCTAGAATTTCTATTTATTCAATTACAGAAGAGGGTATGCAAAAAGAATATAAAAAATACCAATTTGCGTTTCAAGAATGTCTTGATAATCTTGAGAACAAAGATTTATGTAAGGACTTTGAAGGAGATTATGCCAACTATACGGAATATCGAAAACATCTTCTAAGAGAAATAAATGTTATAAAAAAAATACAAGAGGAACAAACGAAAGAAAATAGAATCGCACGCGAAGTCCCTATTGATGGACTTAATTTTGATTGTTCTGCGTTGGGGGGATATATGATATTAAGGGTCGTCAAGAACGAAAATCTAAATAATTTTTTTGCTAAAACTATTGGCCATTGCGGATATGATTTTCCTCCACACTATTATTATTTTACTTCATCAATAAGCCAAGAAAAAAGGATAGAATTCTCACATTACGAAATGCCCACTTCTGATTGGTCGAAATTGTATAAAAATCCACCATATCCTAGCTTTCTTGATGATCTTGCCGAAGAATTAAGAGATTGTCTTTGGAATGATTGGCAATGTGAAAATTATCCTAGCGATATGAAAAATTATATAGAGAAATTTGAGGAAAAAACAGTACAATACGACAATATAATAAAATCTATTAAATTAATTAATAATTAATTATTTTTATGAAAATACTTTTTACAGGTGGCGGTAGTGGGGGACACATTTTTCCCATTCTAGCCATAGTCAGAGAATTAAAACGCCAAAGAGAGAAAGAACAAGGAGACAAACCAATAAGGCCCTTGGAACTTTATTTTGTTGGACCGAAAAGCAAACATGGGCTAGAACTGCTTAGACATGAAGGTGTAACAATAAAAATAATTAAAGCAGGGAAAATTAGAAAATATGTTAATCCTAAAAGCGTTTTGCAAAACATTATAGATGTATCATACAAAATACCTGTCGGTCTTATTCAATCATTTCTATATCTTCGAAAGATTCAGCCACAACTTATTTTTAGTAAAGGCGGATATGGATCATTTTCAATAAATTGGTCTGCTAAAAAATTGAAAATTCCAATTTTTTTGCACGAATCAGACATTGTTCCGGGAAAGGCAACTAAAATTTTTGCTCAATCAGCGACTAAAATTTTTACTTCTTTTAAAGAAACAAAAATAGATGATATTCCTAATGAAAAAATTATTTGTACGGGTAATCCTATAAGAAAAGAAATCCTTAATGGGGATAGAAAAGAAGCAAAGAAAATTTTCAAACTTAATGATAAGAAACCGGTAATATTTGTATGGGGTGGGTCTCAAGGAGCAGAAAGAATAAACAATATTACTTTAGCCATGTTGCCTGATATTCTTAAAAATTTTGAAGTTATTCATCAGTGTGGAGAAAAAAAGATTAACGAAATATGGTCAACTGCACAAATAATCGTAAAAGAGAAGGGACTTATCAAAGATTATCATCCAATCGGTTTTTTGGATGAAAAAGAGTTAAAGCACGCTTACGCAGTTTCTCATATTATAGTGTCTAGAGCGGGGTCTGGGGCAATTTTTGAAATTGCTGCCATTGGTAAACCAAGTATTTTATTGCCATTACTAGAGGCAGCGCAAAACCATCAAGCAAAAAACGCCTTTATTTATGCAAAAACAGGTGCATCGGTAGTAATAAATTCTAAAAATCCTACACCAAGTTTGCTTTATATAAATATAATGTCAATTTTTTCTGAACCAAGAAAACTTAAAACAATGGGCAAGGCCGCCCTCACTTTTGCCAAACCAGATGCAGCCAAAGCTATTGCCAAATTTTTAATTCTTCAATTTAAATATTGAAAAACAAATAAAAACAAGATAGAATAAAATCATGGAAGCATCAGTAAAAAAAATAGAAAAACCCAGGGTAAGGATTGCTCCTTCGCCAACTGGACTTTTTCATATCGGCACCGCTAGGACTGCACTCTTTAATTATCTTTTTGCCAAAAAACATAACGGCGTTTTTGTTCTACGTTTAGAAGATACTGATAAGGAACGCTCAAAACCAGAATGGGAAAAAGATATTATAGAAGGCCTAATGTGGTTAAATATTCGCTGGGACGAGGGAATTAATTTTGAAGAACCCAAAAAATACATTGGTGATTTTGGCCCATACAGACAAAGCGAGCGAACAGAAATCTATGAAAAATATATTAAAAAACTTCTAGAACAAGGAAGCGCTTATCATTGTTTCTGCACTAAAGAAGAACTAGAGGCCCATAAACAATATCAAATGAGTATTGGCGAGTCACCACGATATAGCGGTAAATGCCGAGACCTTTCTAATGAAACTGTTCAAAAATATCTTAAAGAAAAAAGACCTTCGGTTATCAGATTTAAAACGCCCAAGAAAAAAGTAATTTTTAATGACTTAATTAAAGGTAAAATAGAAATTGATTCCTCGCTGATAGGGGACATAACTATTGCTAGAAGTGAATCTTTGCCTTTATATAATTTAGCAGTTGTAATTGATGATTACGAGATGAAAATTAGTCATGTTCTAAGGGGAGAAGATCATCTTTCTAATACTCCAAAGCAATTACTTTTACAAGAAGCCCTAAATTTGCCGCATCCAGAATATGGACACTTTTCTCTGATTATGGGGCAAGATAAAAGTAAGTTAAGTAAACGACACGGAGCAATTGCTGTCAGCGAATATAGGGAAAAAGGATATTTGCCAGAAGCGTTAATTAATTTCATGAGTTTTCTCGGATGGAATCCAGGAGGAGAAAAAGAAATATATCCATTGAATGTTTTGATAAAAGAATTTTCCCTAGATCGTTGTCGTAAATCATCAGCAATGTTTAACTTGAAAAAACTTGACTGGCTCAACGGTTTCTATATCCGTAACAAATCATCATCTAAGATTACTGAGCTTTGCCTTCCTTATTTGATTGAAGCCAATCTTATCAATCCAATTTTTGAAACTAGTGGACGTCTAACTGGCATAACAGCGACTGAACTGGAAGAAACATATTTGTCTTTAGAGACAAAAGAGAAAATATCTCCACAGATTTTAGAAAAAATAATAGGGCTTTATCAAGAAAGATTAAAAAATATTTCTGAAATTTCTGAACTAGTTGATTTTTTCTTCAAAAATAACTTAGATTACCCAAAAGAACTGCTTTTGTGGAAAGATATGGATAAAAACGCCCTAGAAAAGGTGCTAGAAGCCACAAAAACAGCCCTTACGAGCGTTAAAGATAACGATTGGAGTAAAACATACATACAGGAAATTTTAGCTAAAAAAACGACTGAAATGGGCTTAACAGGGGATAGAGGGCGTATTTTGTGGCCTTTAAGAGTAGCTTTATCTGGCAAAAAAACTTCAGCTCCGCCATTTGATATTGCTGAAATCTTAGGAAAAGAAAAAACTTTAAAACGAATTGACCAAGCTCAAGATAGAATAAGAACCTGATCGCTCCGCTCACAGAACGCTTGAAATTAAGGTGATTATATATTTTCTAAAGGTAATTTAATTATAAAACTATGACAGGGGATAATAAATTAAAACATATTGCTTTCTTTTTAATATTTTTAATGCTTTTTATATCTTACGGACACATTTTGTTTGCTATTGGTCTACCAGGGTCAGAAGAGGTTAAATCCGCTCGCCAAAATATTGGAGAAAAAGTGAGTTCTATATTCCAAAAAATTAAAAATATAGGAATAGAGACTAATGGTTTTATTTCCTTTTTTAAAAATACTAGCCAAAAAATTGGTTCCTGGTGGTATTCTAGCCCAAAACCATGGATTGAGTCTCTATGGAACAGTTTTAACGATTATATTAAAAAAGAGATAAAATTAGAATAGTAATTTACTTGCTTAAAAAGTTAAACAACGATTCTTTGTTTCTACCTTTCTATACTTTTCCACTTGACAGCCCTATTGCAGGGAAGCTATTATAGATATAGATAGTCGCATAATAACCCTTAACCGACTAAAGAATACTATTAATCTAGGGAATAGGCAATTAGGGCCTCCCCCGCCAATATTATGAAAAAATCCAACAAACCAATTAAACAACATCTAACTGACTTTTTGGACTGGATAGACATAGAGAAAGGACTCTCTGCTAAGTCCCAAGAAAACTATGCGAGATTTTTAAAAAGGTTTTTTCAATGGATAGAGATTAATAAATTAAACAATTTAAAACCTCATGAATTAACTCCTGAACATATTTTTAAATATAAGACATTTCTATCGCGGCAATATACGCAAAAGAACAAAAAACCTCTTAAAAGGAATACTCAGAACTATTATCTTATTGCCTTGCGTTCCTTGTTAACTTTTTTCGCAGACAGAGACATTATTTCTCTACCTCCGGAAAAAATCAAATTAGCTAGACAAAATCAAATAAGAAAAGTAAATTTCTTGACTCTAGATCAAGTCGAAAAACTTTTAAATGCGCCAAAAACACTAACGCCCATTGATAAAAGAGATAAAGCAATATTGGAAGTTTTGTTCTCTACGGGATTAAGAGTAGCTGAATTAGTTGCTTTAAACAGAGAGCAAATTAGAATTGAACTTGGCACCAAGGAATTAGAAATTGGAATTATAGGCAAAGGCGGCTATCCTAGAACTGTCTTTCTTTCAGAAAGAGCCATTTCTTGGCTTAATAAATACCTAAGAGCAAGAACAGATAAAAATAAGGCACTTTTTATCGGCTATAAGGGCCAAAGACCTGAAACACGATTAACAGCCAGAACTATAGAGAGAATTGTCAAAAAATATGTGATAATGTCTGGTTTGCCCATCATAACCTCGCCCCATACGCTTAGACATACTTTTGCTTCAGACTTGCTAACCAAGGGCGTTGACTTAAGAATCATTCAAGAATTTTTAGGCCATCGTAGCATTAGCACGACCCAGGTATATACCCATATTACAAGACCCCAACTTAAAGAAATCCACCAAAAATATCACGGCACGAATTGATCATCAAATGGATTAGTCACCTACTCTGTATGATCTTTAATAGTTTCAATGTCGCATAATATTAATTAACTTCTTGAGAAATATAAAAGCGGGTGCTGAAACAGCCACCCGCCCACTTATCGTCACCTCCTCTTAGGCAGTTGGCTGACAAGATCGCCAACACAGCTCTGAATTGCCCTTTTCCAAGGTTCAAGCGCAGTCTCGTTCTGGATTAAGAACGCTAGCTCAACTCCGACGCATTCGGTGCATTTCATATCTTCCTCCTTCTTATATTCGTTAACTCATTGTTATTCTACCACACCACTCCCCTATTGTCAATAATTTAAATCAAAAATTTATTTGCTCCAAATCAATATATCCGTCTAAATCTTCAAAGAGGATTTCTACTTCTTGGGCACCTATAGCGTAAGGCCCAACTTGATATGGCTTAAAATAGATAATTAACGAGTCTTCTGTAAAACCAAAATCCTGAAAGTTTTCTTCTTTTGGCTCTGTGCCCGTTTCAATCCAATCTTGCATTATTTCTAGATCCTCTTCAAAACGATCTAATAATGCTGATTTTGTTAAATCTGAAAGCATAACTAAGTAATCATTTTCAGATAAAAATAAATCTTTTAATACAATTTCTTTATCTTGAGCAATATCATAATTGAAAACTAAGATATAATTATTAGGATGAGCCGCTCCACTATAATATTCAGAAACTGAGAATTTAATACTTATCAAATTTTTGGATAAATAAGTAACTTCAAAATCTATATAAAAACCACTTTTCATTTCTTCAAAAATCTCTGCTTCCTCTGCTTGGCTTTCAAAATCACTTATGGGTTCGCTAATAAAACTCTTAATCTTTTCATTCAAGTCTATTTGTTTTTCTTCATTCTCTAATCCCTCAACTATGGCATATTTAACATTAACAATATAAATATCTGTTTCTTGTTCAATAATATCTGAAACAGTTCTAGGATCTTGTGAATTTTCTGGATTAGGATGAGTATTCTCTAAATCCTTAAAGTTCTCTAAATCATCAGAAGGGATTGATGTTTGCTCATAACTTCCCGGAAAGATAACATAAGATAAAATCATAATTCCTGCAATTACGACCAGCCCGAGAATAATCTTTGTTTTTTCATTTTTCTTTTCCATAATTTTTTATTGCGAAATTAAGTCTCGCAATTTCTTTTTTAATTATCTTTAATCTCTAAAAGCTCAACTTCAAAAATAAGAATAGCGTTTGGTCCGATGGGACTATTGGGTACGCCTGTTTTTCCATATCCAAGCCCTGGCGGAATTATTATCTTCCGTCTTTCTCCTTTTTTCATTCCTAAAATTCCCAGATCCCAACCTTGAATTACCTTGCCGATTCCTACGGTAAATTCAAACGGTTCTCCTCGATCATAGCTTGAGTCAAACTTTGTGCCGTTTTTCAATAATCCTATATAATCAACGCTTATACGATCCCTATTTTGAACCTCTCTGCCTTCCCCCTGCCTTTGAATTTGAATTTCAAGACCCTGCTCTTCTAAATTAAATTCTACTTCAATTGACTCTTTATCTTGTTCCGAACCATCTTTCGCAGAAATATAGAAAATTTCTAAAATGCCTTGTTCGGTTTCGGGTTTAGGGAAAATGAGATATTTCTGAAATGTGCCAAATTGTCCTAAGTCAGCGTCTTCAATCATTAAAAAATCTTCGATTAAAATTCTTCCTTCTTTCTCCTTGAGCCGAAAATTAACCTCGCCCTCAAAAACATTTTTAGCTTCTCCTTGAAGCAATATCGGTGATTTTACTTCTTTCTCCTTTATGGGATTTAAAATAGTAATATTTGGCACTGATTCTAGAAAATCGCTTTTTATTTCATCATACTTTTCATCTGTAATACTCGAAACAATTTCATAATTTTCTGTTTTAATTATAATAGTGTGAGGAGTTATTACTTGAGCTAATAGCATATCACTTCTATCGCCATAACCAGCATGTTTAGCATTAAACCAAAAGATAAATTCATAACAGTTTTCACAATCTAATTCTTTGCTCTTTGATAATGATAAATCATAGCCGTCAAATCTGTAGGTTAAAGATTTTTCTAAAATCCAATTTTTCGCAACTTCTTGTGATTTTTCCATATCAGAAATTTCTGACTCGGCTTGTGGGAAAACCGTCCAAATAATAAAACCAAGCAGTATTAGAAGCACAGCTCCGATTCCAATAAAAATTGAGATATTTTTTTTCATATTTTTTGTCCGAGTCCGGTAGCGGGACGTTTAATAATCAAAACTTGTTCTAACCAAACATCGGGCTTGTTACCAGCCACTCCAATATCTATTGGTTTGAGCTCGTAATCAATTAGTTTTTTAACAGATAATTGTTCTAAAAGTTCCATCCATTTTTTATATGAAAATTCAATCTCTCTTAGTCCAGTTTTAATTTCTGCCTTACGAATTGGAAAAATCCTTATTTCGCCATTATGTTTAATCGCCATAAGAGCCAAGATTAAAATCTTCCTAAGATCTCTCTCTGTTTCTTGGGAACAAGGAGCGTCTATGGCCGCTACTGATATTATATAATCAAGCTCTTTAATCGGTAACTCTTTTTCAAAATCTCCTCTTAAAAAATACTGCTTGAAACCTGGATTAATATCTTTTGGATCCAATTCAATGTCCAAGCCGTAAACTTCTTGACTTATGCCTTGTCCTAAACAAAATTTAACAAACTCCCCTTCTCCACAACCTAAATCGAGAATTTTTTTATTAACCAGATCCTCTTTTTTTAGATCCAAAGATTTAAGATATCGTTGGAAATCCCATTCCTGCTCTTCTTCTGGATCTCGTTTCGGAATTTCTCGCAATAGATCTGTCTGTTTCTGCTGAATGTATTGTTTAAATTTCTCATCCCACTCCTTCTCAGGTAAAACAATTTGCTCATCTAAAAATCGTCCAAATTCTAAATTGTTTATTTTTGTATTTTCCTCCCAAGGCATAATATCTATCTTAAAAACTAAACCTCTAAATATCCTTTAATTTCTCGCTGATTTTTCAAGCCATTTACCGAACATACATTCTGGACTATGTTCTTTAGGCGCGGCTTTTTGCAAAAATTCAACTGCTTCTTTAAAAACTTTTTGGATATAAGAAGGGTCTGTGTCAATTATGTGAATCTCTTTTCTAAAAGGCAATTTATCTTCAAAAGAATTTTCTTTATCAACTACATAAAAAGCCAAGATTCCTTTTCTTGGCGTTGAATAACCGCTTTTTTCCAAAAGGTAAGTATAAACGTCCATTTGGAGTTGAAAACGATCGTAAATTTTGACTACACTCTTACCCGTTGACTTATAATCAAATGGAGCTAGCTTGCCTTGCCCAAAATCCAAAATATCATCAACTACTCCAAAAAGAGTTGCCCCTAACTTTTCATCGTAATAACGCAAGCCGCGAGAGTTATCCCTCCATTCGTCTAGTAATTTTTGATTCTGAAAAAGTTCAGCGGGAATATTGTTTGCCTCTAGAAGTGGATGAGATCCGCCCCTAACTCTATGTTTGTCAAAGTCCTGTTTCAAAAGCTCATCTACTTCAGTGTTTAATTCATAAGGAAAGGGCGCAGGTCTTTTGATCCTCTTATTCTTCTCTAGCCAGAAGCATAAAGGACATTCAAAATATAGATTTAATGCTTTGGGTGAAATTTTAATTTTTTGATTACTCATTATTTCCTTTTTTTCAAAAATTTGTAGCTCTCTTGGGCAGCTACTTTTCTATAGCGACAATAGTCGCAGTCAGGATTCATTTCTGGAATATCTTTTTGATTCAAGCATTTATGAATATCTAAAATCGTCTGTTCTATCCAGTTAGTATTTCCTTTATAGGGAATAACTTTAATATCAAATTCAATCTTTTTATCAAATGCTTTTTTGTCTGCCTTGCCATTGCAATAAACAAAATAACCAATATCAGAAACCTTAAAATCATTTTTCCTGAAAAGCCACTGATAAACTTCCATCTGTCGTTTATAGGTAATTTGCCAAGGCGCATCTAGTGTAACCTCTCCATTTTTAGAAGTTGCTTTATAGTCCACAATATACAATTCCCCTTTCGGATTAACCCAGGCATCATCTATCGCACCCATTATTAACAAATTAGTTGGTTTATGAATATATTGAATTCCTTTCCTTACGTTTCTCCAATCATCCATTTTTTCATGTTGAAAAGGCACAGCATCAATATTATATTCTTTCATCAACGGATGACTAGATTTGGCTATTCTGTGAATATCAAATTCTTTCTTTAATAATGTATCAACTGCATTATTTAAATTAAATGGAAACCCGGGCGGCCTAGCTACGCCTAGTCGCCTGTCCATATAGAAACAACGAGGGCATTGTAAAAATAAATCTATCTTTGAACGACTTATTTTAAAAGATGCGACCTGCCCTGGTTTAAAAACACCATATATTCTTTTGGGATTGTAAAAATAAGACATATTTAATCAATAAATTCTTTAAGTTTTTTAAAAAGTTGTTGATGTGTTTTCTCAGCGATTGGCAAGACATAATTTTTTAATTCATTTTTCCAGCGGGTTATTTTAGTCCGAGCCAATGAAGCTTCAGGGATAAAATCCATTGATCTCATATTATCAAGCACATCACACAACTTTATAATACGGACTTTTTCATCTTCCTGAGCTATTTGCTGAAATTTCTCTGCCTTGGCCTTTACTTTCTCTTCTTCGTCTTCGTTTTGTGATCTGAATCGAGTTACCTTCTCTACAATACGGCTTACCTCTAACCCAAAAACTCTTTTAATCTCCTCAACGCTTACTACTCCATCCTCAATAGAATCATGTAATAAAGCGGCACACAACATATCTATGTCTTGAATACCTAGTTCTTCGGGTAAAATAAGAGTGGTACGGATAGGATGAATAATATAAGAAATTCCACTATCTCTAAATTGACCATCGTGTTCTCTTTTCGCCAATTCTAATGCCCTAAACGCTTTATTACGGATTGAATCTTCTAAACTATCCAAAAATCTATTAAGTTTTGTTTCTTGATATTTCAAATCAAGAAATTTTTCTTTATTCATATCTCTTTTATAATAGCTTGAGTTTTGTAAAATGACAAACTCTAAAAAAAGTATTATTGCTCTGGGTAATAATACTTTTGTTCCCCTATTTCTTTGGGGAAATGACTTTGAACAGGCTTTTTGCTTGGAACATCATGAGCGTACTGATAATCCTTTCCATAACCAATCTTTTTCATTAAATTAGTAACTGCATTGCGAAGATGAAGAGGAACGCCGAATGAACCCTTTTTAGCGTCCTCTTTGGCTTTTAATAATGCAGAATAAGAAGCATTACTTTTGGGGGCAATAGCTAGATAGGTTACGCCTTGTGCTAAATTAATCTGGGCTTCAGGTAATCCAACGTATTCTATTGCTTGAGATACTGCCAAAGCCACCCTAAGCGCTTGAGGATCAGCGTTGCCGATATCTTCAGAAGCAAAAATAATCATTCTCCGGGCAATAAATCTAGGATTCTCTCCCGACTCTACCATTCTAGCCAACCAATAGAGCGCCCCATTAGGATCAGAATCCCGCATACTTTTTATAAAAGCAGAAATTACATTATAATGCTCTTCCCCTTTTTTGTCGTATCGCAAAGCGTGCTCTTTAAGAATTTCAGAAAGCTTTTTAGCTTCTATTTTTCTGTTTTTCTCACCGCTAAAATAATTGGCAACAAATTCTAAACCATTAAGTCCGGCTCTAGCGTCGCCATCCGCAAAATTAATTAATTGTTCTATTGCTTTGTCTGTTATTGTGAGGCCAGAATTTCCCAATCCTCTTGTTTCATCTTTCAATGCTCTAATTAAAATATTTCTTAATGCATCAGAAGAAAGCGGTTTTAAAATATATACAGCCGAACGAGATAAAAGCGGAGAAATTATCTCAAAAGAAGGATTCTCGGTTGTAGCCCCAATCAAAACAACAGTGCCATCTTCGACAAAAGGCAAAAGAGCGTCTTGCTGAGCCTTATTAAACCTATGTATTTCATCAATAAAAAGAATCGTTCTTTGTTTTTGAAATTTTAAACGATCCCTGCCTTTGGCAATAGCTTTTCTTACTTCATTGATTCCAGTTGTAACTGCTGAAAATTTAACAAAATCTGCTTCTGTTTTCTGGGCAACAATTCTAGCTAGCGTTGTTTTTCCCGAGCCCGGAGGACCCCAAAGAATAAGAGAAGTTAAATTGTCATTTTTTATAGCCCGATAAAGAGGACTATTTTCTCCTATCAATTGTTCTTGACCAAAAAAATCCTTAAAATCATTCGGTCTCATTCTGTCTGCCAATGGGGCTTTTTCCAAAAGTTGTTTTTCTAAATTTTCATCAAATAAATCTTGCATCATTAAAAAGTTAACTTTTATTTATATTACTGTCAAAATTAATCTTTTTCAAGCTAATTCGCCATAAAGATAAAACCCGTCCAGCCACAATAGCGGCCGAACGGGGTAATGCTTGTTTTAATCTTGATCCTTAGTTCCGTATAGATAAGAAAATTTCTCAATCCCTTTTCGAGCGAGATTACAGTTCTCAACCGAATCTCTACCAGTAACTCCAATGCTTCCTACTATTTCATTCTTATGATCCATAACAATGACTGAATTTGACCAATCAATCCCATCTTTTAATGCATCTAATGATGCCTTAATAGCTTCTATCCTTTCTTTCGATCGCTTACTGGATGTCCCTCCGCAAGCAATAATTTTTGCCATGTCTCTTCCCCTGACAACAATCGCAATTGGGTGACCCCCATTAATAAGGGCTTGAGCTTCAATGTCTCTTATTATTTTCTCCACCTCTCCTAAACTTAAGGTATGAATTGTAAACATACTATTCCTCCTTTTGTGATTTTGTATTTTGATTATGGCAGAGATTGCCTAGATGTCAAACCTTCAAACCCCGACTTCAAACAATCAACGCAAGGATTGAGTTTTGTTACTATTTTCCAAATCGACGCTGACGGGAAGAATAATCAATTAGAGCTTCATCTAAATCTTTTTCAGTAAATTCTGGCCAGTATTTATTAGTAAAATATAATTCGGAGTAAGCACTCTGCCAAATCAAAAAATTTGAAATTCGATTCTCTCCACCTGTGCGAATAATCAAATCTGGATCTGGTAAACCTTGAGTCCAAAGATTTTTGGAAATTAAATCTTCGGTAATTTTTTCGCTAGAAATTCCTTTTTTTAAAATTTTCTTAATTGATTCTGTTATGTCCGCCCTACCACCATAAGATAAGGCAATGTTTAAAATAAACTTTTTATTATTTTTTGTTATTTCTTCTACTTCTTTTATCTTCCTCTGTAATCTCTTAGGAAATCTCTCTGTCTGGCCAATTACATTCAGCTTTACCTTTCTATTTTGAAGCTCTTTTATATTCTTTTCATAAAAAATTTTCAGAAAAAGTTTTAATAAAAAATCAATCTCTTTTTTAGATCGATTCCAATTTTCCGTAGAAAATGCAAAAACGGTTAAAATCTTAACTCCCCTTTTTTGACAATGTTTTGCTATCTCTTCAAAAATTTTAATACCCTTTCTATGCCCTTCAAAAACAGACAATTTTTTAATCTTAGCCCACCTACGATTGCCATCCATGATTATAGCTATATGACTAGGAGCTTTCATAATGGAATTCTAATGGTTGTTTAATTTGCGTCTTGCCTACTAACCAGCCCAAAGAAAAACAAAAAAGGCAAGCTAAAAAGATTGCCACGATTAAGATTATGATTTCTTTATTTTTTTTGACTTTTTTTAAATTTTCTGATAATATATTCATACTATGTCAAAAACAAAATCTGCCGGTTCAACTAAATTAGGAAGAGATTCTAGACCCCAATATCTCGGGGTTAAACTTCATGATGGGCAAAAAGTAAAGCCAGGAATGATTATTCTTAAACAAAGAGGGACTAAATTTCTTGCTGGTAAAAATGTAAAAGTAGGCAGAGACGATTCTCTCTATGCAGTCAAAGAAGGAATAATTAAATTCGCGACTAAGCGAATTAAGAGATTCGACAACAAACAAAGAAGAGCTAAAATAATTTCGGTAGAATAACCTATCCTTCCTCGTTTGTTTCTGTCTCTTTGTCTGACTCAACAACTAATAAAATCTTGGCTTCTAATTGATGCTCAAGATTTATTTTTATAGAAAATTCTCCTAATTCTTTAATCGGCTTGTCCAGAATAATCTGGTCTTTTTTTATTTCAAAACCCATTTCTTTCAATTTCGTAGAAATCTTTAATGAAGTAATGGCTTCAAAAAGCTGATCATCTTCTCCTGTTTTAACAAAAAATTCTATTTCTTGACCATCTAGCTCGGAGGCCGATTTTTGAACTTGAATCAATTGTTCTTCGTTCTTTTTTACTTCTTTTTTCTTTAATTCTTTAATACTTAAAATTGCTGACTTTGTAGCTGCCCTAACTAATTTTTTAGGAACCAAAAAATTTCTGGCATAACCGTCCTTAACGGTTTTAATATCATATTTTTTGCCTATATTGTCTATGTCTTGAAGAAGAATAACTTTCATATTTTTACATCTCCCTTAATATTTCTAAAGCTTTTTCTAGTTGAGGATCTCTGTCTTCTTGATAATCCTCTTCCGTCATTTCTATTTCTATATCTGGCTCCAAACCAACTTGGTCAATAAGTTCTCCGTTAGGTGTGAGCCAGTTAGCAACAGTTATTTTCAGTAAAGAGCCATCTCTCAACTCTATTGGCTCTTGAACTGAACCTTTTCCAAACGATTTCATTCCAATTAATTTTACATTATTTTTATTATCTCGTAAAGCAGCTGCTAAGATCTCCGCGCCTGAAGCACTTCCTTGGTTGATTAAAATAACCAAAGGATAATCTCTTAACAACTCATTGCCAGCAGCCAAGTATTCTTTGTCCTCTTCTTCGCCTCCAAATCTTTCGATGGTAACGATGTCTCCCCTTTCTAAAAACCAACCTGCCATATTTTGCGCCTCACTTAACAATCCACCAGGATTATTACGAAGATCAAGAATAAGTTTCTCTATTGAACTATCATGCACTATTGTATCAACTATTTTAATAAATTCAGAGCTTAAATTACCAGAAAACTGATAAATATTAACTTTAGCTATCTTCCCATCAATAACCTCCAATTTAGTGGAAGGAATTTTAATCGTATCCCTTGTTATCTCAAAATCCTTAGTATTTTCCCAACCCTCTCGATAAATGGCCAATTTTATCTTAGTTCCCTTCTCTCCACGAATTATTTTAACTGCTTCCTCTACTGTGATATCTTGCGTATAAGTATCTTCAACTTTAATAATTTTATCCCCAGATAAAAGTCCTGCTTTTTGAGCCGGAGTGCCCTCTAAGGGGGCTACAACAGTTAATACTTCATCCTTTATGCCAATTTCCATCCCTACCCCTTGAAACTCACCAGAGACGTCGTCCATAAAAATTTTACTATCGTCTGGTGAAAGGAAAATAGTATATGGATCTCCCAAGCTTTCTGCTAATCCTTTGGCCGCTCCGTAGATCATTGTTTGATGATCAAAATCCTTGGCATATTTGTTCTCTATTTTATTCCAAACATCCCATAAAAGAGTAATGTCTATATTTGAAGACAACTCCTTCGGCGATCTGGGAATTTGCTCATAACCATAATGAAATCCAAAACTAAAAATCGTAAAACCACTAGTGACAACTAATATGATAATTAAAATTTTAATTAAAATCTTTTTCATGCGGATAAAAATTTAGAAAAGAAACCAATAATTCGCTTACTAAAAAACTTTATTTGAAGACATCCTAAAATACATAAACCCAAAAAAGCAATAATTAAATTCAGTCCTCTTAAAATCAAGCTGAACGCTACGCCTGTGGCTAGTGTGAATCCTAATACCTGGAAAACAAATGCCTGACTAATTTCTAAGCTACCTAAGGCAGCGGGAAAAGGAACGATATAGGACAAATCTACTACACTCTTTATAGCAAACAATTTAGAAATTTCCAATGTCTGGCCCATAAAAAAAAGAATTAACCAGCAACCCATTAGGACAAAAGCAACTTCAAGTATCGCTAAAAATACTATCTGTAAAATTCTTTTCTTAGAAAGTTTGAAAAAATCAACAATCTCTTTTTCTATCTGAGATATTTTTTCTTCATGCCTCTTAACAAATTTCAGCTTATTTAGGTAAAGGCGTTCCATTAAAACAATAAAAAGTCTTTTTTCTGAAGAAACTCTTTTAGCTGAACGTAATAAATACCAAAATGCTGAAATAATAAGGAAAAAGAATGTAAGGAGTATTATTTCCCTAAGCCATGACAAGTCTAAATAAATCAAAAGAAAAAATATGCCTATGAAAAAATAGACAGAGGAAACTAAAACTAAAATCAATTTATCAAGAATAATCGAACTCACAATCTGACTTGAAGAAAGGTCGCTTTCTTTTTTTAAGATATAGAATCTTACTGGCTCTCCCCCAAAAAGAGCAGCAGGAGTCAAGTAGCTAACACTCGTTCCAATCCATTTAATCAAAAAAGTTCTAAAAAAGCTTGGAGCTTTTCCTGTGCTGGCTTTCATGATTATCCACCATTTTAAAGCAGCCATAAATACTATGCCAAGAAAAAGAACAATCAACGACAATGCTAGCTCCCAAAAATTTAATAACAATAGAGCTTCTTTTACTTGTGATATACCAACTATCTTAAGAGTGAAAACAAAAAGACCAATGCCTATCGCAAATAAAATAAAAGTAATAAATCCTTTACGCATATATCATTTAATAACCTTTAAGATTTTATATTATATCCTGCTATAGCAAAAAGAGCAACAAAAAAAATGCCGCTGGCAAGCCAACGGCAGAATCTATTCCTTAATCCCTGAGGAATAGGGGTTCTGAAAAAGTAAGGACGGAACTTAGTTCTATATAAATCTGACTTGGCAGAGCCGTGCCGTCTATAATCGTGTGTTTCCAACTAATTGGTGAAAAAACTTCTTTTACTAATTTGTGAACCTCTATCCCGGCTTCGCTAAAATCTCCATCGTATCTAACGGGCGGAAAAACAGAACCAGTAACCTCTTGATGAACAACACCTCTTCTTATTCTTTCTTCTATTGTCGCCTCGTCGCATTTCACAAGAAATACGAACAATTTAACTCCTGTTTCTTCGGCCAATTTTATAACTCGATCTCTGCTTTCTTGTTTGGTAAAAGTTGCGTCCAAGACGACACTTTCTCCATTTTCAAGATTTTCTCTCGCTCGGAGAAAAAGCTCGTCATAGACCTGTTTCATTCGTTCCGAAGTATATCTTTCCTGACTTGGAATTACTCCGTCATTAATTAGTTGTTCTCGGATAATATCCGTGCTCAGATAAACTGCTCCTAGCGCCAATGTCGCCAATCTCGCTGCATGAGTTTTCCCTGCTCTTACAAGGCCAAAGAAAACCACTACCTTCTTGTGAGAAATCCCTGGATTTGGCATCACTCCTCCTTCGAACAAAATTAGATTGAAAGGTTCTATGTTGCACAATTTATTATATAGTAAAAATATCAAATCACAAAAGTAATTTTTTTTGTATTTCTTTTACTTCATCAATATCTTTTGATTTTCCATGAAACCATAAATCTAATCCATCCTTTTTATATCTTGGAACAACATGAAAATGTAAATGAGGAACGCTTTCCTGGGCGTCTTTCCCAGAGGCGTTAACAATATTTACTCCTGTCGCTCCGAGTTTTTCCTTGCAGAGTAAAGCCATTTTTTTACAAACTTGAGTGATTCTTATTAAAACATTGTCTGGGACTGTAAAAATATTCTCAAAATGTTGTTTAGGAATTACCAATAAATGTCCTTTAGAAACTGGATTTATATCTAAAAAAACCTTGACCAAATCATCTTCAAATAATTGGAAGCAAGGTATTTCATTATTTACTATTTTACAAAAAAGACATTCTTCCATGTTCCTAATTACATAATCTTTTATTTCTTTATGTAGTTATTGTATCCCAAAAATTCCAAAAAAAACAGCAGGAATTTTTATTATTTATTTATATTGATAAAATCAATAATCCTCTGTC
>CAYRCT010000004.1:27839-31462 GCA_964422845.1 uncultured Candidatus Saccharibacteria bacterium | reverse complement strand
CCACCTGATACAATAATACCACCTGATACAATAATACCACCTGATACAATAATACCACCTGATACAACAATTACGATGTAGAACTTTACAAAAATATAAAAAAGATATAAAAAATATTAGAGTATCTGTCGCTTTTATTTTATGTAAGCCCCGCTAGCTCAATTGGCAGAGCAATAGACTCTTAATCTACAGGTTGGAGGTTCGAGTCCTCCGCGGGGCACAGGTAGATTTTTGTTTGCTTTTTTTCAATTTTGATATATAATAGAAAAATTATGTTAAACCCAAAAGAAAAAGGAAAAATAATTCAAGAATACGAAACGAAAAAAAGTGACACTGGATCGCCTGAAGTTCAGTGCGCAGTTTTAACAGAAGAGATTAAACACCTGCTCTCTCATCTCAAAAAACACCACAAAGACCTTCATTCAAAAAGGGGTCTTTTGCAAATGGTGGCAAAAAGAAGAAAACTTTTGAAATATCTTGAGAAAAAAAGTATCCGTAGATATAATTCCCTAATTAAAAAATTGGGATTAAAGAAGCGATGAAAAGTCAAAAACACAAAGACCAGCGAGTTGTAGTTCTTATTGATACTCAAAACTTGTACTATTCAGCTAAAAACCTCTATCAATCCAAGGTAAACTTTGGAGCGGTTTTGAAATTAGCTATCAGTGATAGAAAGCTCATTAGGGCATTCGCTTATGTTATTCAAACTAAAACAGGGGAAGAAAAGCCTTTCTTTGAGGCCTTAACCGCCTTAGGAATTGAAACCAGAGAAAAACAACTTCAAGAATTTTATGGCGGAGCGAAAAAAGGCGATTGGGATGTGGGGATTGTCATTGACGGCATCAGGGCTTCTGCAAGCGCCGATGTTATTATCTTGGTCTCGGGAGATGGCGACTTTATTCCTTTTATAGAATACTTAGAAAACCAAGGAAAGAGAGTAGAGGTAATTGCTTATGGCCGCTCTACTTCTGGAAAAGTAAAAGAAAAAGCAGACGAATTTATTGATTTGGAAAAGAATTCTGAAAAATATCTTTTAAAAAAAATACAATGATACAACCTATAAAGTTTGATACAGAAATTGGAGGAAAAAAAATTGAGGTAAAAATAGACAATTTAGCAGAACAAGCAAACGGAAGCGTTTCCGTGCAAATTGGGGATACGCTAGTCATGGCTATAGCAACTATGTCTTCTCAAGATTTAGAGGACTTGGATTTTTTCCCTTTAACTGTTGATTTTGAAGAAAAATTCTACGCAGCTGGAAAAATTCTAGGCTCAAGATTTATGAGAAGAGAGGGCCGTCCGTCTGGAGAAGCAATTTTAACTGCCCGCTTAATTGACAGAACTATCCGCCCCCTTTTCCCTTCTCATCTAAAAAGAAAAGTTCAAGTAGTTATAAACTGCTTTTCTTTTGACGAAGAAAATGACCCCGATATTGCAGGGCTTTTAGCTGCCTCTTTGGCTCTGGGAATTTCTGATATTCCTTGGAACGGCCCGATAGCTCCGATCAGGATAAACAAAACAAATAACGAACTTATTATTAATCCAACCTATAAACAGAGAGAAGAACAGGACTTTGAAATAATATTAACAGGAGTAGAGGATAATAATGAAATTTTGATTAATATGATTGAAGCTCAAGCAAACCAAATTAATGAAAAAGAAATTTCAGATGCAATAAAATTAGGAAAAGATAACCTTAAAAAATTGATTGACTTTCAAAAGGAAATCATCAGTAAAAACGGAAAACAAAAAATATCCGCAGAACCCGAATTAGAGCCAGAGATAGATAAAAAGATTAAAGATTTATTCAGTGAAAAACTAGAAAATTCTTTAATGCAGTCACCTCCTGTAGAAAATAAAAATGGACTTAAAGAATTGACTCAAGAAATTATTGATTTTGCTAAAGAAAATTTTGGAGAAGAAAAAATTAGTTATGTGAAAAATTTTATTGAACAAGAATTGACTGATATTTTTCATAAAAATGTTATTGAAAAAGAGAAAAGACCAGACAATCGTAAAATGGACGAAATCAGAAACATTGATTCTGATAATGCCGTTCTGCCTAGAGTTCATGGGTCTGCTGTTTTTATAAGGGGTAAAACCAAGGCCCTCTCCGTTGTTACTTTGGGCTCTCCTGGAGATGAGAAATTGATAGAAGGAATGGAGTTTCGGGGCAAAAAAAGATTTATGCATCACTATAATTTTCCTCCTTATTGCTCTGGAGAAGTTAAGCCGCTTAGAGGTCCGGGCAGAAGGGAAATCGGCCACGGCATGTTGGCAGAGAAAGCTCTTCTTCCGCTTATTCCCAATTCTGAAAATTTCCCCTATACTATAAGAATAGTAACAGAAATCCTTTCGTCTAACGGATCTAGTTCGATGGCTTCTGTTTGCGCCTCTTCTTTGGCTCTAATGGACGCCGGAGTTCCTATTAAAAAACCGGCGGCTGGCATTGCTATCGGTTTGGCAAAAAACGAAAAAGATTATAAAATTCTAACAGACATACAAGGCCCAGAGGATCATTTCGGAGATATGGATTTTAAGGTAGCCGGCACGACTGAAGGAATCACAGCCATTCAGATGGATGTAAAAATAAAAGGTATTGATATGGAGGTAATAGAGCAGGTCTTGGTAAGAGCAAAAAAAGCCAGAGAACAAATTTTAGAAACAACCCAAAAAACTTTAGCTGAACCAAAAGAATCTCTTTCTCCCTTTGCTCCAAGAATTTTTCGGGTTAAAATAAACCCAGACAAGATTGGAACAGTTATTGGACCAGGAGGCAAAATGATTAATGAGATTATTGATACTTGCGGAGTTACTATTGACATCGAAGAAGACGGAAGCGTCTTCGTTGGATCTGACAAAGAGGATTCAGCTAAAAAAGCAATAGAGTGGATTGAATCCATAACAAAAGAAGTGGAGGTAGGACAATTATATCAAGGCAAAGTGGTAAAGATTCTCGAATTCGGGGCTTTTGTGGAAATCCTACCAGGGAAAGACGGTCTAGTTCATATTTCTGAATTAGAATCGTTCAGAGTAAACAAAGTGGAAGATGTTGTAAAGCTTGGAGACATTATTTCTGTAAAAGTGATTTCTGTTGACGAGCAAGGGAAAATAAGTCTTTCAAAAAAACAAGCTCAAAAAAAATAATTATAACTGTTTAATTATTTTCTCTCCCTGTTCTCTCCTTCTGCCGTTCAACCCTCTCAATAGGGGGATAGGAACGAAGGAGTGAGTCCGAACAGAGACAGAGTCGTGCATATGGCAGATAGGGAGGTAAACAATTTAAGCATTCCTCCTGAGGCAATCAGGACGATGAAAAAAGATTTAGCTGGCATCACCAGAGGTGAATGGGATTTAACTGTGGACAAATTAGAGATAAAAGAGCTTTTGAGAAAACTTTTTAATGAACAGGCTCAAAAGCAAGGGGAAAAAGAAAAAAATAAACTTTTTGAAAAACAAAAAGAAGAACTTGAGGAAAAAGAACGATTGGCAAAAGAGAAAAAACTAGCAGACACAAAAATAGCCCAAGAAAAGGCTGCTAAGGAGCAGGAACAAGCTATCAAAGAACAAGCTATCAAAGAACAAGCTGCTAAAGAACAAGCTGCTAAGGAGCAGGAACAAGC
>CAYRCT010000004.1:0-27739 GCA_964422845.1 uncultured Candidatus Saccharibacteria bacterium | reverse complement strand
AAAGAACAAGCTGCTAAGGAGCAGGAACAAGCCATCAAAGAACAGGCTGCTAAAGAACAAGCTGCTAGAGAGGAAAAAATTCGAAAGGCAAAAGAAATTTCGGAGCAAGAAAAAAGCATAGCGGAAAAGATAAGGAAAAGAGCCAAAGAAAGAGAATCCGTGGTTAAGGAGCAGATGGAAAAAGAAAAAGATAAAAAATTTCTAGAACGAGAGAAAAGAACCGAAGAGGAACGAGAACGAAAAAAAGAGGAGGAACTAAATAAGCGATTACAAAAATTAATAGAAGAGCTAAAAAAAATACCGGGTGAAAAAATTCCTTTGCAAGAAAACAGAACTTACTATCTAAAGGAAGAAGCTAAAATCCTAAAAGATTTAGACCCGATTTTAGAAAGCGAAAGAAAAATTGAAGAGAATATAAAATTTATTGGAGGCATAGAAAAAACAGCCATTACTCCAAGACAGAGGAAGAAAGCGGAACAAGAAAGACAGCTAGCTGGAAAAGAAAGAGAAACCATTGAAAAACAAAGATGGGATTATGAGAAAAAGAAATTTAATGTTGACAAACATTTGGGAGAGGTTAATTTTGGATTCGAACAGCTCGCTCAAAAAGAAGCAAAACTTAAACAAAACATAGAAGATGTTAATGAAGCGTTAAAAAAGATAGACAAAGAGAAATCGAGAATAGAGATACAAGAAAAAATCCGTCAATTGAGCGTGGAGAAAAAGGATTATGCTACGACTAAAGATAAAATTTTAGAAGAACGCAGAGAAGTCGAAGAAAAATTAGCAGAAATAGTTAATAGAGAACGAAAAGTAGAACAAGAAGTCGGATACATTGAATCCGAAGAAAGCATGACAGAGGATACGGAAAAACAGCGAGTAGAAAAAGAACGATCTAAGATGCAAAAAATTCGTTCGGAGATTGAAAAAGAACGATGGGTGATAGAGGATGAGTTACGAAAAATACGATTAGAAGAAAATCGAATTAATGTTCGCTACGATAGAGTATTAGAAGGAGAAAATCTATTAAGAAAAAAAATTGAAGAAATAAATACGTTTTTAGGATCTTTGGCATCCACTGATATCCCCGAGATAGAAAAACTAAAAGAAAACAAAGTTCCAGATGGAGAAAAAATAACGACTACGGAAGAAGTCGGAAAAAACAAAATAGGAGCAACGGAAAAGATAGGACCTCAAAAAGCAGAGCCAATAGACACAAGGACAGACGAAAAAGAATTAAGTGTAGAGAGTAAAAAAGCGCAAGAAGCTCTAAAAAAAATTGAAGAAAAAAAAGAAAGAGAAGAATTGTTAAAAAAATTGAGAGAGAAAAGGGAAGAAGATGTAGAGAGAAAAGAGAACCAACTACTTCAAAGGATTAAACAAGGAGCATCCTCAACACCATCTCCAGAATCACCAGCCAAGACAGCCACGGTACAAGAAGCAATGAAACAAACAGTACCGTCAATGACTATCTCTCCCGATTCTGTAAATAAAAAATCTAAAATAAGAACTCTAATTATTGTCGCTTCCGTGATGCTAATCGTCCTTATCGCTGGTTTCTGGTATTGGTATATAAAAGTACGCAAAAATCCAACTCCTGCACCAGCTCCTGTCCCAGTTGATGAAACTCCTGAACCAACTCCTGCACCAGCTCCTGTCCCAGTTGATGAAACTCCTGAACCAACTCCCGTCACAGAGATGCCCCCCGCATTGATAGCCATAGATACTACGATTCCTTATAGAATAAATAATGACGATCAAATTCTTCCTTTCGTGGCTCAAGCCTTTCGAGATTTAAGTTTGTCTGAAAATGAATTTGTTAGAATCGTTATTGAAGATACAGAAAAAAACAAATATCTAAATCTTGAGGAACTCCTACCGTTTTTACATCTGACTCCTTCAGAGACTCTCTATTCTCAATTAAAAAATGATATTACTCTTTATCTCTTCCCTGCAAAAGATTACAATGTTTTGGGTTTTGTAGCCGAAAATAGTGAGGAAACGAAAGATACTGAGATAGAAGAAACAATGCGCTCTTGGGAAGCGGATCTTTCGATACAAACAAGAACGCTGGGTGCAGTATTAGGAAAAACCAACATGGTACCTATTGCTGCATTCCAAAAAAATAATTACAAAGGCATTGTCTTACATTATCTAACACTTGTTCCCGGTCCTGATTGTTATGGTGTCTGTTATGCAGTGTCTAATAATAAACTTTTTTTCGCTACTTGTTGTGATCCAATCATTAATTTAATCAATCGTACAGAATGATGAAAAAGGAATTTATACAAAAACAAAAACAAAAATTAGAAAAAAATAAAAAAGCCCTTCATGAGGAGCTTTCTCTTTTCGCTGAAAAAGATCCAAAGATTAAAGGAAATTGGAAATCAAAATTTCCAAAATTTAGCGGTTCTGAAATAGGAAGTTCACGCTTGGAAGTTGCCTCGGATGAAGTAGAAGAATACTTAAGCCGCTTGCCCGTTGAGCACTCAATGGAACTCCGACTCCAAGACATTGAGCTGGGTCTTAAAAAAATCCAGACAAACGAATATGGAAAATGCGAAAAATGCAACAAGAACATTGATATTAATCGGTTAGAGGCGTGTCCAGAAGCGCGCTTCTGTGTTAAGTGCGAACCTAAGTCTTAAAACACATAACAAAACATAAAATACAAAAACCCAGCAATGGGTTTTTAAATTTTGCTAATTTGACTTTCCTTAATTTTAGAATTAAGGTTCAGAAATAGTAAAAAATACAAAATTATGGCATCAAAAGTATTTTCAGCTGCCATTGTTGGTTTTGATTCACAAATTATTGAGATAGAGGCAGATATTTCTTATGGCTTGCGCAGATTTGATATTGTTGGTTTGCCCGATAAAGCGGTAGAGGAATCGACTGTCATCATAAAACATTCAAGGTGTTCTTGAAAACTCATCTCCTTCCGATAGCAAAAGCAATAAAAAAGAGATCTAATATCTCTGTTATAAAAAAGAGTAGCCCCTGCTAAACTAGCCAGGGGCTTTATGTGGTCGAAATTCTCTCAGGAAGAAGGGATGATTGGCTGAAATGCTTCCGTCTTCGTCCTTTCTAAAAACTTGCTGGTCTTGGCTTCGGTTCTTAGAAGACAGTTGAAGCTATCCCAGCCATTCCATTTAGAAGGGACAACATTGTAGTCTGCTAAATCAACTTCTTTGGTAAAACGAATCTCTCCATGTTCATCAATAGATGATACCTTCATCCGCCAACTTCCATTCTTTTCCTGATGGGGCTCACTAAGAACCTCATACCAACCAGAGGCGCCAAAGGTTTTGTTAAACCAGATAAACATTCGACCTGGTTTTAAGCTTCTAAGTGTTCGAACTTGCCTTCCGCCAACCTTTCCAAACCTTGGTCTTGTCATTTGTGTTCCTCCTTTTTTTATCGATTTTTCTCATTTTTATTATAACAAACCCTCCTAAAAAGTCAAGCCAGAGTGCTGGATTCGTGGAAGGATGATGAGAAAAAAAGAAAAAATGGCATCAACCCTGTTTTTTCTCTTAAAATAATAATTAAAAACCCAGATTACTGGGTTTTTCGCTTGGAAAAAACTAGCATTTGGATGTTCAAGTGGATGTTTGAGACCCGACCTCGCTTAATTTGAATAGGGCGATGATAATATAGTTTTTTTTAAAAAAAGAAGGTCTCGTTAAGAGATCTTCATTGCGAGACGAGGCCAGATCAGTTGTGATTTATTGATATCTGCTTTAACACTAACCCACTGACACTACGATCTTTTTTCAAAAAACGTATGTCATCCCTGAGTTTAATATTATAACAGAACAAATAGACCACAAGAAATATCAGCGCGCTCACTACAGCAGTAAATGGAATATTTTGGGTAGCTGTCCACATTACTGCTCTCATGGCACACCCGATAGATCCTGCGACCGACAAAAATCCTATCATTTTTCTCACCTCCAATTTTAAAATGACTATCCTTATTATATTCAAGATTAAGTCCTCTGTCAACACGATATGCTGTAAAAATGGTAGAAAAATGGTATGGAAAAATGGTGCCAATTCTGTTTTTACTCTTTAGATAATAACTAAAAACCCAGCAATGGGTTTTTGAATTAAGGAAATGAATTTCTATTTATAAATATCAGATGATGCAAATATTCAAGGTGTTCTTGAAAACTCAACTCCTTCCGATAGTAGAAGTGATTAGAAAATAAAAAATAGATCTGACACCATTTTTCTGAATTTTACAGAGATGTTATCGAAGCCCTGCGACAACCCTTAGAAGACGGTGTTATTACAATTATGAGAGCCTCTCAACGGTTAACTTTTCCATGTCAATTTACTTTAATCGCTGCGGCTAATCCTTGTCCCTGTGGATATTTAAACGACCCTCTGCATAACTGCACTTGCACTTCTTCCCAAATCGCTAAATACAAAAGAAAATTGTCTAGCCCTATTATTGATCGAATAGATATGACAATTGAGCTTCCCCATGTAAAATTCGAAAAATTAATCTCTGCTGGCGAGGGTGAAGAAACATTTGAAAAGCGAAAAAAAGTAATAATTGCTCGAGAAATACAAAAACAAAGATTTTATAACAATGATAGAAGTATTATAACAAACAGCGAAATGCAAATACCTGAAATAAAAAAATACTGCCAAGTGAATTCAGCAGCAAAAAACATTTTAAAAAATTGCGTTGATTCAGGGCAATTATCTGCTCGCGGTTATCATCGAGTGCTGAAGATTAGCAGAACAATTGCCGACCTAGAAGAGTCAGCAGAAATACTTATTGACCACATCAACGAAGCGCTAATGTATCGATTGAAACAATCTAGTTAATCCCTATTTTGCAAATGGATTCTTCGCTCCTCTAACGTCCCAATGAAGATGACATCCCCCTGGCCCGGCAGGAATAGTGTGTCCAGAATAACCAATATAGCCGATTATTTTCCCTTGAGAAACCTTTTGTCCTGGAGAAACAGTAATTTTAGAAAGATGTCCATAAAAAGTAACTACTCCGTTTGGATGAATAATTCTTACATATCTTCCAGCCCGACTGTCTGTGCCAGTTCTCTGAATTTCTCCACCTGCAGCAGCATACACGGGCGAACCACATTTTCCTGTTGAAAAATCAATAGCATTATACCAATGAAGTCCTTGAGTAATCACCCACGGCGAGGGGACAGGACAAATAAAATATGAATTTGCGATGGAAGTTGTATAGGTGGGATATATTTTGTTTTGAGCCGGTTTTATTCCTTCTGGAATAATCAAAATATCTCCTACAAAAATCTCGCCCGCGCCAGGCAAAAAATTAAAAGCAATAATTTCATCCTTTTTCACTTTGTAATTTTCGGCCACCTCACTCACAGTATCTCCATTCCTAACTATATGCATCGCACCTGTTATCGGCAAAATAATTAATGTCTTCCCTGGACTAATAATGGACTTACTAGTTAAATCATTTGCCCAAAGGATTGTGTTTGTAGTAATATTAAAATGTTGGGCAATGCTACTTACGGTATCTCCTTGTTGAACGATATATTCTTCAATTCCTGTTTCATCATGGCTTGATCCTGTTCCATTACCCACGGCTCCTAAAACTTGAAAATTAACAGCCATAGAAGGAGAAATGGCAAGCAAACTATTGTCTTGAATGGAAAACATGTCTGGATACTCTTTCTTTTCTTCCCCTTGTCCCAACATAGAAGAAGAATCTTGGCTTTTGGTTATTTCTGTTAAAAAGATGTGCTTGATATCTGAATTTCCCGCTCTGTTAAAACCGATACCAAAAATTATTATTGAAAAAAGAAACAAAGAAAAACAAGGCTTAATATACTTTTTAAGCCGGTAAAAAGATTTTAAATTGTTGCTAGATTTAGGAATAAGTTTAGGGCAAATAATTAAATTTTTAATATAATTATCTGCCAAACTGCCTAATAATTGATTTCGAAATGTTCTATCATTAAATCCCAAATCCTAACCAAAGTCAAGCATTTTTCTCCACAGTTATGAATCCAACTCTTGAGCAAACAACTAAAGAATTCTTAAAAAAACATAACATTCGTCCTTTAAAAAAATTAGGGCAAAATTTTTTAATTGACAAAACTATTCTTGATAAAATTATTCTTGCCAGCCAATTAACAAAAGACGATATTGTCTTAGAAATCGGACCAGGAATCGGCACATTAACTCAAGAATTAGCAAGGACAGCAGATAGAACTGTGGCGGTTGAAAAAGATAAACAACTTGTTAAATTATTAAAAACAAATTTAACTGAATTTAAAAATTTAGAAATAATAGAAAGCGATATAATAAAATTCTCGCCCCCGTTCAAACACAACTACAAAATTATTGCGAATCTACCTTATAATATCGCTCTTCTAATAATTAGAAAATTTATTGAAGAAAAAAATCCTCCCAAAGAAATGATTTTAATGCTTCAAAAAGAAGTGGCTCAAAAAATCTGTAGCGAAAAATCGTCGCTCCCCAAAATCGCAATTGAACTTTACGCTAAATCAAAAATTTTATTCTTCGTTCCCAAAGAATCGTTTTTCCCAATACCAAAAGTTGACGGAGCTGTTATAAAAATATTTGATATTCAAAAAAATGTTCCCAAAATAGACAAGGACTTATTTTTCAAAATTCTGAAAACTGGATTTGCTCATCCTAGAAAAACAATTCTTAATAATCTCTCCAAAAAACTTGAGATGAGAAAAGAAAAAGTAAATTCTTGGCTTAAAAATTCAAAAATCAACCCCCAAAAACGCCCTGAAGATTTAAAATTAAAAGAGTGGATAAATCTTACCAATGGTTTTGATTCCTAAGCTGTGGTAAAATTGAAAAACGATCAAAACAAAATGAATTTTAAAATTTTTAGAAAAGTTAAAAAACAGCATCTTCTATTGGGACTAGTTTTAGGATTTGTAATAATTCTCTTACCTCTCCACTGGGCAGGAGCTAGCATTGGGACTATCTTCATCAATGCTGTAAAATCCATAGTTTTTGCATGGTTCGGTGCGACACTAATAATTGCGGTTCCTTTATCCTTGGGACTTCTGAAGTTAAGTGAGATTATATTTACATGGTCTGTTAATCCAGAATTAGTAGGGAGCGTTACTAATAACACCTTTGTAATGACAGCGTGGGGCATAGTCCGAGATTTTAGCAATATGTTTTTCATTCTTATCTTTGTTATTATCGGAATAGCCACGGCTTTAAGAATAAAAGCATATGAAGTGAAAAAAACTCTCCCTCGCTTAATTATTATAGCGCTTTTGATAAATTTTTCGCCGGTTATCTGCGGACTAGTGATAGATGCAGCAAATATATTTATGAATTTTTTTCTGACTTCAGGAGCTGGTGGGTTTAATACAACAATAAGCCTTTCAACTAGCGCAGGTGCCGAATTTGCAGGCGCAGTAACTAGCGCATGGGGCAATTGGTACGAATTCTTCAATGGAGTTATCTTTTTTAGATTATTGGGCATTATTGTTTTCAATATTTTCGGCGCTATTACTTTATTTTTATTTGCGATATTATTTTTGGTAAGAAATATCGCTCTTTGGATATTGGTTATCCTTTCACCCTTGGCTTTCTTTTCCTATATTCTTCCAGCAACCAAAAAAATTATTTTTGACAAATGGAAAAAAGAATTTATTAAATGGTCTTTTATAGGACTTACTGGATCTTTCTTTATTTATCTTTCTCAATTAATGATAGCCGTTCTCTTGGAAGAAATAAAAGCTCCTGCTACAGGATCCATGGAGTTTGGGGGACAAACACTCAACACTTTGATAAAGTCATCTATCCCTATTCTCTTTTTACTAATCGGCTTTTTCATAACAGTTTCCACTTCAGCAATGGGGACAAAGGCAATTAGCGCTATAGCAAAAAGGGGAGCTAAATATTTTGATCCAACAACTAAGAAGGGCAGGGATGCGATAGGCAGATTAAGACATGGAATAAAAGAAACAAGAAATAAAGTTGTTGCCAAAATTCCTGGTGTGCAAAAAATATCTCAAAGAGTTTTAGATAAAACACCTGAAGAGCGTAAAAAAGAATGGGACGATGCAGGTAAACTCAAGAAAACAGGTAAAGTCGCTGGTAGAGTCCTTTATTCATATAAAAGAAGAGAAAAAAGAGCAAAAAAAATGATAGAAGCTGGCTCTGATACAAAATTAAAAAAAGTAGAATCAGCCAAGAAAAAAGCGGACGGATTAAAAACATCCGACTCGAGAAGAGCTCAATGGAAAGTGGCTAGAACTAAAGAAGAACGCTCTGGCGCCATGCAATCAGTTGTAGAAAATAAAGAATTTGCCAATTATTCAAAAGAAGAACAAAAGAGGGCCATGAGAGATGCTGCTGAGATTAGTCCAGATGCAGCCAAAAAACTTTATAAAGCCGCTCCTCATGTTGCAATAGAAATGAGAAATGAATATAAGGGCAAAATGAAAACGGCAACGAAACAAGGAAACTTTGGAGAGGTGCGACGAATTAGTCACACAATGAAAAAGAGTGGTTTACTTTTATCTCCGAAAGATAAGAAGGAAGGACATAAAACCTTTGGAGACAAACTTGCCAGCTCGATTCAAACCAAAGATATCCCTTCAATGGATCCTAAAGCATTTGAGGATAAAGAATTTTCAGCCGGCGTAGCAAAGCTTTGGGGATCAGCTAAGGTAAAGGCTGTTGGACGTGAATTGGGCAGTTCTGGAACTAGAGGGATTCAACAAGCGGTTGACGAAATGGGAGAAACAAATCTTAAAAAAGAAAATTTTTCCTTATTTAAGTACCTTGAAGGAAACACAGGAAGTGAATTTGGGCTAGCATCGCCAGAGGTAGAACGAGGAAGAGAAAGAAGACAGGATGAACAAAAAAGACAAGAAGATGGAAAAGTAATCCCGACAGTTTATCAAGCACGCGAAAAAGCCGAAAAAGAAGAAGAAGAATTACAGGATTGGCTCGATAAGTTAGAAAAGAAAAAAGGAAATCAAGGACACCAACCAAAGCAAGATAAATTAGGCGAAGAAGTAATAAATTCTCCAGAAGGGAAAATAACCATATCAGAAAAAGCAAAAAAAGAGAAAGCAAAAATAGATAAAAAATTAGGAGAAGATGTTTTGGGAGGAGAATAACACTTCAGAAATAAAAAAAGGAGGGACACCTTTGAGGGGTGCCCCTATCTCGTTAGCTTAATCGTTTCCAAGCAGTTATCGCTTGGATTATTGTTTCCCCTAGCTCTGATCCACCACTGACTCGAATATCTGTTAGAACCTTCGCGTCAATAGATACATACCTACTAATCATATCCTGAGCAAAAGCCGCAAAGTTCTTCTTAAGCTCTGAATCATTGTTAATCGCTTCTTTAACTTCGGCCATGGTCTTGCCCGTGGCGTCGGCAAAGGATTTGACAAAAAGATGGATTTCCTTCTCTCTCTTCTTAGAAAGAAACTTCATTGCCCTATCTGCCTGCATCGCTTTGTGGACCTGCTCCCTGTCTTGGATTATGGTTTCTGAAAGATTGAAATCTCCCACTGTGATTTTCTCAAGAATCAATCCCCAATTAGCTAGTGTTGCCACTATTTCCCCGTAATTCCGGAGTGCTGGAAGGATATTATACCCAGCCTTTCCTGCTTGGATAGCCTCCTGAATCGTTAGGCTATTCAGAAAGCTACGAGTCGAATTTTCCAACAAGCTTATAACCGCTTCCTTGATATTCTTAACGCAATACTTTGTTCTATAAGCAGGGTCTCTGTCTACATATTCAAGTAGTTGTGGTTCTTCTTCAACTCGCCCTCGAATGTTGTTTTGATAGTGATTGTTCTCTCTTTTGTTCATTACTCTAACAAAAGCCATTGCTCCCTTGGGAGAAGCCGATCCATCCAGGAAATCGATAAATATTAGCTCGACAAAAAGGGCATATCGTTGAGTTGATATATTCACTTGAGCTCGAGCTTTTGCTATCCATAGAGGGAGAATATGTAACCCTGGACCTAGTGTCTTCCAGTATGCTCCCATAACTTCCACCAGGACTCGAATTTCTTGAGGAACTGGGAGCTTGCTTTCATAGGCGTAGAAACCGCTGAAAGCCGAAAATATTATCCCAATGATATAAAACCACCATCTACCAGTAACTCCAATCAAAAAAAAGATTAACGACATGCCAGACATTACCACCCAGGCAATAATAGCTGCACGGACTATTAATCCTAATATTCTTTTTCTCCTTTCCATCTTTACCATCTCCTTATATTATTTGTGAGGTTAAAGGTGCTACTTAATAAAATATTGAAATTAAACTATTGTGTATTTTCAAAACAGTTTAATTATACCAACAAATATAACGCTTGTCAAATAAATCTACTCGCTTGTTTTTTCTTTTTTGTTTAGTTGTGCTAAAATATAAGCAAATAAACAAAATTTAAACACATAAGAACCTGCTCTCTCCGCTCGCAGAACGCTTGAAATTAAAGTCATCATATATTATTTTTAAGGTAATTTAATTATGGAAGAAATATCTAAGGATAAGCTTTGGGCGATTTATGAAACTTTGCCCGATAATCTAAAAGATGCTATTTTCTCAGAGGAAACATCTGACGCAATTTGGAATATTTGCAAATTGCACGAAGTAAAAAGAATTTCCGACGTGGCAAAAATTGTTGGTAGAGTTTTGATGGGTCTCTTGCCTCCAAAAATGTTAATAGAAACACTACAAGACGAGCTCGCTTTAGAAGAAGACATCGCCAAAAAAATAGGAATGGAAATAGAACATTTCGTTTTTAATGCAGTAAAAAATGAGCTAGATGCGCTATATGAAGAAAATGGAGACATAAAAGAAAAAACAGTAAAAACAGAAGGAGAAAAAATAAAATCGGAAGAGAAATCTAATGATCAAGAAGAATCAGATGTTTACCGTGAAATTGTTTAATAAAAACTTTTAATTCTTTCTAAATTTTTAATTTTTACGAAAAATGGAATATCCTTTACCTCAATTTCTTTCTATTAAACCAAAAGTGGCTGGTCCATTTGATTTCAGACAATTAGCTTATATCGTTGCTGGCGCTCTTATTTCCGTAATTTTTTATTTCACAATATCCTCCGTGATTTATGTTTTACTAATATCCGCTCCAATAATGATGATTTCTCTAATTCTCGCCTTCGGCAAAATTAAAGGATTTCCAATCCCAACCATAATAATGCGCTCATTCTTTTTTATTTTTACCAGCAAAAAATATATCTGGAAAAAAATAGAAAACCCTGCGCTAGTTATGCCCAGTACTAAAGATAAAAAGAAAGAGGAAATAATAGATTCAACAAATTTAAAAATAGTTGGAAAAAGTCGATTAAAAAATATAAGCAAACTAATCGAAATTCATCCTAAATAATTTATCAATATATCGGCGCGCAATCTTGAATGTAAAAAACAATGGATACTTCTGCTCAACAATTTTTGCCTATTGAAAGAATCAAGGAGGGGGTAATCGTTATGAAAGATCATAGTTTGAGAGGAATACTGATGGCCTCTTCTCTTAATTTTGCTTTAAGAGCAAGCGACGAACAACAGGCGATTATTTATCAATTTCAAACATTTCTTAATTCTTTAGATTTTTCTTGTCAAATTTTAGTTGTTTCTCGAAAAATCAATATTACTGGTTATCTTACGAAATTAGAAGAAATGGAAAAAAAACAAAATAACGAACTCTTAGAAACTCAAACTAGAGAATATCGAAAGTTTATTGAGAAGATAGTGGGAGGAGGGGCAATTATGAATAAAAATTTCTATACCATAGTTCCATTTTATCTTTCGGAAATGTCTGGCGGGGTTACTAAGGGAGGATTATTCAAAATAAAATCCACACCAACTCTAACGGAAGAATCTTTCCAAAAAGCAAAAATGCAATTATACCAAAGAATGGAATTCTTATCTTTAGGATTAAGACGGTGTGGAGTGTGGAGCGTCGCCCTAAGTAGCGAAGAATTAATTGAACTTTTCTGGGGATTATCTCATCCCAAAGAGGCCTCTATTGGTTATTATCCAGAGATTCCTCCGGAGCTTGTAAAATAAATTAAAAATTATTTGTTTGTTTTAATTTAAAATGAAATTACCTTCCTTCGATATAAATAGTCTCTTGGGTCGAAAAAAAATAAGAGTTGGGGCTCCCCAGGCAATGGGTTTGCTCGATTTTGTAGCTCCACCAGCTATTGAAATTGCTTCTGACCATTTTAAGGTTGAAGAAAAATTTGCCAAATCCTATTTTATATTCTCTTATCCTCGCTATCTAAGCACTGGCTGGCTAGCACCCATTGTCAACCTAGATACCCCTATGGACGTGTCCATTTTCTTTCACCCAATTGACACAGGATTAATTCTTAAACAATTAAGAAAAAAGGTGACGGAGGTTCAGTCAGAAATTATGGAAAAAGAAGAAAAAGGATTAATCAGAGATCCTGTTTTAGAAACCGCATACAAAGACATAGAAACTTTGAGAGACGGCTTACAAACAGCTCAAGAAAGAATGTTCCGAGTCGGACTATATCTTACTGTTTATGCTGATAGTCTCAAGGGACTAGAGAAAATAGAAAGCACTCTTCGTTCAATATTAGAATCAAAATTAGTATATATCAAAGCGGCCCTTTATCAACAAGAAAAAGGAATGATTTCTACTTACCCAGTGGGAGAAGACAAGCTACAAGTTCATACCACTATTAACACCAGTCCGTTGTCTACTATTTTCCCTTTTGTTTCTTTCGATTTAAGCTCAAATGAAGGGATTCTTTATGGAGTTAATCAGCACAATAGCTCTTTAGTTTTATTCGATAGATTCGGTTTAGAAAATGCAAACTCGGTCTGCTTCGGCAAAAGTGGAGGTGGTAAGAGCATTTTGGGGCGCGAAACGGTTTTAATAAAAGAAAATGGAAAAATTAAGTTAGAAAAAATCGGGGAGGTTATTAAAAGACAAATCAAAAAATATGGCTGTGAAAAAATTGACGAGGACTTAGAGGGCGCAATCAATCCCCAACTCAAAGTCTGGAGTTTTGACAAAAATCTAAGAGGCGAATGGTCTCAGGTCTCAATCGCGGCAAGAAAAGGGGCGCCAAAGACTTTTTACAAATTCAAAACCCGTAGTGGAAGAAAGGTCACGACAACTGCTGACCACAATATGTTAATCTTAAAAAATGGAAAAATTATTACCCTAAAAAGTCCAGAAATAAAAAAAGGAGAATTCATTCCTTTACCTAAAAAAATCACTGAAACTGATTCGCCAAGTAAGTCCTTTAATCTTTTAGAACTACTCAAAAATTCTCAGAAAGTTTATGTTATTGGCGCAGAAAAAATTATTCAGAATAACTATCAAGTTCTAAAAAACGCTAAACTTGATGAAAATTTAGATAAATATCTTTATAAATATAAGCAAGGCAGACGAGTTCCTCTTAGATATTTTTTACAGATTATCAAATATTTAAAAATAAATCCTGACCATTCTTTGTCTAAAGAAATAAAGCTTGTTTCTAAGAATGGAGACACCCTCCATACTTTTGATATTGACTTCCCAATTTCTTCTCATCTTTTAAGAATAATCGGCTTTATTGTGTCCGAAGGAACAATCGGGGATAATTTTATAACAATAAGCAACATAGATAAGGAGTTTCTTGAGGCAACCAAATCTGCTTTTACAAAATTAAAAATTCCTTTCTATCAAACAGAAACTGCGATAATTTCTGCTAGCCGCATATTCGTGGAAATGATAAAAGCATTAGGAGGAAAGCAAAAATCAAAAAATAAAAAAGTTTTGCCGTTCATATTCAATACAAAAAGAACAGAAATCGGGCAATTTCTGTCTGCTTATTTTGAAGGGGATGGAGGAGTAGAGCACGACAAAATCTGCGCTGTCTCCAAATCAAAGCAGCTCATATCTGAACTTTCTTATCTTTTGTATTATTTTGGCATCGTGGCAAGGATTCAAAGCAAAAAGAAAAAGGCGACAAATTGCAACTGGAAGAGGGCTCGGCAATATTGGCAGTTATCAATATCGGGTAAAGAAAACTTAGAAAAATTTGCTAAAGAAATCAACTTTATTTCCAAAAGAAAAAAGAATCAATTGTCTAAAATTATTAAAGAAAACGGAAATACAAATATTGATATTATCCCGGGATTGGCGCCCTTGTTTCAAGAAATGTATAAAACCTGTCCGGCTGTCTTTAGAGGAATTCAAGAATTCTCGCCCCTCAAAAGAGGAGCATATAATCCTTCTCCAAAAAACTTAAAAAATATAATCTCGAAAATCGAAGAAAAAATTTTTTACTTCAAAAAAATAGAACCACGAATTAAAGTTTTGTCTGAAATACCAGAACTTCAAAATATAATTGAAATTAGGGAGAATAACAAAACGCTAAATAGGGCTCTATGGGCAAAATTGGGTCACAGTTGGCGATTAATGAAAAACCAAGAAGTTAATCCTAGGTTTGAAAATGTATCAAAAGCAATTAATGTAATTTATGAACAAGACTATAATATGGGCGAGCTTAAAAGAGAAATCCACAATGGATTTAGAGAGTTAAACCTATCAACCAAATATTATAACCATTCTCTTCAATCTGCCTTGGTTCAGAGACCAGAGTCTAATACTCGATATTTAATGCTTCAGCAAGCCGCTCAATTTGTTTGGCAAGAATATCAAAAAGTGTTAAATGAGAAAATTCCAAAAATTGAGGAAACGCTTAATCGTCTAAAAATATTGGCAAACTCAGATTTAGCTTTTGACGAAATTGTAGAAATTAAAAAAATCAAAAACAAAAAAGAAAAATATGTTTATGATTTAACTGTAGATAACGAGGTATTCTTGTGCGGCACTGCTGGAATGTTTGTTCACAATTCTTACGCCGTTAAATTGGAGATTTTGCGGTATCTGATGGTTGGCGTCGAAAGTATTGTCATCGATCCAGAAAATGAATATAAATTTCTTTCCAATGCTGTGGGTGGCAAATTTTACAACATTTCCCTAGCTTCAGATAGTCATATTAATCCCTTCGATTTGCCCGAGCCCAATGAAGACGAAAATCCAAAAGATGTGCTTCGTTCAAATATTATTAATCTAGTCGGCTTGATGAGAATAATGCTTGGAGGACTCACACCTGAAGAAGATTCCATGATAGATCAAGCTATCAACGAAACATATGCAGCTCACGATATCACTGAAAACACAGATCCTGCTCTTTGGAAAGAAAGAGTCCCTTTGCTCTCTGACTTAGAATCTGTTCTAGAAACAATGGAAAACACTGAATCATTGGTTCAACGCTTAAGAAAATACACAAAGGGCGTTTATGCTGGATTCTTTAATTATCACACCAATGTAATAATGGACAATAAATTTGTTGTTTTCGGTATTAAAAACCTAGAAACAGAATTAAGGCCTTTGGCAATGTTTATTGTCATGCGTTATATTTGGAATGCTATTAAAAAAGAACTTAAAAAAAGAATCTTAGTTATTGACGAGGCATGGTGGCTAATGCAGACCGAAGATAGTGCTTCATTTCTTTTTGGTATAGTCAAAAGGGGAAGAAAATATTGGCTCGGAGTAAGTACTATTACTCAAGATGTTAATGATTTTATGAAATCCGAATACGGTCAACCAATCATTAGCAATTCTTCGTTGCAACTTTTAATGAAACAATCCCCAGCAACCATTAATGTTGTTAAAGAAACTTTTAGCTTAACAGATCAAGAAAAATATCTTTTATTAGAGTCGCCAATTGGAGAAGGAATTTTTTTCGCAGGAGAAAAACATGTTTCTATACGAGTCGTCTCTTCTTATACCGAAGACCAAATCATTACAACCTCTCCTGGGGAAATGGCAAAAATCAAAGAATTAAAGAAAATAAAAAAGGATGGATAATGAGACCAAATTGTTTATCGCTATGTCTTTAGATTTCGCTGGATTGGTCTGTGCAGTTAGCGTTGTGGGAGAAATATTTTCTCCTATTGTGGACGTTCTCGGTTTTATTCTCTTGGGTGCAAGCAGAAAGAAAACCAAAAATTTTGTCCTCTCTTCTATAGGGGAGTCGATTCCCTTTGTGGGAGCACTTCCTTTTTGGACCATGTATGTAAGATCTGAAATAAAATCTGAATTAACCCCCGCAACAGCATAAAATGCAATTTAAAACAAAAATTATTCTTCTTGTTTCAATAGCCGTTTTAGGCGGAGCATTTTTTGTTTCCGCAGCTGAAGATAGTGGCGGCGGCGGTGGTGGCGGCGAATCTAGCTATGCCCGAATTCATATTAGTGAAAGCTCAAAAAATATAATAGTTGGGCAAGAAATCTTTATCCAGGCAAATATAAAAGCGGGCGACGAAAGCACATATCTATCTGGATGCAAAATAAATTTTGGTGATGGGGAAGAACTAACTAATTTTTGCCAGCATCTAAAGCCAGGACAAATCTGCACAAAAAATGTCTCTCATAGCTATGACAGTCCACGCGATTATACGGTGAAAGTCAGCTGCGGTTCTTACAGCACCGCTAGTGGAGGCGCGATGATTAAGGACGAAGAGATTGTCAAAGTCTCTGCAAAACCAATTCTAGACCCCTCTGTTGATGAAGATTTTAACCCTCTAGAGGCTAACACTTTAGACGGAATCGTTAAATCTTTAACTGGCCTTGCCTTCTCTATTTTAAGCGGATTAGCCGTTATTTTTGTTATGATAGGCGGATTTTATATCTTGACTGCGGGAGGAAGTCCAGATCAACTAAAAAAAGGTAAAAAAATTATTTTATTTACTATTATTGGCTTCAGCGTTGTAATGGCGGCCACAGGAATTAGAGCTTTAATTTATAAAATTTTAGAAATAGATCTTTAATTTATGAGAGAAAAAATGCAAAAGAAAAATAAAAAGATTATTTTACTAGTAGCTATAATAATTTTTCTTTTTACAGCAGGACTAATCTTTGCCGAGCAAAAATTAGAAGTAGAGTATCCGACAATTCCAGGAACAGAAAAAATACAAGGAGAAACATCTCTCCAATCCTATTTAAAATATATATACAATCTCTCTATTCTCTTAGCTGGTGCTCTATCTCTCGTTCTTCTAACATGGGGAGGGATTCAATACATAACCTCTGCTAATAAACCCGGTAGAATGGCTAATGCTAGAGGGCAAATTACTTCCGCCTTTTTGGGAATAACGATTATTTTTACTTCTTATCTATTCCTTAATACTCTTAATCCTGACTTGCTTGAACTAAAAATACTTTTGCCAAATATACCATCTTCTCCTAGTCCAGCCCCTCCGGCTAAATTGGTGTGGCCAAGTTCAATGTTGGAAGAAATGCCTGTTGGCACATTAATAACCTCTGAATATACTGCTTCATCTCTCTTCTTAACGCCCCTTACTGATCCCGAGGTTGGTTCCGAAGAGTATGCCGAAGCCTTTCCTAATGTTTTGACTTATACAACTAGTTTTCAGGGACCCCTATTCGGTAGAAGATTGAATAGAGTCCATGAGGTCGCCTCAACCACAACGCCTGTTGCTGATTATTTAGTATTAGTGCTTTTTCAAGAATTTGTAGACAAAATAGATGAAATGATGATACAAGTTGATCTGTTATACAAGTATATGATGGAATGTACAACTTGTGCCGGATGCACGTGTAGTAAGATTTGCCTGGGTGATCCCTGTCTACACAGAGGGGAAATAAATCAATTGGTTAAATCTATACCATTATATTACGATGAAGAAAAAAATCCGAATCCTCCTCTCCGCTGTAAAATGGCTGAATTGGAATATCTCTCAAAAGCATTTAAACCGTTTTTAGACAACTCCTCTCATTTGGTAAAAAATGAAGATTACCCAGATTATTCTTTTTGGTACAGCAAAGAGGCAGATAAATTGCGAGAAAAAATTGAAGCCTGTGTTAAGGCGGGCCAGATAACTCAAGAACAATACGATAAAATAGAGGAATTGATTGATTTAATGGCAGATGTTGAAAACAAGGGAACATATACTCCAATAACCGATCCACCGGAAAGAGATGTTGAAACAAACATCAATCATTTAGAGGCCCTACTATATGCAATGAGAGATGTAAAAAGACAAATTAATCCGTTTGACCAACAAAAGGGATATATGAACTTAATGAGTTTTGCTGAAATGGTTACCTGGCAACCAGATCAAGATGTAAAACCCAAAATCAACAGCTATTATGTTAATTTCTCTAACGAGACAGAAGAAGTGGACGTTAAAGAAGATCCAGCTACCTTTTATGGCGAAAAACCTTTCGTTCCTCCATCTGAGCAAGTACAAAAAATAAATGATACCTTCGAACAAGTCCAAAAAATAGATGCTACCTTAAAAAATAATATTGTTTGGGCACAATCAGGTGAAACCGCTCCCATAACTCCAGCAACTTGCAGTCATTTAGTAGAAATCCCAATAGGCAAGGCTTTTGATGAGGCAATAAAATTAACAATAGATATTATAAGGGAACTTAAAAATATCCATAAACAAGGACATATTATAATTGATAAAATTTGGGAGGTTATTGAACCAGGCGGAATAGCCGACCAGATGTATGAAAAGATTGATGAATTTATAAAAATACCAGAAGAAATTCCTATGTGCCCAGAGGGGTGCATCGCTATGCGAGGATATCGTTCCTGTGTATGTAGGCCAAACGCGTTGATGCTAGCGATAAGAGCAAAAATACAAAGGATATATTATGAAATTAAAGCGTTTGTGAAACAAATAAAAGATATTTTTGAAGAGCTTAAAAAAGCAAAAGAAAGCCTTTTTGAATCTTATTTTAAGCTTAATTCTGTATATCCAGATCTTTATCCTTTTAGGGGTGAAATGGTACCTCATCCAAAGGCTGGGGAGAGAGACCCTATTGGAGAAGATCTGTTTTGCACTGATAGATTGGGCAATTGCCGATCAAGTAATTGGCTGATAAAGGATGACAAAATAGAAGAAATAGATTATACTTTAAAAGAGAAACTGGCTGAAACTCAAAAATTACTAAATCTATCAAGGGAAACTATTAGTCCGCAGAAAGGTCAAAAAAGTGTTTATACTCTATTGATAGAAGATTTGGTGAAGCTAAAATATGCCGAGAAAAAAGAAATTAGCATACATGGAGCCAATAAGATGGATCTTCAGAACTGTATCGTGCTTTACGAAGAAATGGAAGCAGAGGATAATAAAGATCCTTACAAAACTTTACTTAACTGTTATTCTGCCAAGAGCTTATATGCAATCGACTCTCTAGACACAGAAACATGCTCTCCAGACCCTTATTTAGATTGTGATTTCTTTAAATTTACAAAAACAAGAGTTAGGTCAACTATGAGTTGCTATTGCTATGACAAGCAAGCGGAAGATTATTCTTTTTATAACAAAGATGATTTCCCCGAACTTTATGATGAAAATTTTTTCCTGGGAATTGGCAATAATTATTTTTGCTGTGTAGCTGAACATGATTAAAATCACTAAAAATAAAAAAATGAAAAAGATTATATTTGTTTTAATTCTTTTTTGTTTTTTGATTCCATCAATTAGTTTAGTTTTTGCACAAAATGCTCAAAAAAATAAAGGACTCGAAGTTTCTTATCCAGATGTGGGAACTGGAATAGACGCTCCTCAAACAGTAAAGGTTTATTTTCCTCACTATATTCAATATATTTATAAATTCGCAGTAATAGCCGGAGGGATTATTGCTCTTTTAGCTCTTGTCTATGGAGGAGTCAGGTATTTAACCTCTGCTGGGAATCCTTCAGCCACGAAAGACGCCAGAGAACAAATATTCGCAGGACTTATAGGACTCGTCGTTATATTGGGCTCTTATGTAGTTTTATATGAAATAAATCCTGATTTAACAAGTTTAGAATTGCCAAAAGTTGGTGATAGCCAAGATAAAACTGGAGTTATTTTTTACAATAAAAAAGACTGTGCTGGTCTGGGGTCAAAGGCAAGTATTCCAGAACTTATTTCGACTCTAGAAGAAGATGTTTCTTATCTAGCTCGGAAATCTAGCGGCTCAGTGATTATGAGAACAAAAAATGGAGACGAAGAATATCCGCTTTCTCTTTTCTCTTTTCATTCGTCAAAAAATTTAAAAATAGAACTTTTTACGGATGAAACTTGTTCTGGAAAATCTGCAGGCACATTAACTGACTTAGAGGCAAACAAATGTTACGAAATAGATAGAATAGATATTAAATGTGTTAAATTTATCTGGTGGAAACCAGGAGTATGGGTGTTTAATGAATTAGACAATAAAAAAGCGCCAGACCCATTAAATCTGCCAGCTGGCTGGGAAGAAGGGGAAGATTATAAAATTTTTCGAACCAGTCAACCAACTATTCCTTCTCCATTCCATGAAAACATTAAAGCAATCGCCCTAGTCCCAGACAATGACTTAAAATTAGATTACGGAATTGTTATGCATAATATCTACGGAGGTTTTATGAAAGAAAAAGGATTCGCTCAAATTATTCTTCCAGGAAATCCACATAAGGACTGTACAACAAGCGATGGTGTTACAAGATGTAATACGAAAATATTCAATAATATTGGTTCTATAACTGTTTTTAATTTGCCCCAAAAAGCAGTGGAAACGTCTTATCTCCACACTGTTGCTGTATGTCGGCAAGATAGATGTGGAACATATCGAAAAGAGGGGGAGAGTAAAGATTATGAGGCTAAATGGATTCTGAAACCAGGAAGCGATGACAAAGATGGTATAGAAGACATCACCGATAAAGTCGGAGGAGATAGTATGTATAGTTCAAATGAAAATGTAGTTTTTGCAAAAAGTTTTGGAGGAAAATCTTGGCCGGATCTTGGCGAGCCCATTCTCAATAATGGCAGAAGCGACAGCGGTATCTCTGGTATAGAGATAGAAACAGGAGCTCGTTACTTAGTGCTTCTCTATAACGATTATACTGCAAATACTAATGAATATAATTGGATTAACCGTCTAGGGAATGACATGGCTATTCTGAACCGCAGCGAGACCGCTTTGTTCACTATCGAAATGAATGAACGAACGGGAACCATTGTTGTTATAAGAACAAGAACGGAATAATTAGATAGGTTTAACGATGATTCTGCGGTCTAGGCCTTGTCCAACGCTTTCGGTCTGAACATCGCTTCGCTCTTTCAATTCCATATGAATAATCCTTCTTTCATAAGCTGACATTGGACGTAGCTCTTTTTCTTTTTTATAAAGAGCCACATCATCAGCGCTGTTTCTAGCAAGATCTTTTAAGTAATCCAACTTTTTCTTTTTATAATTATCAATATCTAAATCAACATAAAAATCCTGTTCTTCCTTGAATTTCTTTCTTAATGCCTTGCTCAAAAGATGCTGGATAGAAAAAAGCGTTTTCCCGTTCTCGCCAATCAAAACTTGAGGTTCTTCTAATTGAATTGAGATGGGTAGAGTGGTGTCCTCAATTTTTTCTACAACAACCAAAACTTCAAAAGAAGTTTTTTTAAAAAACTCTTCAACAAATTTTTTAATTTTATCTTCTAGTTTTTTCTTAAACATTCTTAGAATCTTTATCTAAATAATATTCTTTCTTGGCAAAATATTGCTGAACAGCCATAAACATTCCTCCGACTAACAGATATAAGCCAAGTGCCGAAGGTAAACTGAACAGAATAAAAACAATAAAAATGGGGAATAAATAAAGCATTTGTTTTTGGAACATTTCTCCAAAAGCAGATTTTTTTACCCCTTTCTGCTCTTTTTCTTTCTTTGGTATAGAAAGTTTAGTCTGGACAAAGAAAACTATTCCGACAATAACTGCTAAAATTCGTGACGGCTCATTAAGATTCAATCCTAAAAAAATCGGATTGATTATTTCTGGTCTTTGGACAAAACCATAAAGATAAACAAAATTTTCTTCCTGAATGCCATGCCAAAAAAGCCGATAAAGAACAATCAAAATAGGGAACTGTATAAGCATTACCAAAAAGCTAAAAAATGGGTTAATTTCTTCTTTTTTATACAACTCCATCATCGCCTTTGCTTGTCCCTCTCTATCTCCCTTGTATTGTTTCTGGATCGCTTTCATCTTAGGCTGTAATGCCTGAAGTGCAAGTTGCGATTTGCTTGCTTTTTTCTGTAAAGGATAAAGGGCTAATCGAATCATTAAAGTCAAAAAAATTATCGACAATCCTAAATTGTTTCCCGGCAGATAATAGCAAAGCAAAATTAAAATATTAAATAATGGTCTCCACAATATTATGTGAAAAAAAGTAAGAAAAGCGTTCATCGTTTAATTTTTGATTTTAATAATAATTTATCAAACACTTCTTCAATCGTTTGAAAGGGAGTCGCTCTATTAATGCCTCTTAGTGTAATTATCACTATGTCTAACCCCGGTCTTATTTCTTCTAATTTTTTCCTTACTATTTCCCTTAATCGCCTTTTAATCAAATTTCGCTCTACTGCTCTTTTGGCAACCTTGGTGCTCACCACTATTCCTATTCTTGTGTCCTCTAAATCGTTTTTAACTGCTTTCAAAAATAAAAAATCTTGCTTAAACCCTTTTCTTTCCTTGTAAACTTTTGCAAAATCCTTTTTCTTTTTAAGACGATACTTTTTTGCAAGCATTTTAAGCGCTTAACTTTTTTCTGCCTTTCTTTCTCCTTCTTTGTAAAACATTTCTACCACCTTTTGTGCTGGAACGAACCAAAAAACCATGGGTTTTTTTCCGTTTTATTTTTTTCCGCTTGAATGTAATAGCCATCTCGCTAAATCAGAATTAATTATTTCAATTATTACTAACTAGTATAAGCGGGAATGACGCTAAAGTCAAACAAAAATAATCTGAAAATCTTATTGACTGTTTTTCCACGATTTATCCCCCTTTTTTCAACACCAATTTCTGCAATCCTTATTCCTGCGTTGATTTGCCTTTATAAGAAAGATGACATAGTATAAAAATGAAACTTAATCTTGTATTAAGATCTATGACTAAGGAGGAACTTTGGCAAGCTGTGTTGTCAGAAATTCAACTTAATATATCTCAAGCAAATTTCAGTACTTGGTTTAAGAATACTAATATACTTTCCAAAGAGAAAGGATCATTGGTTGTTGCTGTTCCTAATAATTTTTCTAAAGAATGGTTAGAGAAAAAATACAACAAACTCATTCTAAATGGCTTGCTTAACTTCAACGAAAAGGTAAAAAATATAGAATATAAAATAGTAAATACTCCCTGTCCCGAGTTAAAGCCTTTGGCTAAAAAAACACAAATATCTGCGAGTCAGTTAGAGATGGAGGGCTTATCTCTAGATAAATATACAAATCTTAATCCTAAATATACCTTTGACAATTTCATAGTCGGATCATTTAATGAACTAGCTCACGCTGCTAGTTGCAAGATTGCTGAAAAGCCTGGGCTTGCCTATAATCCTTTTTTTATTTATGGAGGAGTAGGACTCGGCAAGACTCATCTTTTACAAGCAATAGGTAATAAAATCGGGGAAAGATTTGTTAAAAAGAAAATAAAATATACTTCATCAGAGAGGTTCATCTCGGGCATAATTAGTTCTATTAGAAATCAAACCATTGAACAGTTTAAAAATTCCTATCGGGATTTTGATGTTTTAATCATTGATGACATTCAATTCTTGTCTGGAAAAGAAAAAACTCAAGAAGAATTTTTTCATCTTTTCAATACTTTATACGAATCCAACAAACAAATTATTATTTCTTCTGACAGACCCCCGAAATCTATCTCTGCTCTTGAGGAACGACTTCGTTCAAGGTTTGAAGGGGGAATGATTACTGATATTAGCAGTCCTGATTTTGAGAGTCGATTTGCAATTTTAAAACAAAAAGCTCAAGAGAAAAAAATCGGATTAGAAGAGCCGGTATTAGAATATGTAGCGTCAAATATACAAAAAAACATAAGAGAACTTGAGGGTGCCCTAAAATCTTTAATCGTTTGGCGAGAGTTACACAACCAAACCGTTGATTTAGAAATGGCAAAAAAAATACTAAGAAAAACAATACACCCTCAACCTAAGGGTCTTAATTTTCAAAAAGTCATCAAAATAGTAGCTGAATTTTATAATCTTAAAGAGAAAGATTTATTTATGAATTCAAGAAAAAAAGAAATCGTAAAACCGAGACAAATAGCGATGTTTTTTTTAAGAGAAGAATTAAAAAGTTCCTTCCCTTTTATCGGCAGCCAATTTGGAGGCAAGGATCACACAACAGCTATCTACGCTTGTGATAAAATCGCTAAAGGAATTAGAGAAAATGAACAATTGGCAGGGGAAATAGCCGAAATAAAAGAAAAAATCTATGCTTACTAAATGATTTTTAATCACTGACCAGTGATTAAAAAAGGGTTGTGGAAAAACTGTTAACAAAAATGGGAAAAACAAGAATAAACTGTGGAAAAACTAGGGATAAAACAAGCATTCAAAAGAGCACTAGAATTATACACTTTTATTTAAGGACTTATTAACCAACGCACAACCATGTTATTAAGCCTTTATCCCCATAGTAAACCCTTTAGCAATAAGGGAAAACAAGAAAAAATAGAGATATATACAGATAGCTAATAATAACAATAAATAATTTAATTAATTAATATAAATAAAACATTATGAAAATTATTATTCTAAAAGAAAAATTAGTTAAGGGTTTAAATATTGTTGGAAGAATAGTTGGAAAAAATTTGACACTTCCTATTTTGAATAATGTTTTATTTAGCGCCGAAGAAAACTCCCTTAAGCTCTCAGCCACTGACCTTGAATTAGGTATAAGCTATTGGGGATTGGCAAAGGTTGAAGAAAAAGGAAAAATAACTATCCCTGCAAAAACGATCTCAAGCTTTGTTTCTTTTTTAGATGAGGAGAAGCTAACGATAGAAACAAAAGAAAAGGTTTTGTTTCTTAGAGGAGAGAATTATAAAACTCAAATTAAAGGTCTGGAAGCAAAAGATTATCCGATTATTCCCGATGTAACCTCGGAAACGTGGCTTGAACTTGATGCCAAAGTTTTTTGTGAAGGAATGATGCAGGTAATAGATTTTTGTGCTATTACTCAAGTCAGGCCAGAACTTTCTGGAATATATCTTTCTTTTCAAAAAAATGCAGTTAAGATTGTGAGTACTGATAGTTTTCGTCTAGCGGAGAAAACTATTGCGATCGATAATCCAACGAATAATTTGACTTCAATCCAATCGTTGATTATTCCAAAAAACGCAGCTCGTGAATTAGTTAATATTTTTTCAGAAGAAGAAAGAAAGATTAAATTTTATCTTTCTTCTAGCCAAATAATGATTGAAAGTTATTTTTCAGAGACCAAGAATCCCCAAGCACAACTTGTTTCTCGCTTGATTGAGGGCGAATATCCTAATTATGAAGATGTTATTCCTAAAGAATTTAAAACTCAGGTTATTGTTTCAAGAGATGCTTTTTTGAATCAAATAAAAAGCGCTAGCTTGTTTAGTGGAAGAACGAATGAGATAAAACTGGTAATAAATCCTAAAAAAGATAATATAACGATATCTTCTCAAAATGTGGATTTGGGCGAGACTCATTCTAATCTGTCGGCCAAAATAAAAGGAGAAGAAATGACCGCAAGTTTTAATTATAAATTTCTTGTAGAAGGGTTAGGACAAATCAAAGCCAAAGAGGTTATTTTTGAACTCAATGGTCAAGACGGCCCGGGTGTTTTAAAGCCAATGGATGATCCAAGCTACATTTATGTAATAATGCCAATCAAGGGAAGTTAGGGTATTGGAAAAAATGAACAAAAGTGCTCTTTGTCAAAAAGAGCATTTTTTGTTCGTAATTAGTTATTTTTAAAATTAAATTATTTGTTATACAATAGAGGAAACAAGTATTAAATTATTTATTTTATATGAAATACATTTCATCTACTAAGTGGTCAATAATAGCCATAATTCCTTTAACTATTTTCGCTTTTTCTCTTCCAATCCAAAAACCTGTGCACGGGCTTGATATTGTTTTGACAGTGAGTACTTTTTTATTTGCTATATTAGTTGGTTTTGATCTATCAAGATTGTATTCGCGATATACCAGTGTCAGACAAAATATCGCTGAAGAGGACGCGCGACTACTTTCTTTTTATGCTAAGTCCAAAATTTACGGAAAAAAATTCTCGAAGAAGATTAAAGAAATTGTTGATCAATATTGCATTAAGTCATTAGATTTTGGAATCTGGAAATCAGAAGGATACTATTATAAGCCGACAGCAAAAGATTTTTTGGAGTTATATGATGCTATGGAAAAGATAAAAAAATATCGACACGAGGGAACGTACGAATCAATGCTTGATGATTTGTCTCAGATTGAAACCTCTCGCAACAAGGCGTCGGTTTTTATTTATTCCCAAATGTCTTTAAAAAAGCAGTATTTCCTCTTTTTATTAGCTATTGTTATTCTTTTTTCTCTTTTTTTCAATGTTAGGAGCGTGGAAATTTATTCTCAAGTCATAACTATTTTACTTTCCTCTTCTCTTTTCTTGATTATCTTTATTTTAAGAGATCTAAATAATTTCATGCTTCAAACAAAAGGTGTAGGAACAGAATCAAAAGAAGAAGTCTTAGAATTCATGGGTAATCAACGTTATTACAATGAGCTTAATGTTGAACGAGGATTTACCTTTATTCCTAAACATGCAAAAACTTATCGTCTCGGCTTGCATAAGCCAGGCGAAAAACAAAGAATAAAGATAGTAAAACAATAAACTGACCTTTATTTGAGGGAACCTATGAGGCGTTTGGATACGACATTATATATTTATATTTTTTAACAAAATATTATGAGAAATATAGAACAACTCAACATAGAAAGGGAGGATCCAATTTTGGACCAAGATGACGAGAAAGAGGCGACAAAGGAAGAGAGAATAAATACAGAGAGTTTTTTGGCAGACCTAAAAGAAAGAGGCTCGAAATTTTTTGATTCAGAGGGTGTAAAAAAAGGGCTTTTAGAGAAGGGCATAGAACATGAGGATGTTCAGGTTGCCACCGATTTAATGTCTTGTATAGCCAGCATCAATGAGAGCCTAGGAATCAAAGAAGACTTATCGTTGAATTTTTCTATATCTCAGAATGAGTTCGGAGACGTTGCTGGTTTTTCGTCCTCAGATAAAGAGAAAGATGGATATGTAGTTTATGCGAGAGGAATCTCAAGTAATATTTTAGAATCTATACATAAGATACCGCAAGTTGACGACAAAGGATTTCCTGTTGGGGGCTATAGTGATTGGGATAAGCCGACAATGGAAGAAATTTTAATATCCACTGCCACTCATGAGGCAAGACATAGATTACAACATCACAAATCTTCTATAATTAACCCAGAAAAGATAAAAAAGTACGACAATAATTTGCTTAGGAGTGTTGCCAAATATGTAAACCTAATATTCGAAGAAGAGATAAAGCAGTATCACAGAGAGAAAAGATCAGAAGAATATATTGAGCACAAAACAAACCGTTCAGAGTTTGACGCTAGGGTTATTGAGGTTATGACCCTGATTAAGCTTCATTCAGGAACAACTAAAGAAGACTTACAAGGATTATTAAATCTTCAAGGCTGAATGATGTAATAAAAATTTTTAATAATTGGGTAAAAATACTTATATTTTTTTGACTCCATAATTTTAATAATATAGAATAAAAAGATTGCGTTTTTTCATAGATTTACAAATATCACAAAAACCCTTAAGGGGTTTTTGTGTTGACT
>CAYRCT010000003.1:0-38284 GCA_964422845.1 uncultured Candidatus Saccharibacteria bacterium | reverse complement strand
CAGTTATTGAAAAACTTTCAACATTTATTTCCAACATTAATGCAACTGGCCTTTTTCTAGCAATTACCTTGGGCATCATAGCGGTTTTAATTACTTTTAATACTATTAGAGTCGCAATTTACGATTCCAGCAAAGAGATTTCCATTATGAAGCTAGTCGGTGCATCAAACAGCTTTGTTAGGGGACCATTTATTGTCCAAGGAATTATTGCAGGCACTATAGCCGCTCTTATATCTTTTCTGATTTTATTCTTGACTGCTTACTTTTCAGCAGATAAGATAGAATCCCTTACCAATGGCTTTAATCTATTTGCCTGGTTTGGCGCTCGTGCATTTGGCATATTCTTTCTTCAACTCGCCTGTGGCATTGTTCTGGGAGTTGTTTCTTCCCTCGTTGCGATCAGAAGATATCTAATAGCATAAAAAGAATTTCTCTAAATGGTTAAAAATCAAAAAATTTACGCATTTATAGATAGCCAAAATCTTAATTTGGCGGTTAAAGACTGCGGTTGGAGTTTAGATTTTGCCAGGTTTTATGTCTATCTCAAAGATAAGTATAAAGTAAAAAGAGCTTTTTTATTTATTGGCTATGTCGTTGGCAATTAAGCATTGTATACATTTTTGCAAAAAGTTGGTTATGTTGTGGTGTTTAAGCCAACTTTAAAGTATAAAAAACAAGGAAAGATACATACAAAAGGCAATGTTGATGCAGAGTTGGTTTTACACGCAATGATTGAATATCCAAATTATGATAAAGCAATTATTGTTTCTGGAGATGGTGATTTCCACTGCTTAATTGAATATTTGGAGAAAAAAGAAAAATTGGGACGAGTTATTATCCCAAATAGAAAAGTCTATTCTCAGCTTTTATGGAAATTTAGAGAATATATGGATTATGTAAATAATTTAAGAAACAAACTCGGTAAGCGTTCTAAATAAAAAAAGGGTGTCGCTTTAAGGACAGAACCTTAAAGACTTTTCCCCTTCATGATATTTTTAGTATACTAAATCCAGATTTCTTGTCAAGTCCAGATATTTAAAATTTCAAGATTGTTAATTTTTTGCCGGGTCGGCTAACGGTAGGCCAATGGATTCTGGCTCCATCAATCTAGGTTCGAATCCTAGCCCGGCAGCCATTTTGAGCTAGCACGAGACCCGTCGTAATTTGATGGGTCCTGTGCGCCCGAGACGCGTTCGATTTTTGGACCGGTAAGCAACCTTGAGTTAGCACGAGGAGCGTTATTATAAAAACATCATGGAAAGAATAAATATTTATTATTCAGTTGAAGAACTAAAAAGAAATATAGATGATAAAAAATATTATTGTTTATATTTAGCCCATAAGGATAAAAAAAGATGGGAAAGATCTACTAGTAGAATCTACATGAATAATCTTATAGAAGATTTTATTTATCAACCAATAGATATTGAAAAAGAAGATCACAATTCATTAAAAGAAATATATGAGCTTGTAGAGGAAAGAAATAATATTATTGCAATAAATCAAACACAGCCTCATAAAAGTAATCCCGTATTAAAAGAATATTTTAAAAATATTACTCTTCCAAATAATGTTGATTCTTTAATAAAAGATAATCAAAATAAATTGATACCATATGATTTAAATGGTCCTTCTTTTATTAGTTGGTATAAAGACGATATAGGTTCTTTCAAAGATAAAATTGTTTTTCTTTTAGGGGTTGGGGGAGTGGGAGAACCACTGGCAAGAGCGATTATTAAAGAAAGTCCTAAAAAACTATTCCTAATAGATCCTGTCAATAAGAATAATTTAAAAGAAGAGTTATCAGATCAGGGAAATGTGGAATATTCTGAAGCTATTAATAATATCGATACTAAAGATATATCTGATTTAATTTTTATTAATGCTGCAGGGAAAGAGGGTGTTGAAAATCAGGAAACTATTAATATTTTTCTTGAGGAATTTAAAAATATGAATTATATATTTGTTGATTTAAGACCTCATATAGAAATTCCAATAGTTAAAAAAGCTAATGAATTAGGTTGGAAAGGATATACCGGACATGGAATGAATGCCTATAATGATTATGTGCTTTTACAAAAAATAGCTAAAATAATAAAAGTACCTATTTTAACTTTTAGTGATTTTAAAGAGAAAGTATATCAAGCTTCATAATTTCCTTTTCATTCAGAATAAGCTCTAGTTCGAAGTAGCCAGCCAATTAAAATTACAGAGCCAAATTAGAAATACAGATAGACTCACTTTATTGTTGAATTTTAGTTCTAACGTTGTTCACGACGGCCAACCATTTAGAGCTAGTACGAGGAGCGTTCGGATAACACGCTAGTGCGATCAAGAGAGGGCCAAAAAATCGCTAAAAAGCGATTTTTTTGGTAAAGTAAAGACAGTATGGAAAAAGAAGTTATTAAACGTTCTGGGCTATAATTAATTAAAAATTATGGAGGAAGAACAATTATCAGGAGGGGAAGGGCCCAAGGATAACATAGAGCAATCTATTGAGCCGAATGAAACAATAATAACAGAAGAAGAGAAAACACCTGAACAGCTTCGCACCGAGCACATCAATTCTTTGGGCCAAGAATTAGATAATTATGAAGGTCCAAGAAGTGACCAAGAGCTTGCTCAACGTCTAGAAGATATTCGTCATCAGTACGTTAGCGCGACAGAAAATGTTGCAGTATCAGACAATACGAGAGAAGAATTATCTCAAAAAATGGAAGGAGAGATTGCGGCTTTTAAGGAGCGAATGAATGGATTTGAAGAGAATCGTCTAGAGGTCAATCGACTTAGATCCGAAGATATGATTACAAGCCTGGAATCACTTGGCGCTAAAATGAGCGATGAATCAAAAACAAAAGCAATCGAATTGTTATCATCACCACAAATAGTGCACGTTGATAGACGAGAATTAATAGAACTGTTAGGCATCGATAAAAATGACAAGGAATTGATACAGCGCCTATCGCGAGATAGAGCATTTTTTGATAAATATGGCAAACTTCTGAGAGAACAGTTGGTAGGAGAAAACCAAGAAATGTTTTTGGGTGCTGATATTAAATTGGCAGGTGGACAAGAAGTGCAAATTGACGATGAGACGATTGATCTTGCGGAGCTTAGCGATTCTGAAATAGCTAGTCTCGGTGAAGATGAGATTAAGCACATAATTGCCAGTATTTTGCGTGATAAAGAAAGCAGTGCGGGCCAAGGTATGTTTTGGAATGTTTTGGTGCCGAAAGACCTAGAATATGTTTTAAAAACTGAACGCAAACTAAAAGATCTAAAAGAAATAAAATATAGTAGAGAATCTTTACTTCGGTATCCAATCATTAGAGATAATATTGGAAAAGAATTTTTACCAAAGCAGGCCGTTTTGCAGACTGGAGACTCAGAGCAACTACACGTTCTTCAAGAAAAAATGCCGTTATCGGAAATGACGAGCGTAAGAAACAATAATATTGATGGCTTAATTTCTGGAGAATATGGGCAAGAAATAGTCGAAGCGTTGAAACAGGATAAGAACAAGAAAAAACTGAGGGCTTTTGTCGAAGGGGTTGAGAAATTATATGAGGAGCACAAACTGATGATTGATACGATTGGTGATAATTTATTTTTCAGTGTTTCCGAGGACGGCGAATTGGATATAAAATTAGTTGACTATGGAGCATTCAAACAACGCTGGGAAGAACCAAGCGATGATATAAAAGAATCGTTTCAGTTTATCAAAAAATTAAAATCTGTTTACTTATGACATCGCCAGAGAAATTTACATTTTCACAAGAACAGCCCCAAGAAAGTACAAAAATCGAAGAAGAGCAAATAAAGCTTGAATCAGTTCGCGAGCAATTTCGCCATCAGGACCGGCCGGCATTTTTTGATGAAACGGTTTTAGATCAAGACAAAGGAGACGAACGTCGTCAACCAACAGACGTAGAGAAAGAGCAGATGGACGGAGATATAAAGAAACTTGGTGATATTTTTGAGGGTTCGGATGTGCGGTGGCAGTTGGACGGAGCACTCAATGTTTCGTTGATGAAAGGTGATTACATTGGTGTTCATAAAGACGTTGATCTAACAGTTGACCCAGATGACTTGGAAAGACTAGAGCAGCAACTTTTTTCAAAAAGATATGGCTTGTTTTTGTCTTCCGAACACGAAAACCCAAAAAAGCGCAAAATGGAATGGGTCTCGGCTAGTGAATTTAGAGAGGCTCCAGAGGAACACTCGATGATTGCGGCAGTAGATGATCAAGGGAAAATTCGCGAGGGCGAATCACTGAATTTCCTTGATGTTCATTTGATAAAGAGAGACGAACAAGGCAGGCCACTTGGCTTTAGTGGAGTACCTTTACCTGAAAAATGGTATGAACCACAGTTGACAATTTATCAGGGAGCAGAAATCAATCTCTCTCATCCCGCGAAAGTGGCATATTTCAAACTTCACGGAAAGCGCGGATTTGACCAAAGCGATCTTCGCTATTTGGCCGAGACGGGCAGATTAACAATGGATGATGTAATAGAAATTGAAAGTGTACTGGAAGAAGAATTTAAAAACAGGAAAGTGACAATTTCGACCATTGTTGAGCGTATAACACCGAACATTACGGGAGAGTCGAAACCAGAAGAAATTTTTGGAGTGCTTATGCAAGATGAAGATGTGGCTGGAAAAGTAACAAAAGAAGAAGATAAAGAGCGTGTGCGAAAATTGGCAGAACTGATTGCGGAACAAGACGACAAATCGCCAGAAGCCATCCAGAGGGTTGTGCTGGACGTAGCTGGAATTGAGTCAGGAATTGCCGAACAGCTTAGTAAATTACAAATTTTACGGCAAAGAGTGAGCGAAGTTGAAAAAATTAGAGAAATCAAGGATAATTTAGAAACATAACCCCCGTCGCCCCACTCGTTTCGCACTCGTTTTTGCAAAAGGGCAAGAAAGAAGAGGGGAATGGGGAAAGGAATTTTTGCTCTTTTGCGATTAGAATTAGAGCGTTTTCACTTTCCTCTGATTAAAAGGAACCCAAGACAGAATTTTTTTATCTCCTATTAAAAGAAAAAAATAAATATGATAAAACCCGTTGATATAACTCCTTCGAGAATCGGGTTTATTATAAAATAATGACATTCGCGTGTAATTTTATTGTTAATCCTGTGTCACTTTTGTCACTTTTTAGTCTGCTCGAGACCCGTCGTTGCATTATACTAAAGATAAGACAGAAAAGCCTTGCTGGGCCTGAAATAAATACGGTTCTAGCCCGAGTTGGCCAGCCAACTTGAGCGCAGTTCTCGCGACCGAGACGGGTTCGAATCCTAATCCCGCAAAGCCCTTATAGACAAAAAGTTTTTGAATTAGAGGGAGTGTAGAAATGGAACTTTTTTAATATCTTTGGTAGAATAGAATAACCAATGATAAAAATATGGACAAAAAAACAACTATTATATTTATAATAATTTCTTATATCCTATTTCCCCTAATATTTTTACTTTATCTGAGAGCAGGGATAGGAATAGACCTAAAGCTTATCTCTTCTTTTTCTCTGGGAACATTTATGTTTCTATTATTGTATTCATTTTATAATTTTATTCAATCGCTTAAACAAAAAGATAGCGTCCGGTCCATTGTATCGTTATTCGCCATTTTACTTCTAATTGCAATGGTAACAGTAGGCATTCTTGCGCTTACGAGTACCACTAGCATGACTATCTAGTAATTTCTATAGTTTCTGTAATAAAAGTTAGAGAAGTATGAAAAATAAAAAGAAAATTAAGAAATTAGTTAAAGCTTATTGCAGAAAAATATTTAATAGAAAAAATTTTTATGGAAAAAAGATATAATTTTTATAAATTTATTGGGTGGAGTTTAATAATCGCAGGTATTCTTTGGGCAGGTTCGAGTTTCTATCAATCATTATTATTGCAGAGACAGCATAGGCAGATACAAGGAGAATTCTTGACTCCGATTTTAACATTGTTATTTTCTATTTTGTCTGGTTGCTATTTTATTAGGATAGGAAAAAAAAGAAAAGAAAAAAGTAAAATGATTTTTTTGAGTTCTATTCTGACTCTTCCCATTATTGTTGTAATAGTAATATCATTATTGTTGATGTGGATAAGTGTAGGAATATCGAGTAGCGAGGATGTTTCGGGATTCGGTTTGATGATTGCTTGGTTTCTTTATCCTGCAGCAATTTTTTCGTACCTCATTTCTCTCCTTATATTGATTGGCAATTGGTTGAATCAGAGAAGAAAAAAGTTCAAAAAATTGGAGAGCTTTTATTTTAAAGATAAATCTCGGCGAAAAAATACTAAGAATATTAAACAATATTTCAATAAAAGAATTTCTACACAGACAGCTTTTTTTGTAATAATTTTATTAGTATTTATTATTGGAATCGGAACTTGGTATTTAGTAAAATATGAATATCCTGGAAATGAGCCTTCTCCCATAACTACTGCAAAGCCCATGGAAGTAAACTCAGAATTTAATAATTGTGGACAGATAGCCGAAGAAATGAACGAATCAACGGATAAACTTAAAGCACTTGCAAACAGTTTAACAGAAATAACACAACTTTATTGCGTAGACACAAATATTGAAGAACGCCAACTTACCGAAGAGTATTCAGGCTTTCCATGGATAGATCAAAATAAAGAAATTGAGCTTATTAAGGGATATCAATGGTATATTTTCGGGACCCCGGGCGACTATAGTCAGTCAGTTATAGATAATTGTATTAATACGATAACTGTCTGTTTAGAAGAGAATTTTGTTTCCAATACAGAAAATACTGATATTGACGAGAAGATTTTTAGTTTTGAAAGAGGCGATATAAAATGTGTCTTCCGCATTCAACCTAATGATTTTCAATATTTCGAGTTGAGTTGTGGAGACATTACGAAGAATACAACTCCAGTCTTTTATAGGGAAATCTATAATTTTTTAAATTCAGCAGTAGATTTATCTAAGCGTGTTGAGATAATAGAAACGGAGGGTAATTTCGCAATTGCTAATACAGGAACTGGTTATGGCTATTTCCTATTAAAGAAAGTAGGAGATAAATGGATAGAGGTTACTGATTTAGGAGAGGCAGAGATTGATTGTGATATAGTTTTTAATTATGGGGTCCCTCCTTCTCTCGTTAATAACATATGCATATATTATAAAACCACACGAGAAGTCTGGCGTCATAATGAAGACTCGGCTAAGTGGGAAAAATGGTATAATCTAGACAATCCCCAGGACAAGAAATAATCCTGATGAATATTTACTCAAATATAGTGAGTCAAGGAGTGGAAGAAAATAGATTTGGAATATAAATATGCTCATTTTGTCGTTGAATTATGGTTCTAATGTTGTCTTATACCTAGAGCTGTTTAAAAAATCGCTGTTTGAGCGGTTTTTTGGTATAGTAAAATAATTAACAATAAAATTATGAAACAAAAAAAAGAAGTTTCGATCTGGTATGCTGCAGCCACCTTTTATTTGACCGCTGGTTTTATCGTGCCTTTAGTTGCTGCATTTATATATGGTTTTCTCGTCTCGTCATTTATGGCTGAAGGAATATTGGACACTGTGCTGTCTATAATCTTTAGCGTGATTAGCATTTGGCTAGGCGTTATGTATGCCGCAAGATATATTAGAAAGGCATATATAATAAAAGACAGAAAGAAGCTAATAAATTTGGCAACCACTTATTTAGTAGTTTGTTGGATAGCCATTAATCTTTTTGCAGGCACATTTGGGCCAGGGTCGATAGTTTTGCTAATAGCCTTTGTTATCAGAGTGGCTATGTTTTATTTCTTAAGTAGAGTTTACGTCAAGCAAGATATTGAAGCCGAATCGACAACTCAACCAAGAGTATTTAATTAGAATATATCCAAGCAGTCATAGCTGATAACAATAAGTCTAAATTGTGCAAAAATAGGTTATAATATCATTGTCTAAATCGAGCATTCTGGCCGAGCTAGGGTGACCGAAGGGGTTTTGAGTCGCAATAAGGGAACCAAGTCGTGCGTAGCACGAGGAGCGTTCGAATTCTAGACCCGCAAAAAATAACAAAGACCTTTGGTTCACGAGAGTTTTTGGGTTAGAATTAGATAATTAATATTAATATTAAAAAATATGAATAAGAAGAATGTTATTATAGGTCTATTAGTCGCCACATTGGTGATCGTCATAGGCGTAATCGTCGTAGCTAAGACAAAGTTAGATGATGCAGCTCTACGTGCCAATGATTCCATGATAAAATTCAATGTTAATCAAGCTAAGGCTCAAGCAGAAATACTTCGGTTTGACGATGGATCTTATATAAAATTATGTTCAGATGATACCCTCAACGAGAATGCAGGAGATGATTATGGTGACAAGCTAAGATCTTTAGAGGAGGATATTGCTGAAGTTCAGGGTGGGTTTCTTAATATGCATTGCCAAGCTAATGATAATAATTATTGTATAAGTGCTGAATTAAACACTAGCCTAGGTTTATATTTTTGCGTTGATAATAGCGGGTTTGTAAAAACTGATGCAAACGGTGATATGTGTTCATCGACATCAATTAATTGTAGGTAGGTTCTAACGTCGTCTCATTCCTTAGGAAAAAAGAGAAATACAATATCCGAAGTTTTTTAATTCGTAAGTAATATATAGTAAGTCAGGGGGTGGGGTAAACTAGATTTGGAATATAAACAGAATCATTTTGTTGTTGAATTATAGTTCTAACATCGTTCACGATGGCCAGCCAACTTGAGCCATCACGGGAAGCATTCGAATCTTATCTCCTCAACGAATGTTAAAAACCCTCATGAACAGAGGGTTTTTGAATTGGAGGGAGCGCGGAAATGGAACTTTTTAGATAATTTTGGTAAGATAGAATAATTAATTATAAAACATGTCAAAAAAGAAAGATTTTGTTATTGATCTAGGAGGTTCCGTGGTAGTGCCAAAAGATATTAATATCGACTTTTTAAAGAAATTTCATTTTTTTATTAAAGAAAGAATAAAAGAGGGTTTTAGGTTCGTTATAATCATCGGTGGAGGAGGTATTGCCAGAATGTATCAGAATGCTTATTCTAAAATATCAGATGTTGGCAGTGAGGATAAAGATTGGATAGGTATTTATGCTACCCGTTTGAATGCCCATTTGGTGCGGACGCTTTTCAAAGAAGAAGCGCATCCAGTAGTACTTGACAACCGTTTCGGAATTAAATCATTTGGAGAATATTCTTTGATAATTGGAGGTGGCTGGAAACCGGGTTGGTCTACTGATTTTGTAGCTTGCCAGATTGCTTGCGATTTCAACATAAAAAAGGTTATTGTTCTTGGTAAGCCAGATCACGTTTATACGGCTGACCTTGAAAAAGATAAGCACGCTAAACCCTTTGAGAGAATAAGTTGGAAGGATTACTTAGAATTAATTCCTGCAGAGTGGAGCCCGGGATTAAGTAGTCCAGTTGATCCGGTGGCTGCCCGTTTAGCTCAAAAGGAGAACCTTAAGATTATTGTTGCCGAAGGGAAAAATTTAGATAATTTTCAACAGATACTGAGTGGCAACAAATTTGAAGGTACAATTATAGACAATTTTTGAATATAGTGAGTTAGAGGGTGAGTAAACTATATTCAGAACACAAAAATACTCACTATTCATTTTTATCTTAACTTTAACATCGTCCACGATGTCCAGTACGCTAGTGCAATCGAGAGGGGTCAAAAAATCGTCAAGAATGACGATTTTTTGATTGAGTGCAAGTCGTTTTAGTTAGATATTTTTTTCTTTTCTATCGCATCAGCGATAAGGTCTGCCTTCTTTTTCGAAGTATCTCCAGCAATTAGATAACCTATTGGAGCAAAAATACCGAAGAGGAAGCCCATTAAAAATCCCAGATATTTTTCCCTTCCTCTCTTTTTTGCCATTTCCATACAGATAAAACCAAAGATGATGCCACCGATTGATCCAGTTATTAAAAAATTCATATTGATTGATTACTTTAATTTTAGTGTGACCTTTTGGAAGCTAGTAGGTAAAAGTTATTTGTTTTTGTAGAAGTTTACTTTAATTTTTTCTCCTCTAGAGCGCTTCGAGATGACGAACTTTTTGCTCTAAATGGTGGTTTACTACCATGCTCCGCAGAGTTTAGGCAAATTAGATTGTTATTTCATTATACTGTCTTTTTCTATTTGTCCAAGTAAATTTGTTTGTTTTTCAATATCAATTTACTTTTGCTTAATTTCTTGTTTTTTAATGCACAATACTACTTACTGAAATTTATAAAATTAAAAATCGCTTTTTAGGCGGTTTTTTGGTGGAATAGCTTGATTTTTTTAGAAAAACCTATAAGCTGAAGCAGTAAGAATACTTGCTTTTTTAGATCTTTTTAAAACTGAATAGGAGGTATAATTGATGGATATATTAAAACAGCTTGCTTGGCCTCAGGGAAAAGCCAATTACATTACACTGTCTCGCATTGTTCTGTCAGGTCTCGTGGCTTATCTCATATTGAGTGGTCATCGCATAGAGGGCATTTTAGTCTTTTTGGTTGCAGCATCCACCGATGGAATTGATGGCTGGATTGCCAGGAAAAACAAGATCATTTCAGATCTCGGCAAAATCTTGGATCCTATTGCAGACAAGATTCTTATTGCTTCAACACTCATATGCACAATAGTCTTCTTGGATTTCCGGTTATGGTGGATATTCGTGCCAGTTCTGATAGAAGAAATGATACTGATTGCTCTGGGATCAGCTGGCTTCTACTATCGGGAGAAAATTGGACAGAAGTTGGGCTCAAATTGGTTTGGTAAGTTCAAGTTTGGAAGCCACTGTTTTATTGCTGGCTTTCTGCTTGTTTTTTCCAAATCCTGGTATCAAGGATGGGGCTGGCTCAATTTAACCATTCTTAGTCTGACTATACTGGCTATTATCTTAGGAGGACTCAGCATTTTTGGCCATGTTCGAGACCAAAGAGAGTTGATTCGGAAGATTCTATCAAGAAGATGAAAATGCAAACACAGACAGTCCTGGTTGTGTCAAAGCGACCAGGGCTATTTTTTCGGAATGATTTTATTTGTTTCTACTTGCTTTTACTCTTTGATTTTCGTTTAAGAATTGTTTTCTTAAGCGGATATTATTTGGAGTAATCTCTAGATATTCGTCTTGATTCATAATTCCCATACCTTTTTCAAGAGTTAATTTCATGGGTGGGGTTAAAGTAATAGCCTCGTCAGACCCTGAAGCGCGCATATTTGACAATTCTTTTCCCTTTGTTGGATTTACGGTTAAGTCAAGTCCTTTTGTCGTATTTCCAATAATCATTCCCTCGTAAACCTCAACGCCGGCTTTGATATATAAAGTCCCTCTATTTTGGAGATTGAAAAGCGAAAAACCGAGAGATTTTCCAGTTGCCATTGATATCATTGATCCGATATTATTTTTTTTAATATCTCCGACATAGGGTTTAAACCCAATAACTTGAGTATAGATAATTCCCTCGCCCTTAGTATCAATTACAAACTCATTTCGATATCCAAGCAGTCCTCTAGTTGGAATTTCGAAAATGATTTTTATGTCACCTCGTTCGGGTATCATCTCAATCATTTTACCGCATCTGCTAGAGAGTTTTTTAATAACAGTTCCAGACATTTCTTTTGGCACGCTGATAGTAACTTCTTCAAACGGTTCCAATTTTATATTATCTTTTTCTTTAATAATCACATGTGGTTGTGACATCTGCATTTCATAACCTTCGCGACGCATATTTTCTAGAAGTATTGCAATATGCATTTCGCCTCTACCGTAAATTTTATAATAATCAACAGCAGAAAAATCGATTTTTAAACCAACGTTAACCTCTAGTTCTTTCTTTAACCTTTCTTTGAGCTGACTATTGGTCACGTATGATCCGTCTCTTCCCGCAAAGGGGGAGTTATTGATAAATAAATTTAATGAAATTGTTGGTTCATCAATGCTAATAGCTGGCAAGGATTCTTGCTTTGCGTCTATACAAACAGTTTCTCCAATAAAGATATTAGGAAGACCGGCTGTCATTACGATATCTCCCGTTTCGCCTTCTTGTATTTCTTTTCTTTTTAATCCTTCGAAAGTAAACAGTTTTGTGATTTTACCTTCACGAGTTTTTCCGTCTATATCCTTAATAATTACCAGAGAATTATTCTTTATTTTTCCCTCGTAAATTCTCCCAATAGCAAGTCGTCCTAGAAAATTGTCATAGGCAAGGTTAAATGGTTGCATGCGCAGAGCTTTATTTTTAGCTTCTTCATTTGAAGATATCGGCACCTCTTTTAAAATTACATCTAAGAGGGGAGTCAAATTTTTAGATTCATCATCCAAGCTTATTTTAGCAATACCTTCTCTAGCGATTGCATAAATTGTAGTGAATTCAAGTTGTTCGTCATTCGCCTCCAAATTAAGAAAAAGTTCATAAACCATTTCTTGAACAATATCAGGCATTGCCGCGGGCTTATCTATTTTATTAATTACCACGATTGGTTTTAATCCCAATTCAAGCGATTTCTTTAAAACAAATTTTGTTTGAGGCATAGGACCCTCTTGGGCATCGACTACTAAAAGCACGGAGTCTATGGAACGCAAAACACGCTCAACTTCTGAGCCAAAATCAGCGTGGCCTGGAGTATCCACAATATTTATTTTTGTATCCTTATAGTAGATAGAGGTATTTTTGGAATAGATTGTTATTCCTCTTTCTTTCTCAAGGACATCGCTATCCATGCTGTCTCCGACTTCTGACATTCCTGTCTGTTGCATTAATGCATCAGTAAGAGTTGTTTTGCCGTGGTCAACATGAGCGATGATTGCAATGTTTCTTATTTCCATAGAAATTAAAACCGCTTTTTATAAAGCGGTGCGACTGCTTTAATAAGGTAAGTTTCTATCTTTCTTTATATTATAAAAATTTGAAAAAGTCAATATTTTAACTTGGGGATATTCTCTAATTTTTATTCTATAAGGGAATTGTTTTTTAAAAAATCTTCAGTTTAATTAATTATATTATTGAAAAATTCTTAAAAACGAGGTAGATTAGAGATGGTTTTAAAAAACGAGAAGCCGAAGAATTAATTCAAAAATTAAGTTTAGCTGTATGAAATTTATCGCTGAGAGTCCAAACAAAAATATCGTAAGTTTAGTCAGGAGATTAGGATACATATTAAAACCTGGCAACAGCGAGGAATTTAACTGTACTAGACCTATCGGGAACATGGGTTATCCTAGGTTTCATGTTTTCATTAGAGAAGACAACGGTAAATTTATTTTTAATTTACATTTAGACCAGAAGAAACCATCTTATTCAGGCAATCGAGCTCATAGCGGAGAACACGAGGGCAGAGTGGTTGAAGAAGAGGCAGAAAGAATAAAAAAGATTCTTGGAGAATCGTTAAGGAAAGTATCTCAAAGTGTGTGAATCGTCTCTGAGGATGCAGGTATAAAACTAACTAATAATTATGTTTGAATTTTCTAATACTTTTATTTGGGTGTCTATGTTTGCTATTGCTGCTGCGGTAGTAAATGGTTTGGGTATTTTAGCCATTATAAAATATAGGGAGTGGGCAGAGCGATCTAAATCCTATTTTATGTGTTTCGCCGCCGGAATGTTAATTTCAAGTTCTTTGATTTTAACATTACCCAAAGCTATTCAGAAAAATGTTTATGCAGGATTATTCGCATTATTCGGGTTTTTGTTTATGTTTTTTTCCAATAAATTAATAAAATATTATACTAAAAAAAAGGAAGTAGCGTTTGGCATAACTGCGGTAGAGGGAATAGGAATTCATTCTTTTATTGATGGGATCATTTATGCAGTGACTTTTCAATTTTCAATTTTGATTGGGATTCTCGTAAGTATTGGTCTGGTGGTGCATGAATTTGCTGAAGGAGTTATAACTTATCTTATGTTAATAAAGGGTGGTGTAAATAAAAAGATTGCTGGTGTATACGCTTTTTTTATAGCAGGACTTACCACTCCGATAGGGGCATTTGTAATCTATCCGTTTGTTTCTAAAATCAAGGAATCAGAACTTGGATTAATGTTGGGATTTGTTGCGGGAGTATTGATCTATATCTCTGCATCTCACCTTCTACCCGAGGCAAGAGAGTATGAGAAAAAGCATTCTTCGATTGCTTTTTTGGCTGGGGTCGGATTAGCTGTATTTATCGTTTTAACAAAAGTTCTTTAGTTAAATTTTCAAGAAGAATAGAGTATAATAAAAGGATAGATTAAAATTTTTTATTATTTTTATAAAAGTAGAACAATTAATTTATAAGTAAAATTTGAAAATATGGAAAACGAAAAAAAACAAATTAGAGTAAATCTTGATCCAACCCTTTACGCGTTGTCTAATGTTAATGTGGGTTTTAATCAAGAAGTTTTTGATTTTTTAATGATTTCAGGAGGTCAGGGCCGCCAATTCCGCGCATCACCCAAGCATGCAAAACGGATTTATTTACTGTTGGGCAAATATATTGGTGAATACGAGGGCAAGTTTGGTCCAATTGAGACACAACTTCTCTCGAAAATGGAAACCGCAGCAAAGGAAAAGATTGGATTTGAGAAAGAACAAAAATAGCGTGAGTTCTCTTTCGATTTTTATCATTTTTTTGCGAAAAGTTGGAAGATTAATTGAGAAAGATAATTCAGCATTGCAAGAATTCTCGTCGCTTCACTTCTCAGAACACTTGAAATTAAAATTATTATATAAAATTTAATAAATGTATTTTCACTAGGGGAGAGTTTAATTGTATCAGACCTGTCTAAGGTTCAAATTATCCTAGATTTCATCTTTTTATTGAAGAGTCAGAAAATTGAATTAAAGGAATATAGAAAAAATATCGCCAGAAGGGCGATTTTTTGTTATAATAGAGTATATGAAAATTGCGTATTTTATTGGAACGCTAAAAAAAGAAGATGGAGTAACTAGGGTACTTCTCGCTCTTATTGATGAGGGAAGAAAAAAAGGAATTGAATCTGTCATTGTTACTGGTTGGGCAGAAGATGCTTCCATTTCTTCCGTTCCGATCATAGAGGTACCGTCAATTATCTTCCCGCTTTATAAAGCATATCGTATTTCTTTACCCGGCATATCTAAATTTAAGAAACAATTAGATGAATTTCAGCCAGATTTGATCCATGTTCATAGTCCAGACACTATTGCTTGGTCTGCGTTAAGATATGCTAAAAAGCGTAATGTTCCAATTTTAGCCACTCATCATACTAATTTTTGCAAATATCTTTCCTATTATCATCTTGGTTTTTTGAGACCTCTTGTTTGGTTTTCGTTAAGAAAGTTATACAGACAGATGAAAATCACGACAACTCCTTCAGAGGTTATCGCCGAAGAACTAATCGATCATGGAATGTCTAATGCAATATCTCTTCCTTGGGGAGTAGATTTTGAGAAATTTAATGATTCGTTTCGTTCAGAAAAATTAAGAAATCAAATTCTTAAACAAGGGAAAAAATTTATTATTTTATGCGTTTGCAGACTCACATGGGAAAAAGATCTCCGCACACTATCAAAAGCATATAATTTACTCAAACAAAAGCGTAAAGATTTTGTTATGGTTATAGCTGGAGATGGACCAGCACGGAAAGAATTAGAATCTCTTATGCCGGGAGCGATATTTTTCGGACATGTTGAGGGTATTAAATTTTCTCAAATTTACGCTTCTTCAGATATATTTGCTTTCCCATCCACAACAGAGACATTCGGAAATGTGACTATAGAAGCAATGGCCTCTGGGCTTGTGCCTGTTGTTGCTAATGCTGGCGGATCTAAATCGCTTGTTAAAGATAATGATAATGGATTTTTAACAAAGCCAAGGGATTATCAGGATTTTGAGAAGAAAATAAATATTTTATTAGACGACGATGGATTGAGACAACGTATGCGTAAAAATGCGTTACGATTCTCAAAAGATTTTACCTGGGAAAAAGTTTTTGACAAACTTTTAAAAATATATAAAGATTTTTTAAATAAGGATTAATATTTAAATTAAAGTATTTTTCCTCGCCCGTTTTTTAAAGATTGGATTATTGAATATTGTAAATAAATCTATCAATTACAAAATCGTTTTTTGGCGATTTTTTAATTAAAGTTTGTGATTTTTTAAAATTGATTAGAAGATAGCTCATATCGTTGACATAAAAGTATATTTGTATACAATGAAAACTCAATATCTTTATAATAAGAAATTAAAATATGAAGAAAGATAACACACAAGAGAGAGAAGAACGATTAAGAAAGGCGACTCAAGAAAATCATTCATTGCAAAAACAGTCGTTTCAGTTCTTGTTTCAGATGATTTTCATTATCGGTGGACCGGTTTTATTGGCAGCATATTTTGGAAAAAAAATCGGAATTGAAAAAAATATGCATCCAAGATTAATGATTATTTTTATGATTTTGGCATTGGCATTTTCTTGGTCAATTATTTTAATTAAATTTTTTAAGTTTAATAAAGAAATTAAGAGAATAGATGAAGCAATTAAACGAGAGAAAGAATAGGTATGAATTTTTTACAAATAGTAGAACCGATTCCTCAATTATATTCTGGTGTAGTTTTTCACATAGGAAGATTGCCAGTGACTAATTCTATGATATCCACTTGGTTGGCCATGGTTTTGGTGTTAGGATTTGTATTCTTTTTGAAAAAGCACATTAATTTAAAATCCGAAAGTAAGGTTCAAACATTTTTTGAGATTATAATAGAAGCAATGTTTGGATTACTTGATCAGATTACTAGCGATAGAAAAAGATCGGAAAAATTATTTTCTATTATAGCAAGCATTTTCGTGTTTTTTCTATTATTGAATACAATAACATTGATACCTGGATTGACTGCAATAAAAGTTAATGATGTTGCCTTATTCCGAACAGCAACAACTGATTTTAACACTACTTTAGCATTAGCTGTTTTAGTGGTTTTTCTTTCTCAACTTGCGAGCATTCAATCTAATGGCCTTTTTGGCCATTTGGGTCAATATATTCAATTAAAGAGAGTTTTTTTAGGATTTAAGAAAGGCATCGGACAAGGATTTCTCTCTATTATTGATTTTGCAATGGGATTACTTAATGTCATGGGCGAGCTTGCTAGAGTTATTTCGCTTTCTTTGCGTCTTTTTGGAAACATATTCGCGGGAGAGGTTTTAATGGTAGTTATGATAAGTTTTTTGAGTTTTATAGCGCCGTCATTATTGCTTGCTCAAACATTGCTGGTCGGCGGATTGCAGGCAATGGTATTTTCGGTTTTGAGTGCGGTTTATCTAAATTTGGCATTAGGTCCAGTCAGTGATAACATTAGTTGATTTGATTAGAAAATTAATAATTAATATTTAATTAAAAATTATGGAAGGTTTAAGTCCAGAAGCAGCAAAATATATCGCAAAAGGTATTTGTACTCTTTCTATGTTAGGGTCAGCCCTAGGAGAAGGATATTTAATAGGAAAAGCACTTGAAGCGATTGGTAGAAATCCGGAAGCGTCCGGACGTATTTTCCCAATGATGATTTTGGGGGCAGCATTAGCAGAAACTTCTGCTATCTACGCGTTAGTTATTGCGCTAATCATGTAAAAGAGAAGAGTATAGTAATGTTACATTTTTTTGATTATGAATGTTTTTGATCCGATTATTAAAAATTTGGGCATAGATTGGAAAATTTTTTTGGCGCAATTAGTCAACTTTGGCATTGTTTTTTTTGTGTTAAAAAAGTTTGCCTTTTCTCCGATACAAAAATTATTGAAAGAAAGGCAAAACAAAATTGAGAAGGGACTTAATGATGCAAAAAGAGCTGCAAGCGAATTAAACATGGCTAAAGAAAAGTATCAGGAGGAGATAAGGAAGGCAAAAACAGAAGCTAATAAAATTGTTGGTGAAGCGCAGAAATTGCATGATAATATAATTGAAAGAGCCGACGAAGAATCCCAGAAAAAAATTGAGCAATCTATGGAAAAAGCCAAAAAAGAAATTCACAGCAAAAAGGAGCAGACGATGGCTGAAATCAAAGAAGAGACGATAGAACTATCTATTTTCGCAGCAGAACGATTTTTAAGAGAGAAATTTGATGCAAAACAAAACAAAAATTTTATTGAAAAAATAATTAAGATAAAGCAATAATGTTTTCTGTTGAAAAGACAACGCAAATTTTAATTGAATTTGGCAATCAGTATCCTAGCAAGACAAAAGAAATAGTTGAAATTTTTATTAGTTCCCTTAAGGATAGTAGGGCCATGCACGAATTGTCAAGAGTAATAAAACTGCTAGAGAGAACGAAGAAAAAACAAAACAAAGAAGACAGATTATATATTAGATTGTTCGAGTCGGTTTCTGAAGAAACTATTCAAAAAATTAAAAAATTTGTTGGTGTAGCCAACGAATCTAATGTTGATATAGAAATAGATAAAGAAATAAAAGGAGGGTTCATCGCTTATTACCATGGCTCTATTTTTGATGCCAGCATTAAAAATCAATTTATTAAGCTTAAAAATACTCTTAAATAATAACATTAAAATATGCCCATAGAAGATTTAATTCAAAACTTAAAGAAACAACTCGATGATTTTAAGCTAGAGATTGATATTAACGAAGTCGGCGAAGTTGTAAAAATTGGTGACGGTATTGCCTACTTGAGTGGCCTTAATAATTGTCAATCTTTTGAAATGCTTGAATTTCCTAATAATATTTTAGGGGTAGCTCTTAATTTAGAACAAGATTTTGTCGGAGCTATTTTACTTGGTGATTATGAGAGCATAAAAGAAGGGGACATCGTAAAAAGAACAAAAAAAGTATTATCTTTTCCGGCAAGCGAAGAAATGATAGGAAGAGTCGTTGACCCATTGGGTCGAGCGATTGATGGAGGAAAAAAAGAAATTAAATCAACAAAATTGTATCCCATTGAAAAAAATGCTCCAGGAATAATGGATCGTGAGCCGGTTAGCGAACCAGTCCAAACAGGAATTATGTCTATTGATTCCATGATTCCGATTGGTAGAGGCCAGAGAGAGTTGATTATTGGTGATCGCCAAACGGGCAAGACAGCTGTCGCAGTTGATACGATCATTAATCAGAAAGGTCAGAATATGATTTGTATTTATGTGGCTATTGGACAGAAAAAGTCTAAGGTCGCTCGCATTGTTGCAAAGCTTAAAGAAACTGGAGCCCTTGAGTATACTATAGTCATTGTTGCTGGAATTGGTGAGCCAGCATCTTTTTCTTATGTCGCCCCTTATTCGGGAGCAGCTTTGTCAGAATTTTTTATGGATCAAGGGAAAGATGTTTTAATCATATATGATGATCTTTCCAAGCACGCCCAGGCTTATAGGGAGATTTCTTTACTTTTAAGACGACCATCAGGAAGAGAAGCCTATCCCGGCGATGTTTTTTATCTTCATTCTAGATTATTAGAAAGAGCTTGTAGGCGAAACAAGGAGGCCGGAGGAGGGTCGGTGACAGCCCTGCCGATTATAGAAACTCAGTCGGGAGATGTTTCCGCATATATCCCAACGAATGTTATTTCGATTACTGATGGCCAAATATTTTTAGAAACCAATCTTTTTAATAAGGGTATTCGTCCCGCACTAGATATCGGGACATCTGTTTCTCGCGTTGGCGGGAATGCTCAACTTAAGGCAATGAAAAAAGTTGCTGGCCAAATGAAACTTGATATGGCTCAATATCGTGAGCTAGAGGCTTTTGCTCAATTTGCTAGCGACTTAGACTCTAAGACCAAAGAGAAACTCAACAGGGGGGTTAGAATTGTTGAGATGTTGAAACAACCGCAATATTTTCCACTATCGGCGAGTCATCAGATTGCCATTATCTATGCTGTTAACAATGGGTACTTCGACACCATAGGTGTCGACAAAATTAAAGATTGGCAAGGGAAATTTTTTAATTTTTTTGATATGAGCAAGAGAAAGCTTTTGGATAAATTAATTAAAGATTGGAATCAAGAGATAGAAAAAGAATTAAAACAAGCGATTGAAGAATTTGTGAAAAAAGAAAATAATGCCGATTCAGATTAAGACAATTAAAAAAAGAATTCAGTCGGTTAAGAATATCGGAAAGATAACTAGAGCTATGGAAATGGTTTCTTCTTATAAAATGAAGCATGCTATAAATCAAGCGTTAGCAACGAGAGCTTATATTAAAATTGCCTTAGAACTTTTAGTGAACATTAACAGAGAGAGAGAAGCAAGTCATCCTCTTTTAGAACAAAGAGAAGTAAAGAAAATTCTTGCTATAGTGTTTGCTTCTAATAAAGGTCTCTGTGGTAGCTATAATAGCAATGTTTTCAAAAAGGTAGACGAATTTGTAAAAACTCATTCCAGTGCAGAAATAGATTTTATTACTATTGGGAAAAAAGTTGAAAAGAAAATTAAACAAAATTATGGCAAATATATAGCTAGTTTTACAGATATTTCAGAAAAGCCGCTTATTGAAGAGATTTTTCCTTGTAGTCGTTTGGCAGTTGATGGTTTTATTAATAAAACATACGATCAGGTGAATATTATTTATACTGATTTTGTTTCTTCTATTAAGTATGAGGTTCTAGCAAGAAAGCTCTTGCCAGTTTCAGAAAAAGTGCTTTACGAATTAATCAATCGGATAGGGCGCAACGAGGATGAAGAAATTATTGAGAATAAAAATTTAGCAAATTGTTTATTTGAACCCGATGCGAATAGTGTTTTAGATGAGATTTTACCACACTTGGCTGATATACAGCTCTATCATAGTTTGCTTGAGTCGAATGCTAGCGAACACTCTTCCCGAATGATAACGATGAAAAGCGCCTCTGAAAACGCTTCTGACGTGATTGACGATCTTTCGTTTTCATTCAATAAAGCTAGACAAGCTTCAATAACACAGGAGATATTAGAGATTTCTTCTGGCGCAATAGCTTCCAAATGATTAAATATATTAACAATTTATTTTTTATATAATTTTTTATGAATAAATTATCTGTCTCCGGAAAAATATCTCAAATAATTGGCCCTGTTGTAGATGTCTTTTTTAAAGAATCTTTACCGAATATCAACGATGCTTTAAAAGTTAAAGACAACAATGTAGTTTTAGAAGTCCAGCAACATCTAGGGTCAGGACAAGTAAGGGCAATCGCTATGAGTTCAACTGACGGAATGTCGAGAGGACAAGAGGTAATTGCTTTGGGCGAGCCAATTTCCGTTCCCGTAGGGAATGCTATTTTAGGAAGAATGTTTAATGTAACCGGTGATCCGATTGATGGCAAGGGAGAGCCAAAAGTTAAAGAAAGATATCCTATTCATCGTTCAGCGCCGAAATTTGTTGATCAGAAAATAGATTTAGAGGTTTTAGAAACAGGAATTAAAGTTATTGATCTTATTTGTCCGTTTTTGAAAGGCGGAAAGACTGGACTTTTTGGTGGAGCAGGTGTTGGGAAAACTGTCATAATTCAAGAATTAATAAGAAATATCGCTCAAGAACATGGAGGATATTCTATGTTCGCTGGAGTTGGAGAGCGAAGTAGAGAGGGAAATGATTTGTATCGGGAGATGAAAGAATCTGGAGTTTTAGATAAAACAGCTTTAGTGTTTGGCCAAATGAATGAGCCTCCTGGGGCAAGAGCAAGAGTTGCCTTGGCGGCATTATCTATGGCAGAATATTTTAGAGATGAAGAAGGCAAAGATCTTTTGCTTTTTATTGATAACATTTTTCGATTTACACAAGCTGGTTCTGAGGTCTCTGCACTGTTGGGTAGAATGCCTTCAGCGGCAGGATATCAGCCTACTCTTGCCACAGAAATGGGCAAACTTCAAGAAAGAATTACATCCACTGGGAAAGGTTCTATTACTTCGGTTCAAGCCGTTTACGTTCCTGCCGACGACTTAACAGATCCAGCCCCTGCAACGACTTTTTCTCATCTTGATTCTACTGTTGTTTTAACACGTTCTTTAGCGGAACTAGCTATTTATCCAGCTGTTGATCCGTTAGATTCTAGGTCAACGATTCTTACTCCAGAGATTGTCGGCGAAGAACATTATTCTGTTGCAAGCGAGGTTCAGAAAATTTTACAGCGCTATAAAGACCTTCAAGATATTATCGCTATTCTTGGAATGGAAGAACTATCAGACGAAGATAAGTTGATTGTTTCCCGCGCTAGAAAAATTCAGAAATTTTTATCTCAACCGTTTTTTGTGGCGGAACAGTTTACTGGCAGAGAAGGAAAATATGTTTCTCTAAAAGAGACCCTTCAAGGGTTCAAGGAGATTATCGAAGGCAAACATGACGATAAGCCAGAATCGTCTTTCTATATGAAAGGGAACATAAAAGATATTGAAGAGAAATAATGTATTTTTATGGCAAAATATTTGCATGTTAGAATTGTAACATTGGAAAAAGTCATTATAAGTGATAGATATGTTAGTGCGACCATTCCTGCTATAACAGGTGAATTGACTATTTTAGCGGGCCATATACCAATAGTTACTCCCATTAAATCAGGAGAAATAATTCTTAAAACAGAAAAAGGACAAAATACTTCTCTTTCAATTTCTTCTGGAATTTTAGAATTTAGACCAAATTTTGGAGTAGTTATTTTAGCTGATCGAGCAGAGAGAGCTGAACACATTGATCTCGAGAGGGCAGAAAAAGCAAGGAAAAGAGTGGAAAATTTAATGGAAGAAAGAAAACATGAGGTTGATTTTGATTATGCTGTATTACAGTCATTGTTAGGAAAAGAAATGTCTCGTATTAATGTAGCCAAAAGATACAGAAGAAATAAAAAAACTTTTTCAACAAAATAAATTTAAAATTATTTTATTTGTAAACATTATTAAAAATCGCTTTTTAAGCGGGCTGGATTCAAGTTTCTAACGCAACTTTCTGACCAGTAATTAATTCGTAAAATTTCTCTGATGGCGTGTAATACTTGAGCACTTTTCTAGGCCTAGAATTCAATCTCTGTTCAGCTTTCCTTATTTCCTTAAGCGATATTTTCCTAAAATCAGTGCCCTTGGGAAAATATTGTCTTATCAAACCATTAGTATTCTCATTGGTTCCTCTTTGCCATGGACTGTAAGGATCTGCAAAGTAAACTTGAATCTTCGTTTCCCTGGTAAAGAGTTTATGCTGGCTCATCTCAGTTCCTCTATCATAGGTTAATGTCTTCTTAAACTGTATAGGTATCCTCTCGAATGCTTTGGCAAAAGATTTTCTAACACCAAGAGAATCCTTTGTTTTAAGAGGAACGAGTAATGTCAATCTTGTTGTTCTTTCAACTAACGTTCCCAGGGCACTTTCATGTTTTTTTCCAACTATTAAATCTCCTTCCCAGTGGCCTGGGACTATTCTATCTTTAACCTCTTCCGGACGCTCGGAAATACTGATAATGTCTTGTATTCTCTGCTTTCTGTAATGAGCATATTTCCTTGGTTGTCTCATTTTCCTTTCCTGTCTCAATCCTCTCATTAATTCAGCTTTTAATTTTCCCCTTGGAAGACAATATATATGCCTGTATATTGTTTCATGTGAAATGCGCATATTCTTATCTTTAGGATAATCCAGCTTAATCCTTTTGGCAATCTCTTCTGGAGACCATTCTATTCTTAATTTATCATAGACATAGCTTTTTAGTTTCTCGTTTGAGTATATCTTTTTAGACCGTCGACCTTGTTTTCTTAATCTTTCCGCTCTCTTTTGGGCCTTCTCAGCTCGATAGCACCATTTGTATATTATCTTTCCCTTAACTTCTCTGGTTACCGTGCTTGTCGGGCGGTTAATTCTTCTAGCAATATGGGCAAAAGATTCATTCGCCCATATTCCTCTGCTAATTTCTTCTCTCTCTTCGAAACTTAATCTCTTATATTTTTTCATTTCTTTATTCTAACAGAATTCAGTCGTTGCGTTGATTGTTTGAAGTCGGGCGGTTTTTGTTTGACAATTAGATTGTTATATTTTAAGATTTATTATCTGCACATTATAGGAGGTCAACATGGGCAAGTCAAAGTATTTCGATTGCCAAGTATTACACAAGGAAATTGAAAAACCAGTGGAAGTTGGCATTTTCCATTACGGTAAATTTTTTCACGATAGAAAGATGGCCGATGAGAAATGTTTAGTTTTTTCTAAGAGATTGGATACTGCAGGGATTGACTTTTCGGTTATTGAGAAGATGTCTTCGTCACGGGTTATCGTGTCTATAGCAGAAATAAATTTGGCAGAGATGGAAGAAGCTGGGATTTTTCGTGAGATATCTGATCCCAGATAATTCTCCGTACAACTTGACCAAGCTGGCAATGCTCGCTTGGTCCTTTTTTTGGAAAGAATAGTGGTTAGTGTTATGATATATTTGCCAATAATCAACAATAATACTAGTCTGAAAAGAATCATTAAATTAATAAATTTATATGTTTGAAAAAATGCAACAATTAAAAGAGCTTAAAAAAATGAGCGATTCTCTTTCAATGGAATCAGCCGAAGCAGAAAAACAAGGTATTAAGGTAATTGTTAATGGAAAGATGAATATAGAAAGTATAGAGCTTAATTCAGAATTAACGAAAGAAGAACAAGAAAGAATATTAAAAGATTGCATCAACGAAGCAATGACAAAAATACAAAAAACCATAGCTGGTAGAATGTCCCAGGTGACGGGACTAATGGGTTAATAAGGAGGATTTTATTTCAAGAAAGCGAAAACCACGATTTTAGCCGTGGAAATCTATATTTAATAACAATAATATGTCTTTACATATTGGCATTGTTGGTTTGCCCAACGTTGGCAAGTCAACGCTATTCCAAGCAATAACAAAAAAAGAAGTTGATTGCGCCAATTATCCTTTTTGCACGATAGATCCAAATGTCGGCGTTGTTGCTGTTTCTGATGAAAGAATAGACAAATTAGCTGAATTAACCTCGTCGGCAAAGAAAATCTATACAATAGTAGAATTTGTCGATATTGCTGGCTTAGTAAAAGGAGCAAGCAAGGGCGAAGGATTAGGTAATAAATTTTTAGCTAACATTAGAGAAGTTGACGCGATTCTTTATATCCTGCGTTGTTTTAGCAATAAAAACATTATTAATACACAGTCAGAAATAGACGTTTTTGGAGACAAAGAAATTCTAGATACAGAAATGGTTTTAAAGGATTTGGAAACAGTTGAGAAAAGAGTTTTGAGTTTAGAGAAAGAACTTAAATCAAAAATAAAAGAAAAAAATGTTGAAAAAGAATTTCAAGTTTTAAGTAAAGCTCAAGAATTTTTACAAAAAGGAAAATTATTGTCTGAAATACAATGGAACGAGGACGAAAGCAAAATTTTGAATAGTTATCAGTTTTTAACCATAAAACCAAGATTATTTTTATTAAACGGTTCAAAGGACGAAATCCCAGATAGTGTAATAGATGGTTTTAAGAAAAATAATTGGCCATTTTTGATCATTGATATTTTAACTGAATTTGAAGCAGTTGATTTTGATGTAGAGCAGAGAATTTCTTTTGGGCTGGCAGAAAAGTCGCAAATAGAATCTTTAGTAAAAGAATGCTATAAGTTATTGGATTTAATTACTTTTCTTACTACTGGTCCAGACGAAACTCGTGGCTGGACATTAAAAAAAGGAGAAAGAGCTCCCCAAGCAGGTGGAGTAATTCATAGCGATTTTGAAACTCATTTTATAAAAGCAGAAGTGATTAATTGGCAGAAACTTATTGATTCAGAAGGATTTTCTAAGGCCAGAGAGAATGGTTTAATCCGAACAGAGGGAAAGGATTATGTTGTTCAGGACGGAGATGTAATTGAAATAAAAGCGGACGCTTAAATATTATGCCAGAGAAAAAAGAATTAGAATTAAATCCTGTTTTTTCAGTTTCCGAATATATAGAATTTCTTAACATAGGGTTAAAAAAATTCGGAGCTGCAAAAATAACGGGGGAGGTCTCTTCGGTAAAAATGGGCCCTACTGGGCATGTGTATTTTGCTGTTAAGGATAAATCTGGAAACGCTCTCGTAAATTGTATAATTTGGAGAAATAATTATAATTTATGCGGTGTAAAAATTGAAATTGGTCAGGAATTAATTATGAACGGATGTCCCGATATCTATGCGCCAAGAGGAACTCTAAGTTTTAAGGCAAACACGATTGAACTTAAAGGTGAAGGAGCTTTGAAAAAAGCGTACGATGAATTAAAGAATAAATTAACCGAAGAAGGGCTTTTTAAAGAAGAGAAGAAAAGAGCAATTCCTAATTTTCCCGAAAAAATTGGGGTCATTACTTCGAAACAAGGAGCGGTTATTCACGACTTTCTTAATAATCTGGGGAAATATGGATTTAAGACAAAAATGATTGACGCAAGAGTTGAAGGGCAGGAAGCAGTAAAAGAAATACTTAATGCAATCAAAAGTTTTGAGAATAAAGATATAGAAGTTTTGGCTATAATGAGAGGAGGCGGATCACTAGAATCAATGATGCCTTTTAACAACGAAGTGTTAGTAAGGGCAATAGTAGATTTTCCAGTGCCCGTGATAGTTGGTGTGGGCCATGACAAAGATATTTCACTTATCGCTTTGGCAGCCGATGCTATGGTTTCAACCCCAACTGCAGTGGCAAATTTATTAAATCAATCATGGGACCAAGCCATTTTATTATTAGAAAGGCGAGAAAGATATATTATAGACAATTATGAAGAAATAGTGACTGATGCCTCTTTGATTTTAGAACAGTCATTGCGGACCATTTATGAAATAAAAGATTTAATTTTTGAAAAATATAGAAAGATTGACACAAATACAAGGATTGCCTTTCAAAATTTCGCTTATTGTTTGCAAAAAACCGAAATCAATTTAAAAAGTTTGTGGAGCAAATCAATTGTTCTAAAATTTGAGTCATTTATATCCACGGTTAGCCAAAAAATAGAAAATATTACTAAAATAATTTTTTTCAATAATCCCGAGAGACAACTCAAACTCGGCTATAGCATCGCGCGATTTAATGGTAAAATAGTCAAAAGTGTTGGAAGCGTGAGCACGGGAGGGGATTTGGATATTCGTTTAGTCGACGGATTAATTGTTTCTAAGATTAAAAAAATTAATAAAATTAAATAAAGTTAAAATGACTAAAGAAGATGTTAGTACTCAAAATTTAACTAAGAATCTTAAACAGCTTTCTGAAATTACAACATGGTTTGATAATCAAGAAGAAGTTGATATTGAAGAAGGACTGAAAAAAGTAAAACAAGCCGCAGAACTTATTAAAACAAGTAGGAAGAGACTTCAATCTATCGAGAACGAGTTTGAAGAAATTAAAAAGGACATAGATGGTGAGAGCAAAGAATAAATAGAATTTTAGAATTGAAAATAGCTTAATTTATTTTTAAAAATATGATTAATTTTGAAGAATTTCAAAAATTAAATTTAAGAATTGGAAATATAATTGTCGCTGAAAAAGTTGAGGGCTCTAATAAACTTTTGAAGCTGAAGGTAGATTTGGGCTCCGAAGAGAAGCAGATTATAGCAGGGATCGCCACAGAGTATGAAGTAGAAGAATTAATTAACAGACAGATTGTTATAGTTGCGAACCTAGAGCCAAGAGTTATATTTGGATTAGAGAGTCAAGGAATGCTTCTAGCTGTTAATAACGATGGCAAGTTAGCGCTTTTAAAACCCGATAAGGAGATGCTTTGTGGGAGTAAAATTAGTTAACATACATAGAGATCAAAATAGATTATTTTTATGTTTTTAGTAAAGTGAAAAAATTAAATTTTATTATTTTAGGAATAGGAATTTTTGTTCTATTTTCTTTTCAATTCGTTTTTGCCAAGACCGATCTATCTATCAGCGCTTCAGATGTGGTTTTTTCCAAAGAAGAACCCATAGAAGGAGAGAGAATACGAATTTTTGCTCGGGTTTTTAATCTTGGCGACAAAGATGTTTATGGTGAGGTTATTTTTTTAAATAATGGCGAGAAATTAGCCGAGCCACAACCAATTTCTATACGCACAAACACTTATGATGATGTTTTTATTGATTGGATTGTTGAGCAAGGCACTTATGAAATTGAAGTCGATATTGTTGAGACCAGTCCGATAGACGAGAATATAGAAAATAATTCTGTTATTAAGCAGAATTTTTTTGTTGACACAGACACTGATGAAGATGGGATAGGAAATTTTTATGATCCTGACGACGACGATGATGGTCTTTTTGATGATACAGAGATTATCTGGGGCACAAATCCTTTAATTGCAGACACAGACGGTGACGGTGCAATAGATGGAGAAGATATTTTTCCCTTAGATAGTAATGAGTCAAAAGATAGTGACAAAGATGGCATTGGGGACAATACTGATGAGGACGATGATAACGATGGATTGAAAGACGAGGAAGAATTATGGATTTACGAAACAGATCCTTTAATCATTGATACAGATAAAGATGAGTTATCAGATAAAGAAGAAGTTGAGCTCGGCACTAATCCGTTAAAAGTAGATACTGATGAGGACGGAGTGATTGATTCAAAAGATATTTTTCCCTTAGATCCAAATAGGGCCCAAGCATCAATTTTTGAATCCATTAGGGGATTTTTTGAAAACAAAGAATTGCCTTCAACTAAAATTTTATTTCTAGCAGGTTTTCTTTTGTTTGTTCTTTTGTTTTTGTTTTTACTGCGGAGAAAGAGAATACATTAATTTTAAGAATAATGAAAATTTTTGTTACAGCAAAGTTGAAAGCTAAAGAAAAGAAGATTGAAAAGATTGACGATAATCATTTCTTGGTTTTTATAAAAGAATTTCCGATTAAAGGGCGTGCCAATAAAGCAATCATAAAATTGATCGCAAAGCATTTTAAGATTCCGATGACGCAGGTAAAAATTGTATCAGGAGCAAAATCAAAACAAAAAGTTATTAAAATTCAAGAATAAAGAGATTATTTATCATTAGCAAAATAATGCTCTCTTTTTTATTCTATACATATTTGCAATTCTATATAGAGTTGGTAGAATAGGAATATTAAAAATTAAGAAAAGAGACATGAACAAAAAAACTATCTTTATTGGCTTAACCATAATTTTAAGCATATTGATTGTTGGCATAGTTATTCATTTCAATAATAGAAATACAGAACTTGAACTTGATGACAACAATAAGGAACAAGAAATTCTTGAGAAAGACGGATTTTCTATCAACATTCCAGAAGGATGGGAAGAAATAGTCGGCGTGTCTGGTATCTCGGCCATGATTTCCAATGTTAACGAAGAGAATGAAGGTGTAGCACTAGAAAATATGGGCTTTAAAAGTTATTTTGCCGTTGCTTACGAAGATATGCCAGGAATTGATCCAGAAACATATGTTGCCGGTGTGGAAGATCAAATAAAGGTCAGTCAGCCGGATTTTAAAGTCATTTCCGTAACGGAAGAAAAAATTAACGAAAGAGACGGTTATGTGATAGAAGGAGAACTTTATAAAGAAGGGAGTGAATTTAAAATTTTTATGGTTGTTATTAAGGGAATAGGTGATAACATGTGGTTAATAACATTTAATACCGGTCTAAAAGATTGGGAAAGATATAGAAATGTTTTTAAGGAAACAATAGAATCATTTAATATTTATAAAGAAATGGACACAAAAAATTTAGAAGAAAACAATAAAGTAAATATCATAATCTTAGAACCAGGGAGCGGAGAGGGAGCGAAAGACGGGGACGCCGTAACAGTTCACTATAAGGGGACACTAGAGGATGGTTCCAAATTTGATTCAAGCATAGACAGGGGAAAGCCATTTGTTTTTACGTTAGGCGCGGGTCAAGTTATTAAAGGATGGGACACGGGAGTTAAAGGGATGAAAGTTGGAGAAAAACGAAAGTTAACCATTCCATCAAGCTTAGCATATGGAGAGCAGGGTGTTTCCGGTGCTATCCCAGCAAATGCTACTCTAATTTTTGAAGTTGAACTTTTAGGAATCAATCAATAAAGCGTATACCTGTTTTATTATTAGTAAGGATTCTTTTGTAAAAAAAGAGACGTCGCGTGGATTTACACGCGACGTTTTTTTGAATTATGTTTTTCTCGGAATTCAACAAGGGGCAAGGCCTGAATGCCTGGTTGAATTTCGCGAGCAAGACCCATTATATCATTGGCTAGCCACTCCGACAAAGAAATATTGGTGACCATATACACCCATTCTTCTGGAATATATTCCGCATAACCAGTGATTGGCACTGGAAAAGTTTGGAATATTGTGCGCGAGGAATGAATCTTTTTCGGATTTTCTCCGAGGATTTCAATAAGTTGCGGGCCCATATATATTGCCTGGATGCAGGTTTTTCCATCAGGAATGATAATGGCTGGTTTCCCTCCGCGAATTTTTTCGTAATAAAGCTTTCGGAGAAACGGTATTTTCATCAACAGTGTTTGTACGATATGTGATCTTTGTCCTATGTGGCCAGCGATGTACCCACTTACAATTAGCAAGCCGAACATAGCGGAAGCTTGCCATTTTGGGTCTATCTTTACCAAGGACAAAAACCAACTGACGATCGGGCTGATGAAATTAAATCCTTGTTTTACTAACCATATAATCATTCCCAAAAGCAATATCAAACCAAGGCCTTTTAGTGTTTTTTTGAAAAAATGCTTGAGAATTCTTTTCATTTTGTCGTCTCCTTTGTAAACGAGCTATTTAGAAAAGCTTAATAAATTAATCCTAATCCTAAATTGGGTCTTGTCAAGATTGTATATGTGATTAATCAAAAAACAATCCTCAATTGAGGATTGTTTTAGAAACACGACATCAATGAACGCTATTTTTTTGCAATTTTCCATTTAATTTCTTTTTCATCTCCAGCGAATTCCAACCATTGTCCATCTTTATCGATAACAAACCATTTTCTTTTTGTTTCCGACCAAATCATCGGATCGTCCCTAAAATAGGGTTTTTTTACTATTTCTTTGGGCTTCAATCTGTCTAGTTCCAGCCATTTTTTAAATACAGTTTCAATAGCATAATCTAGATTTCTGGAATTCGCCCATTTAGCCACAATATCTATGGCTCTTTTTGCTTTTTTAACAGAACCAGCCAACTCTAGAAGTTGCTTAGCTGGCCGAGTAAACCTGGAATATATTATTTTTCTTTTTTTAGCGTTTTCTTTAATTTCTTTCAAAACCAAACCCTTACTGTAAAAGTAATGATTAACAATTTCTTGAATAGCTGTTTCTTTCTCTTCTTTTTTTTTGTTAGATTTTTTAATCATAAAATATGATATTCTTTTATTAATTCTAGCATAATTTTGAAAATAAAAAACAGCAATAATAGCTGTAATAAAATATTCATGGGGTCGTATCTGTATGCGATACGACCCCGACGCGGCCGACTGAAGGAGAGGGGGAAGTCCTTCATTTTTATTGACAATGTGCTTGATTTTCCAGAAGAAGGTTCGTAACACACTTAACTCGAGTATTCCTTCCGGATCCGAAAGTGCCAGGAGGCACATCTCGTATATTATTATATCGTGTTACATTATGACTATATATTATTTAGGAATTTTGTCAAGTGTTTTTACGTATTTTATCCATCTTCATGCGTTTATGCATCCTCCGGGACGATTCATCAAGTTTTGACAATTTTATGGATTACTGTAAAAAGAATATAGAAGATTTAGTTTGAGCCCTTTTGGGGATGGTTCTTTTTCAAAGTAAAAAAGGAATGATAATGGGATTAATAAAGAGTGGTAGATTAGAAGTGGTTACTGGTGGCATGTTTTCTGGTAAAACAGAAGAGCTTATTCGTCGCTTGGAGCGGGTGCGGATCGCTCATAAGGAAGTGGTTATATTTAAGCCAAGGATTGATAACCACTACAGCGAGCAGGCAATTATGACTCATTATGGACGAGAGTTTATTGCTCATCCCCTTGCTTCAGGGAGCGAGTCGTTCTTCGTGTTGGAATCTATCGCGGGTGTAGATGCGATTGAATTTGCTACCGTGGTCGCTTTTGATGAGGCGCAGTTTTTCTCTGATAAATTACCAGGGCTTTGCGAGGAGTTAGTAAGGAAAGGCAAGCGTGTTATCGTGGCTGGCTTAGATCTCACTTTCGCCAGACAACCCTTTGGTTCTATGCCAGCTTTAATGGCTTTAGCAAATGACGTAGACAAACTGCACGCTGTCTGTGTAAAATGTGGAGGTGAAGCTACTTGTAGCCAAAGATTGATTAACGGCAAGCCGGCCTCTGCTAACGATGAAGTTGTTGTTGTTGGTGGAGAGGAACTTTACCAAGCTCTTTGCCTTGATTGCTACGAGAAGGGATAACTTTATCTGGGCGGGTCCTCTTACGAGGGCCTTTATTTTCCACTTTCTTTGTGTTAATTTTAGATAATATGCTACACAGAGTTTTTATTGCTATTAATTTTCCCGAGGATATTAAAGAAAAATTATTTAATTTTTCAAATAGATATCCTAATTTGCCTGCTCGATGGGTCAAGAAGGAAAACATCCATATCACTTTAAGCTTTTTAGGCAACCTTGACGATGATCAGCTCGTAGAAACTATTGAGACCGTAAAAGAAGTAGCTGCCAGGCATAATCCGATATCGATTAAATTAAATAAAATTTGTTATGGTCCGCCCAAGAAATTTCCTCCGCGAATGGTTTGGGTAGAAGGGGAAGAAGATAATGATTTGTCTCGACTTCATACTGATTTAGAAGATACTCTTTTTAATTTATCCAGTTATCAGTATAAAATAAAAGAGAATCGTATTTTTTCTTTTCACATTACATTGGCTAGAATTAGAAGTTTTGAATTTAGGCAACTCGGAGAAAATATAGAGGTTAACGAGGATTTAAATTTGAATTTTGAAGTTGATGCGATCCAAGTAGTAGAAAGCCAATTAAAGAAAACTGGACCTAAATATACGCTTTTAGAATCAATATCATTAATCTAATTTATGAAAATTCATTTTATTGGCATTGGCGGAATAGGGGTATCTTCTTTGGCTCAGTATTATTTATCGCAAGGAGCAAAAGTTTCTGGTTCTGATTTGGCCCGCTCCGAAATCACTGATTTACTAGAAAAAAAAGGAGCAAAACTTTTTATAGGAGAAAATAGAAAAGAAAATATTTCTAAAGATTTGGATTTAGTGATTTTTAGTCCAGCGGTGTCAGAGAATAATCCAGAATTTGAACAGGCAAAAAAATATGGGATTGAAGCTCTAAGTTATCCTCAAGCCCTTGGGAGATTAAGTAAAGATTATTTTACTATTGCTGTTTCTGGCAGCCATGGAAAGAGTACAACATCGGCAATGATTTCTTTGATTCTTATAAAAGCTGGGCTAGATCCTACTGTAATTTTGGGCACTAAATTGAAAGAATTTGGAGACAGTAATTTTCGATTAGGCAACTCTAATTATTTAGTTATTGAAGCAGACGAATATCAAGTATCTTTTTTAAACTATCGGCCCGATATTATTGTTTTGACTAATATCGAAGAAGAGCACATTGATTTCTTTGGTAGTTTAGAAAATATTTTTCGTGCTTTCCATGATTATTTAAATCATTTGCCCGAAGATGGATGTTTGGTGGTAAACTATGACGATGAAAACGCAAAAAAGATAAGCCAGACAATCGGTATTAAAAATTTAAACATAAAGCCATTTTCTTTGAGTTTACCTGATGCAAACGAAATTAAAAATATATTAAAGGTTCCTGGAGATCACAACATTTCTAATGCTCTAGGCGCCTTAACAACGGCTAGAGCTTTAGGAATTTCAGATAAAATATCCATTAAAGCGCTTGCAGAATATCAGGGGGCATGGAGAAGATTTGATATAAAAGAAGCGAGCATTAGAGATAAACAGTTTACGATTGTTTCTGATTACGCTCATCATCCGACAGAGATTAAAGTCACATTAAAAGCAGCTAAAGAGAAGTGGCCGGATAGAAATATTTGGGTTGTTTTTCAACCTCATCAATACCAACGAACATTCTATCTTTTCAAAAGATTAGTCAAAGCTTTTATTGAGGCAAAGATAAAGAAAATTATTCTTATTCCTATCTATGATGTAGCTGGAAGAGAAGAAAAAGATATTAAAGAAAAGGTTAGTTCCTTGAAGTTGATAGAAGCGATTAGGGAGCAAAAAGAAGAAAAGAAAGAAAATGCCCTATATATCCCCAGCATCGGAGAAGTAAAATTATTTTTAGAAAAAAATATTCAAGGCAACGAAATAGTAATAATTATGGGAGCTGGAAATATTTACGAATTATCCAAAATGTTTTCCACTTGACGGCGCATTAGAATATGAGATATTATTAAAGGAGTAAAGTTTTTGAGTAATAAAAAGATAAAAGGTCGCAAAGTATTTAATTTTGTTTAAAAAAATGGATTTAATTTATTGGATTTTTGCTTTAGTTGCTTTAATTATAGCTTTCTTAATTGCTACTAAAAAAGGAATAAAATTTGGGAAGAAAAAAGAGACCTCGCAAGAATAAATCATCTAGAGCACTAATTAACCGCAAAAACTTTTTTACAACAAAGAGCGCCTATTGCGGCGCTCTTTGGCTTGCTCTTGATTTATTTTTCAATTTATGTTAAATTTATTTCGTTAGTTACGATATCATTGATGCTAATAAAATGTTTACAAAAACAATCGACATTTTGACGATAACCATTATGATCGTTGTTCTAACGGTTCTGGTTTTGCAATTAGTCCCTCTTTATAGGACGACTTTTAATATCCTTAGTGCTAATATTTATGGCTTCTAACATTAATCTTTTTTTATCAGCCGAACCAAGAGAAATATTGGGGAAGCAAGTTGAGAATTTGCGAGAGCAAGGACTTTTGCCAGTCGTAGTTTATGGTTCAAAAACGAAAAATTTGGCCCTAGCTTTAAATTTTAAAGAATTTGAGAATATTTTTAAAGAGGCAGGAGAATCATCTTTAATTAATTTAAAAATTAAGGGTCAAGAAGAAGATCTGACCGTTTTAGTTCACGATATTCAGAGACATCCTTTGTCTGGCAAGATAATTCATGTTGATTTTTATAGTCCTGATTTAAAAAAGGAAGTTAAAACTTTAATTCCGTTAAAATTTGAAGGAGAATCTTTGGCGATAAAAAGTTTGGGAGGAACTTTGATTAAGAATTTTCATGAATTAGAAGTTAAGTCCTTGCCAACAAATATTCCCCACGAAATAATAGTGAATATTAATTTGTTAGAAACATTAGGGAGTGAGATTTTTGTCAAAGATTTAAAAGTCCCTGAAGGCGCGGAGATTTTAAAAAATCCAGAAGAATTGGTGGTTTTAGTAGCTGTGCCTGCAAGAGTTGAAGAAGAATTAGAAAAACCGATTGAAGAGAAAGTTGAGGAAATAGAGGGAGTTATTAAAGAGGGTGAGAAAAAAGAGAGCCAGGAAGACGAGGGTAAAAAAGAAGAGAAAAAAGAAGAGAAAGAGAATAAATAATAAATCGTTTTTCCATGCGGAGGATTTATAAAAAAATTATTTATCTAACGATTATCTCGACACTTTTTGTGTCCTTTTTATTTTTTAAGCCAATTTTGGCTGAAGAGAATTTAGAGCAAAGTTGTAAACCGTTTTTAGAAGAATCTGACGATGCTTGTGGAAAAATGTCTGATCAGGAATGCCAATTATTTTTGAATAAATGTCTTGAATATTATCAAGGCAGGAGTGATTATTATGGCGACAAGGTAGATCAAACGCAGAAAGAGAAAAAAACCTTTCAAAATCAAATATATATTTTAAGGAATAAGATTAGCGGATTAAACAATGAAATTTATAGAAGTAATTTATTAGTGAAGGATATCAAATTGCAAATTAACGATACCCAGGGTTCTATCGACCAGAATTCTATTAAAATAGAGGATATGAAAGAAAAATTAGCGGAACTATTAAGATTAGTTTACGAGCAGGATCAACGATCTTTATTAGAAGTAATGTTAGCCGAAGAAGAACTGTCTGATTTTTTTGATGAATTAGCCAACCTAGAAGCTTTAAGCATGAAAAATCAAGATCTTCTTGTAAACATCAAGGCGTTGAAGAAAGATTTAGAGAACGAAGAATATGCATTAGAAGGTGAAAGAGGAGATTTAGAGAGATTAGTAGTAGTCCGTACTTTACAGAAAAGTCAAAATCAAGGTTTAAAAAATGATCAAGAATCGCTTTTACAAGAAACAAAAGGTAGAGAAGATTTGTATCAAGATTATTTGAAAGAGAATGAAGAGAATGCAACAGAAATTAGAAAACAGATTTTTCAATTAGCTCAAGTTTCGGAAGAAGACGCGCCAAGTTACGAAGAAGCGTATATGATAGCCGAATACGTTGAGAGTGTTACGGGAGTGAGGGCAGCTCTTGTTTTAGGATTGTTACAAGTTGAATCAGCCATAGGTAAAAATGTTGGACAATGCAATTGCGCAGGTCACGCTTCCTGCAGACATCCAGAGATAGGATGGATGGAAGTGATGAGGAATAGCAATAACCAATGGGATTCTTTTTTAAAGATTACTAAAGAGTTGGGGCTGAACCCAGACACCACCCCTATCTCTTGCTCTATTAGTGGAGGGAAGGTGCAGTGGGGCGGAGCTATGGGGCCGGCTCAATTTATGCCAAATACCTGGCTTAATCCAAAGAACTTAGATAATGGTTATAAAAGAAAAATAGAGAACATTACTGGTAAAATGGCAAATCCATGGAATGTAAGAGATGCTTTTCTTGCAGCAGGTCTTTATTTAAAAGATTGGGGAGCTGCTAGCCAAACATTAACCAAAGAAGTCGGAGCTGTAACTGCTTATTTATGCGGCAGTTCTTATATGACTACTGTTTGTAAAAACGCAGGAGGATATGGCTATCGTAATTTAGTTATGGAAAAAGCCACTCAATGGGAGAAATGGGCGGACGAGGGGGTGTTCTAAACTATAAATTTTTTAATTCCGTAACAATTGAATCTAGCTCGCCTGCCATTACTTGGTCTAAATTGTGCCAGGTTTTTTTAATCCTGTGATCAGTAACACGGCTTTGTGGAAAATTATATGTCCTAATTTTTTCTGATCTTTTAGCTTGTCCAATTTGGTCTTTTCTTTTTGTGCCTAATTTTTCTATTGCTGCTTCTTCTTGTTGCACAAGAAGTTTTGCTTGCAGGATAGCTAAGGCATTTTCTTTATTTTGGAGTTGATTTCTTTCATTCTGCGAAGCAACCACAATTCCAGTAGGAGTATGCGTTATTCTTATGGCTGTTTCTCGCTTGTTTACATTCTGTCCGCCAGGGCCAGATGATCTAAAAGTGTCAATCTGTAAATCTTCTGGTTTAATTTGAATTTGTGTTTTGGTTGGTTTTACCAAGATAGCTACTGAAGCGGTTGAAGTGTGGATTCTGCCTTGTTTTTCTGTGCTTGGAATTCTTTGAACTCGATGGACGCCTGCTTCATTTTTAATTTTTGCAAACACTTCTGGTCCGGAAATCTGGAATGCTATCTCTTTATATCCTCCCAATTCTGTGCGATGGCTATTTAAAGTTTTAACCTGCCAATTTTGTATTTCAGCATATTTAGAATACATATTAAACAGATCAAAAGCGAAAAGAGCTGCTTCTTCTCCTCCAGCGCCAGCCCTGATTTCAATTATTATTGATTTAGGATCCTTGCCTTCTCCATTAGATTTTTTTAATATTTTTTCTAAATTATTTTCCCCAGTTACTTTTTTTTCTAAAAGACTCTTTTTTTCTTCTTGCGCTAGAGAGATTAGTTCTGCTTCTTTTTCTGTGATAAGAATTTTTTCAACTTCTTTTATTTCTTGATTTATTTTTGCTAGTTCGTCTTGTTTTTGAATAATTTTTTCGTAAACTTCTTTTTGTTTTTTAAGTTTCCCAAGTTTTTCCCAATCAGAAGACAACTCAATCTGTTTGAGTTCCTCAACAATTTTTTCATATTCAGATTTGATTTTTAATAAATCAATCATTATTGTATCTTAACACAAAAACCCGCTTATGGCGGGTTCTCTGTTCTCGCGAAACTATTTTTTCTTCATTTTTTCCTTTTTCGCCATTCGTTCTTTGAATTTTTGAACTTGACCCATCGCATCGATTACTCTTGCCTTGCCAGTGTAGAAAGAATGGCACGCAGAACAAACCTCTACTTCTAGAGATTCTTTTGTTGAGCCAACTTCAAAAGTATTTCCACAGGAACATCGAACTTGCGCTTTTGGATAATATTTTGGATGGATACCTTTCTTTGCCATAATTATCTATACTAACAAAAATATTTTTAATGTCAATGTTTTGAATAAAAAAAGCGGGACGTTAGAT
>CAYRCT010000002.1:0-40650 GCA_964422845.1 uncultured Candidatus Saccharibacteria bacterium | reverse complement strand
CATAATTTTTATATTAATAATTATATTTTATTTTACTTCTTTTTAGTTTTTTTTGTCAAGGATTGAGCGTCTTTTTTCTGTAGAGAGTGCTTAATTTGCTTTTCAAATTCTTGAATTTTTTGTTTTAATTCAATCATTCTTAATTCTCTGCCAACTGTTAGTTTGTGAAATCTTTCTAGCTCGTTAATCCTTTCTTGGAGCTCTATGGTTCGTATTTTAACCTGCTCATCCAGTCCTTCTGCTTGTTCTTCAAGCTCTTGAGTCCTGGCCTTAACCTTTACTTCTAGAATATCTCTTGTTTCTTCTAGTTGCTTTTGCGACTTTTTTAAACTCTTCGTCATTTGATTAAAGTTTTTAGCCAATTGACCGAGTTCATCTTCGCTTTTTATCTGAATTTCATAATTCAAATTTCCCTTAGCAATTTCGCTGGTGCTTTTTATAAACAATTCGATTGGCCCAATTAAGTGTTTAATCAAAAAAAACGATACAAGAAATCCTAAAACAATAATTAAAGTAGCAATAAATCCTCCCTGAATTAGCACATATTGAGAGGTAGGATTTTTTAATATTTCTTTCGTAAGGTAACCTAATTTAGAAAGAAAAAATATGAAAAAAATAGAACAACTTAATGCTACTGAAATAACTATATAAATAATAATTTTTGTTTTAATGCTCATAAAATTTTCGAATTTAATCCTTGGGGGATTAGTCTATCTCAAAAATAATATTTACCGAAATTTCTATTTTATTTTCTCCAGTTTCTATTTGGGGCATCGGCGAGCCGCTAGAAATAGCGGATTCCTTAAACGCATAATCATAATATGGAGGGGCAACTCCGCCCTCGACAAAACTAGTAATTCTAACTAGTTTAACTCCCAATTGAGAAGCAAGCTCTTTTGCTTTCTCTTTCGCTTCTTCTATGGCCTCTTCACGGGCTTCTTTTTTCAATCTATCCTGATCGTCAATCGTAAATTGTAAATTTCCTACTTGACTAGCTCCAGTATCGGTTGCTCCCTTAATAATCTCCCCTATTTTATTCATGTCTCTAATTTTTACTTGCAAAGATTGGTTTATCTCATATCCAACAAGAACTCGCCTTCCTTCAGGTTGAGGTAAAATCTCAATCTGCTCTTTTTGCCATTCGTAGCGAGGATAAACATTAAAACTTGTGGTTTTTAAATCTTTGTCTTCAATCTCCTTAGATTTCATAATCATAATAATGGCATTCATGTTTGCTGTATTCTCTGCCATCGCCGCAGAAACGGTCTTGGCTTCGTTGTGAACAGAAAACGAAATTAAAGCCAAATCTGGTTTAGCATATATCTCTCCTGTTCCGGAAACTGTAATAGTGTTTTTTGTTTCAATCTCCTGTCCTATATATTTTCCTTGTTTAATTTTATTCTGAACATCAACTATTGTAGAAATAGTTAATGCAATTAAAAAAATAACAAAAACAGCTCCTAAAATAAAAATTATCTTCGGTCTGTAATCACAAACATTTTTTATTCTTTTTTTCATATTTTTATATATTAATTATTCTCTTTTCTATTTTACCCTATTTTTATTAAAATGAAAACTTAATATTTTTCTTTTTTGTGCTAAGATTAATTAAGTATGAAACCATTAGCGGAAAATAAAAAGGCCTATCACGATTATCAAATTCTAGAAAATTTTGAAGCTGGAATCGTGCTTACGGGTCAAGAAGTGAAATCAATAAAACTTGGTAGGGCTAATCTGCGGGGCGCTTTTGTGGTTCTCAAAAAAGAAGAGCCATATTTGCTCAACGCCGATATTCCTGCTTATCAACCTAAAAATGCTCCTTCAGATTATGATTCGCAAAGAAGTCGTAAATTACTTTTGAAAAAAGCGGAAATTAAACATTTAATCGGAAAATCTGCTATAAAAGGCTTGACATTAGTGCCCTTAAGAATGTATACTCAACGAGGAAAAATAAAGATAGAAATAGGAATAGCTAAAAACAAAAGCAAAAGAGATAAGAGAGAAATTCTTAAAAAACGAACAAGCGATAAAGAAATAAAAAGAGAGCTTAAATTACGGGGGTGAAAGTTTCGACAGGAATTTGAACAAGATAAGCAAACCGAGTATTCTCAAATCTCGTAAAACTTTGAGAAAAAAAATAAGTGCTAACTTATTTCAAAAACCCGCATTGGCTTACGCTTAATGCCGTCAGATTACTGACTCTCGCTAAGTAATTTTGGCGTAATATTGCGAGATAGATAATTTTTCCGGGCCCTGAAATTTTATCAAAAAATTTGGGTCAAAGACACAGAAATTTTTGCCCAGTTTATCCTTTGTGTTTTATTAAAATTGGGATAAGTTTGTAGAATTATCTTTGGAATAATTTTTGGACGCGAGTTCATCCTCGCCACCTCCACAAAGTTAAAAAAATTTAAAAAAAACTATTTCTTTAAAACCATTAGCAAACCATAGAATAAAAGCAAAAGAGGTTCGTTTGATTGACGAAAAAGGAGAACAAAAAGGAGTGGTTACCCTGCAAGAAGCGCTCCGAATATCTCAAGAGCGCGATTTAGATTTAGTGCAGGTAACTGAAAAGATAGATCCACCGGTCTGTAAGATTATTGAATATGGCAAATATCTCTATCAGTTAAAGAAAAAAGAAAGAAAACAATCGAAACACAAGGGCGGAGGAATTAAAGGAGTTCGACTGCGTTTCAACACTTCAATTCATGATTTGGAAACCAAGGCTAAGCAAGCACACAAATTCTTAGAACAAGGGAATAAAATAAAAGTAGATCTATTACTAAGGGGAAGAGAGAGAGCCTTGCGAGGTCACGCTCAAGAACAAATAGATAAATTTCTGAATATTCTTAAACAATATATTCCAATAGAACTCGACCAATCAGGCAAACGACGACCTAACGCCATAACGGTTATTATTAAAAAGGGGAAAAAACATGAAGAAAACGAAAATCAAAACTCGAAAATCGCTGACAAAAAGATTTAAGATTACTAAGAATGGAAAAATAATGCGAAGAGCTACCGGACAAGACCATCTTCGATCTAAAAAATCTGGTAAGGCGATTAGGAATAAACGAGGATGGGTAAAGCTTTCTACTCCAGAAACAAAAAAAATTAAAAAATTAATGTCTGTTTAATTATGGCAAGAGTAAAAAGAGGTAAAACTGCTCATAAAAGAAGAAAAAACCTACTTAGATATGCTAAGGGTTTTAAGTGGGGAAGGAAAAATAAATATAAAGCGGCGAAAGAAGCATTAATGCATGCCTGGTCTTATTCTTATAGGGACAGAAGAACAAAAAAACGAGACCGGAGGCAACTATGGCAAATACAAATTAATGCAGCTTGTCGGAAACATGGAATTTCTTATAGTAAATTTATGGGACAAATGAAAAAGAAAAACATCGAGCTTGATAGAAAAATCCTATCTCAATTAGCAAATCAAGAACCAAAAATCTTTGAGAAAATTATAGAGAAAACAAAAACAGATATTTAAAATCCATTTTTAAATATTATTCTCGATATCTTAAAAGCCCCGCAATTACGGGGCTTTTAAATTTTGTTTTAGCAAAAATTCGAATTTTGATTATCTTAAAAAAATTATTCTTTTCTTATCACATAGTAACAGCGATAAGTTCGCAAGCCCCATCCTTACATCCATTAGGACAAGAATAATGATTTGTCCCACAAACTTGACCAGAAGACGAATTAACACAACTATATTCTAATAAATCGTCTCCGCCAGAGCAAATATCCCAACCATTATTTATTCCACGAGAATCATGACAATATCCCTTAGCATAAATATTCCCTTTGTCTGTGTCAGAGCAAATGATGTCTTCCTCGGTATCTTCTTTAATAATCACCGTTACCATGTCCGGTTCTGGCCATGTATCTTCTGAATCTCCGTTTGATTTAGAACCACGTACATAGCCATAATATGTATAAGTTCCTTCTTTTGATTCGGAAAAAGTGAATGATTTTGTAGCTTCAGTCCCATCAACTTGTTCCTCGTGCCAATCCCCTCGATAAGAAGCCCATAGAGAATTAAGCCCATTATCGTCTTGTCCTGTGACTGTGAGTGTAATATTCTCCCCAACATTTGCTGTTGTCTTATTTATGGAAAGAGTTCCTAAAACAGGGTCTTCTTGCTCTACTTCATCTTTAATACAAGCCCCATCCTTGCATCCATTAGGACAAGAATAATTTTTTGTCTCACAAACTTGACCAGAAGACGAGTCAACGCAACCAAATTCTAATAAATTTTCTTCATCAGAGCACCCATCCCAACCATTATTTATCCCACGAGAATCATGACAATATCCCTTAGTATAAATGCATCCTCCGTCTGTATCAGAGCAAATATTGTTTTCTGTGGCATCATCTCCTCCAGAATCTGTGTCTCCTCCAGAGTCTGTTCCAGAGCCTCCTCCAGAGTCTCCAGAGTCTCCAGAGTCTCCAGAGTCTGTGTCTCTTTCAATAATCACCGTTACCATATCCGGTTCTGTCCTTGCATTTTCTGAATCCCCGTTTAACTTAGAACCATATATATAACCATAATATTTATAAGTTCCTACTTTTGATTCAGAAAAAATAAACGATTTAGTAGCTTCAGTCCCATTGACTTTTTCCTCGTGCCAATCCCCTTGGTAATTAGCCCACAAGGAATTAAGACTATTATCGTCTTGACCTGTTACGGTGAGTTTAATGTTTTCCCCAACATTTGCCCTTGTTCTATCTGTGGAAATAGTTCCGGAAACAGGGTCTTCTTGCTCTACTTCATTTTTAATGCAAGTCCCATCCTTGCATCCATTAGGACAAGAATGATTTTTTGTCTCACAAACTTGACCAGAAGACGAGTCAACACAACCATATTCTAATAAATCGCCTCCAGGAGAGCAAATATCCCAACCATTATTTGTTCCACGAGAATCTTGACAATATCCCTTAGCATAAATGTTTCCTTTATCTGTGTCAGAGCAAGTATTGTTTTCTGTGGCATCGTCTCCTCCAGAGTCTATGTCTTCTCCAATAATCACCCTTACCATGTTCGGTTCTGTCCATGTGTCCTTTGAATCTCCGTTTGATTTAGAACCACGTACATAGCCATAATATGTATAAGTTCCTTCTTTTGATTCGGAAAAAGTGAATGATTTTGTAGCTTCAGTCCCATCAACTTGTTCCTCGTGCCAATCCCCTCGATAAGAAGCCCATAGAGAATTAAGCCCATTATCGTCTTGTCCTGTGACTGTGAGTGTAATATTCTCCCCAACATTTGCTGTTGTCTTATCAACCGAGAGTGTGCCAGAGACAGGATCATTTTGTCCCGCGACAACAACTTTAACAGTTGTTGATGATTTTGCCGTGTTTTGATGGTTATCGGTTACGGTAAATTTAATAGTATAGGTCCCTACTTTACTGTAGATGTGAGTGAAGGTTGTGCTACTGATTTCCTCTTCCTGCCAAAGGAATAAGGTAGAAACTGGTTCTTCATCCCCCCAATTTACGGAATAAGTCAGAATTCCATTTTCCGGGTCATGGGATTTAATGGTCCAAGTCCCTGTTTGTTTAACCTTAAGCTGGGTAGGACCTGAAAGTCCATCTATCACTGGCGACAAACTTCTTTCTACTTCAGAAACAATACTGAAATAATCGTCGCTATAATCTGCTATTTCTGAATCGCCAGTCTGTTTAATTTTGATTCTTAGATTTTCTACCGGAAAAGTATCGGAAATTGTAGATACTTCCCATGCATATTTTTCAGACATAGCGTCAACGCCATAGACAATCGGAACACAGCTTTCAAGTCCTTCTATGTCCGTACATAAAGTTATATCAAATTTATTAAGTTGAATAGTATTCCAAATAACGTCGTATGTCTTTCCTTTAATCCACTTCTCTCCTCCGTTAGGGGAAAGAACTCTAACATAGGGCTTTACGACTCCGCATCCATAAATCTCATTCAATTTCTTACGCGTACTGTTCCCGACATAACCAGTGCCGCGTCTTAGCCCCCATGAAGACAAAATATCTGAAGCGTATTTTTCCTGGAATTCAACTACTGCTGAAGCGGTAAAATCGCCAAAATAGGACCTTGATTTTTCAGAACTGGAGATTGAAAAACCTTCCTTTTCTAAAGCAGTCTGGAGGGTTTTTACTTCTGAACCAGTATCACCATATCTTAAATTAACATTAAAAGTATGGCACCAAATCGCTTCGCCGCCTCCTTGCTCTAATAACTTCTGTTGGAGCTGGGCTATTTGAGTTTGAAGTTGAGCGATTATAGTTTGTAGCTCTTCAACTGTTAACGCTTTAGCGCTTGAAGGATTAAAATAAACACCCAAAACAAAAACTAAACCAATTAAAATTGATATCTTAAATTTTTTATTCATAATTTTAAACATTAATAATTATGATTATTAATTTATGATAACCTTAATTTATAAAAAATACGAATTATTTAGCGCTGAAGAATGTTGATAACTTTTTTAAAAATTGAGCATTAATAATGTTTTTCTTCTCTGCCCAACCGCGTCGAGCTTGAGCAATGCCAGATTCGATAAATCGCATTGAGAAAATTGTAGAGAAAACAAAAACAGATATTTAAAATACATTTTTAAATATTATTCTTAATATCTTAAAAGCCCCGTAATTCCGGAACTTTTAAATTTCGTTTTAGCAAAGATTAGAACTTTAATTATCTTAAAAAAATTATTCTTTTCTGATTACATGGTGACATTGGCAAACTCGCAAGCCCCATTCTTGCATCCATTGGGACAAGAATAATGCTTTGTTCCACAAACTTGACCAGAAGATGAATTAACACAATTATATTCTAATAAATCGTTTCCACCAGAGCACATATCCCAACCATTATTTGTTCCACGAGAATCATGACAATATCCCTTAAAATAAATGTTTCCATTGTCTGTGTCAGAGCAAGTGATGTTTCCTGTAGTATCTTCTGCAGAATCCCTAATACAAGCCCCATTCTTGCATCCATTGGGACAAGAATAATGCTTTGTTCCACAAACTTGACCAGAAGATGAATTAACACAATTATATTCTAATAAATCGTTTCCACCAGAGCACATATCCCAACCATTATTTGTTCCACGAGAATCATGACAATATCCCTTAGCATAAATATTCCCTTTGTCTGTGTCAGAGCAAGAATTATCTTCTGTAGTTTCTTCTACAGAATCCCTAATACAAGCCCCATCTTTGCATCCATTGGGACAAGAATAATGTTTTGTCCCACAAACCTTACCAGAAGATGAGTCAACACAATTATATTCTAACAAGTCGTTTCCACCAGAGCACATATCCCAACCATCGTTTATGTGGCGAGAATCCTCACAATATCCCTTAGCATAAATATTCCCTTTGTCTGTGTCGGAACAAGAATTGTCTTCTGTAGCGTCTCCTTCAGAGTCTGTATCTCCTCCAACAATCACCGTTACCACACTCGACCCTGTCCATGCATTCTCTGACTCTCCGTTTGATTTAGAGCCATATATATAACCATAATATGTATAAGTTCCTGCTTTTGATTCAGAAAAAGTAAATGATTTAGTAGCTTCAGTCCCGCTGACTTGTTCCTCGTGCCAATCCCCTTGGTAATAGGCCCATAGAGAATTAAGCCCATTATCGTCTTGTCCTGTGACTGTGAGTGTAATATTCTCCCCAACATTGACTGTTTCTTTGTTTACGGAAATAGCTCCGGAAACAGGGTCTTCTTGCTCTGCTTGCTCTGCTTTATCTTTAATGCAAGCTCCGTCTTTGCATCCATTGGGACAAGAATAATGTTTAATATTACAACTTTGACTCGAGGATGAATCACTGCAAGCATGTTCTGAATCTTCAAGATTACAACTCTGACCCGAGCACGAGAAAGTGTTTTCTGAATCACTCTGACCCGAGCACGAATTACTACAAGTATATTCTGATAGTCCTCCTTGAGATACGTCGTCAGAGCATACGTCCCAACCATCATTCGTGTGGTGAGAATCCTCGCAATAGCCCTTAATATAAATGTCACCTTGATCTGTGTCGGAGCAAGTGATGTTCTCTGTAGTATCTTCTGTGATATCTATTTTGATTTCTATTTCGATGTTTCCTCCGGTGTCTGTTTCAGAATCTCCTCCAGAATCTCCGCCCGAATCTCCACCAGAGTCTCCACCAGAGTCTCCAGAATCTGTGTCTCTTTCAATAACTACCGTTGCCACACTCGGTTCTGTCCATGTGTTTTCTGAATCCCCGTTTAATTTAGAGCCATATACATAACCATAATATTTATAAGTTCCTACTTTTGATTCAGAAAAAGCAAACGATTTAGTAGCTTCAGTCCCATTAACTTGTTCCTCGTGCCAATCCCCTTGGTAATTAGCCCATAGAGAATTAAGACCATTATCGTCTTCTCCTGTAACTGTGAGTGTAATAATCTCCCCAATATTTGCTCTTGTTTTGTTTATAGAAATAGTTCCGGAGACAGGATCTTCTTGATCTGTTTTATTACCAGTAGAATCTTCTTCTGTGTTTTCATATTCAAATTCCAGGCTAGCTCTATGTTTAGAGTTGCAACAGCAATCAACTTCATTTTGATCTTTAAATGTTACTTCTAAAAAACCGTCTGAAAAATATGATTGAAGATCGGATTTTGGAATAGTAAGAGTTTCGGATTGCCACTCGCAAGCAGTTCCTGGATTAAAGCTTCCTATATCAGCAAGATAATTATCATCAATATATATTTTAGAGTATTTACCAGGAGAATCGTAATCTCCATTAAGAGAAATAACAAGTCTTCCGTCTGAAGCTGGATCGCATTCGAATTCTGAACACTCAAAGATCACTGAATTACTGCATCCTTTGGTAGCACACTCTTTTTCTTTGATTTCGGAATACGTATTTGAAGCAACGTCCGGAGAAATGGTTACCATTTTGCTAGAAACTTTAAGTGTAGGGTCTCCTAATAAAGTCACGCCATAAAAAAGATGACGATCCATTTCTCCATAAGGAGCCCTGCTAATCCACCAATTTTTAAGTGCGTCTCCAAAACTCCCTCCACTCCCAAGAGTTTTAAAGTAAGACCTTGTATCTAAAATATTACATGCCTTGGTGCTTCCTATTGCCACTAATCCGTAAGTATCTGAAAAAATATAATGACCTCCCATATATTGAGGTGAGGTATATCTTGAATTAGAACAAGCGTTAAGAAGATAGAAAGAACTTTTTGGATCAATAGACTTTATTTCGTGATTATAAGTGAATCCGTCCCATCCGCCAGGTATTTCAAAACGATGAAATTGAGGAGAAGAATGAACCGCTACATAAACAAATTCATAGTTTTGGGTAAGTCTTCTTTCATAATCTATACTATTAGTTGTGGTCCTATTATGTATAGTAGTAACTTTGTCGTATGCTAAATCTAATGGATAATAACTGTTCCCATCGTCATCAGAGTAAACTAAACCTTTATTTTCTAACAATAAAACACCTGTTCTGTATTTGTGATTCTTAATGAAATAATTTTTCAACAATTCAGCTTCGTTCCCCAAAGAAGAAGCAGTAAGTCTTCCTACCCATATTTCTGGCTCCTTATCTCCCGATCCATCTGAATGAACATCAAGTGTTCCGTCGCGATTAGAATCAGTCCAACTTCCGTCTAAATCCATATAATACAAGTCTATAGGGAATTCCTCTTGCACAACTTGGCGGTATTGATTACGATAGGCTCGATGAAACCAAGGAACTGGAAGATCTCCTATTAATAAACAACCATCTAAACCATTTGAATATCTCTCTTGTAAATAGGTCTTTAATTTCTTTGGCGTACCCCCGCTATAACTGACTAGTGTAACTGAATATCCGTCATTCTCTAAATCTACAATATATTGATCTAGCGAATCTTGGATAGAATTCTGGAGAACGGAATTAACAATCACCACAATGTTTATGGAATGACCGGAGGGAGTTTGATAAACTTCCTTGATAGATTGCGACTCTGACGATGGAAATCTTTGCTCGTATTCTTCGCGACCCGCTGTATTGTCCGATAACGGTTCTGGCCAAGGAATACTGGGATTATTTTCGTCAAAAACATCAAGGAATTTATTAAGTTTTGCAATGGTAGTTCTACCTACATGTCCTGTTCCATAAGATATCCCCCACGGTTTTAAAATCTCGTCTGAATATTCTTCTTGAAATTTAATCACTGCTTTATTGGTTATATTTCCGAAATAACCAGTGTTTGTATCTGCGGGAAAAAATTCTTGATATTCTAAAAATTTTTGCAAATATTTGACGTCTTCGTTGCGATCATTTAGATCAAGATTATTCTCAAACTTATATCCTGGAGGGATTGGAGAATAAGCATCCACTCTTTTAATATTAATAACAAAAATTAAAACTAAAATATTTACAAAAACTAGAGAAAAAATAAATTTAGAAAATTTTATTTTATTTTTTTGAGAATAATTGTTCATAATTTTTATAAATTAATTATTAATTATTTTTAAACTTAACGACTTCTGCAATTCTTTATTATAATCTAATATTTCTAAAATTCCAATAATTTTTTTATCCCCAACAATCCATTAAGAGGAGCAGTATTAATAATATCTTTTTTCTCTGCCCAACCACGTCGAGCTTGAGCAATTCCAAATTCGATAAATCGCAAATGATTTTTATGATGAGCATCACTATTAATCACCATTTTCACTCCCGCTAATTTTGTCCTCCTAACATTAATATCGTTTAAGTCTATTCTGCTAGGAAAAGAATTAATCTCTAGAATAGTGTTCGTTTCTTTAGCTGCGCGCAAAATTTTATCAAAATCAATTTGGTATTCATCTCTTCTTTTCAAAATCCTGCCCGTAGGATGAGAAATAATCTTTATGTGTGGATTTCTCATCGCTTTAATAATCCTTTCCGTCATTTGATTTTTAGAAAGCTTAAAATGAGAATGAATGCCAGCAATAGCATAATCTAATTTTTTAAGGGCTTCGTCGTTTATGTCAATCGAACCGTCTTTTAAAATATTGGCTTCTGCTCCCTGCAAAATTTTGAATTCTAAATTACGCGCTACGAATCGTAAATTTAATTTATTTATCTCCTTCCTTTGTTGAACAAGTTGTTTTTCGTTAAGTCCGTTTTCTATTCTTAAAAATTTAGTATGATCGGAAATCCCAAGATATTGATAACCCATGTTCATGGCTGTTTCCGCCATTTGTTTAATAGAATTTTTCCCGCCATCCCAACTAGAATGACAATGCAAATCTCCTCTGATATCTCCATAATTAATCAATCTGGGAAGATTGTTTTCCAAAGCCGCCTCTATTTCTCCTTTATTCTCTCTAAGTTCCGGTGCCACATAATCCATTCCCAGTGCGTTATAAATACCCTTTTCACTCCTTCCGGCAATCATTTTGTGTCCCTTAAAAAGCCCATATTCGTTGAGTTTAAAACCCAAATCAATGGCTATTTTCCTTAAAGCAATATTATGATATTTAGACCCTGTAAAATACTGAAGCGCGGAACCGAAACTTTTTGCAGGCACTACTCTTAAATCCACGTCAATCCCGGAGTCCAAGCGAATTGAGCTTTTGGTCTTTCCTCTATTCCAAACTTTAATTATCCCATGTTGTTTTACAAAAACATCCATTACTTTCTCGGGCTCGTTTGAGACAACCAGAAAATCAACATCTCCTATTGTCTCTTTCTTTCTCCTCAAGGAACCGGCAATGCTAAAATTTTTAACTTCCGCTAATCGACATAATACATTTTTTATTTTGTCCGCTGCGGGCAAAATTTCTCCCAAAAGAAATTTGCTTTTATTTTTTTTCAAAAATTTTATACTTTCTAAAATATTTTTCTCTCTCTTCTCTCCAAAACCAAATAAAGGTGCTATTTTATGCTCTTTTACTATTCTTTCCAAATCGTTTACATTTTTTATACCTAACTCTCTGTACAATCTTTTAACTGTTTTGGGTCCTACACCCTCTACGGCAATTAGTCCATTAATGTCTACGGGAAATTTCTTTTTTAGTTCTTCGTAATGCTTAATTTTCCCTGTTATTAAATACTCTTCTATTTTCTTAGCAATGCCATTCCCAATCCCGGGAACAATTATCAACGATTTAGTTCCTCCTTGTTTATATATGTCAGCAATGCTTTGTTTTAAATTTTCTAAAACAATAGCCGCTTTTTCATAGGCCTGCGGTTTAAAGGCAATCCCTTCTATTTCTAAGAGATATCCAATCTCGTATAAAATGTTAGCTATTTCTTGATTTATCATGTCTTTTCTATCTTATCATAATTAAATCTTTTCAAAAATGGGAAAGCAAGACAAAAAATCCCCTCTTTAAACAGAGGAGACTTAAAATTTATTTAATTGTTGCACATTTCTATCTTTTCTTACTAACCTGTTTGGCTATAGCGAATTCTTTGTCTAATTCTCCTATAAATTTTAATAAAATCGGATCATCTACCTGTTCTTTCACGCTAATCCACCAGGGAATTATTGGAAATTTTTTATCTTTTTTCCAATATTCAATGGCTTGGAAAAGATTAACCATCTTATCCACTTGGGCAACAAATCGTCCCTCTCTGGTCAGTCCCTCTTCAAAATCTACCCAAAGTCCAATAATTTCATCTTGCAATTCTTTGGGAAGACTAGAGGTTAATCTTACAATTGCCTTCCATTCTTTAGTCCTTTTCTTGAGTAGCCATTCTAGTTTCTTAGAATACGGAATTCTAGGTAATTTTCTGACTATTTCATGTATTTCTTTTTTGCTTAAATTATTTGAATCAATGATTGAGTCATAAGGAGTTTGATCGCCAGCATACACTTCGCATAAATCGTGGACTAAAGCAATCTTGACAGTCCTATCTGTGTCTAATCCCTTGACGCTTCCCAAAAACCAGCTCATCATCGTCATCTTATATGTGTGCTGAGCAACTGTCTCGGCATCTTTAACTCCTCTGAGTAACCATCCTGTTCTTTTCAATCTTTTTAATTTGCCAATCTCAATAAAAAAATCTAACATTTCGGTTAAAATATTTCTATCTTTCTTTTTCCGGGGATTGAAAAATTTTCTATCTATTTCTTTTTTAAATTTTGAAATAACTGGATCTCTCAATGCTTTCTTTGCCCAACGATTCCATAATTTATGTTCAATCTTGCCCTCTTTTTTCCAATATTCCATTGCCTGCAAAAATGATTCTGTTTTAGCCGCTTGCCAAGAAAACTTACCTGTCTTAGTTTTTCTATTTAAATAATCCTGCCATAAACTTTCTATCTCTACTCTAACGTTGTTCGACAATTTAGAAATAAGCTTTTTAACGGCTTTTTTTTCTTCTTCGTGTCTCTTGGTAAGCCGTTTTTGCTCCTCTATTAAACTAAAAGGAGGCGGATTTTTAAGAATTTCTTTCAGAATCGTCTTCTCTTTCTGAGAAGCAACTCCCTTGGGCAAAAGATAACCATAAGGAGTTACATCGCTGATATAGGATTCATATAAATGATGGATTAAAATTGTTTTTATAATCTTACCTTCATTTAATCCTTTCTTCTTATTTAACAGCCAGCCCAAAATCGCTGCTCTGAAAACGTGGTCAGCAGTAGTTTCAGGATTTTTAACTCCATAAGCCAACCAACCGCTTCTTTTTGCTTCCCTTAATTTTCCTATTTGGATAAAAAATTTAAGAAGAGAACTCATAGCATTTGAAAAGAGGGCTCTAGTCCTCTTTTTTTAACTTAATATTTATATATAATTTTCATAATTTTATAAACAGAAACCACGGCTGATTGAATTTTAACTTCATCGCCAACTTTATGACCCAAAAGACATCTTCCGACAGGAGACGCGTTGCTGATTCTGCCAAGCATAGGATTTGCTTCCAAAGAGCCGACAATGGTAAATTCATCTTTCTGTCCCTCTATTTCTACAAGAATGGTTGCTCCCATAAAAATTACTTTTTGCTTGTTCTTCGGAGGAACGGTAATAATGGTGTAATTATTTAAAACGGTCTCCAATTCTTCTACTCTTGCTTCAAGCAAATTTATATCTTCTTGAAATGTAGAAAATTCCGAATCAGAAACGTCCAAGGGATCAATAACCAATGATTCCTCTTTCGTCTTAGCTTTTTTAATCTGTTGTAAAGCCTGATACTCTTGCTCAAGCTTTTTCAACCCCTCTTTGGTTAAATAAATTTTGTTATCTTCTGTCATGACACTATAAATTACCACATTTTGGTAGTGTCTGTCAAAAAAATATCAAGTATTAGTAAATGATTCGACTAAATATTTTATAAAATTATTTTAGAATGAAATAGGAAATCTCGGCAACGATTCCTAATATAAAAAATATTGATAAAAGAAAATACACAGGATTCATCTTTTTGGAAAACTTCTGCTTCAAAAATGCTCTATAGAGAAGAATTATAATAAAACCTTCAATGCCTCCGGCAAAAGCGCCTGTCAATCCGATGATGTTAATAAACTGCCTAAATCCTAGAAGGAAAAGAATCAAAGGGATAAAAATAGCAACTGTCCAAGAGATCTTTTCTGAAAAATGCATATCATACCAAAAAACTTTTTTTAGAGTCAATCCAATCGTTAAAAAAGAAGTAAAGCAGGCAATAAATCCAAAGATAAATCCCGCCATAGCAACTCCTGATCCAAGCTTTAAGCCCAACCCAGTAATGGCGTCTTCAGAGGTTGCGCTACCGCAAGCTCCTAAAATAATCGCTGCAAAAACAAGATAAATGAACGCAGAGATTATAATGCCTGAAATTATTGTCTTTCTTAATTGTTTTTTGTTTCCCTTTAAAATCTCTTTCAATTCGGGTAAAATAGCGGACCCCCAAAGAGAAAAAAGTACTACTCCATAGGGATAAAAAAGAAATTTAAGATTAAATTGCGAAAAATATTCCATCCTTATATTAGGAAACGCCTCAAGAGCAAAAAAGATTAAAAGTCCGAAGAAAAATAAAAGTACAAAAAATTCCGTAAAAGAAATGCTTTTTATTCCCTTGTAGATTAATAAACCGCCCAAGGCGAAAAAAACAAGAGTATAAACCAAAATGTCTCCGCCTAAATAGGGAGAAAACAAGTTAGTTAGAAAAACTCCACCAACCACTAAATAAGCAAGTTGAGCGCCGAATAAACCAAAACATATGGCAAAAAAAGAAATTTTGCTCCAATGGGCACCCAAATATTCTTTAACATAGCCGGGAAATCGATGTTTCCCTTTAGTTTCAAGAATAATGTCCCCCAGCATCAAATGGACAACAATGGCTATTGTGGCCAAAATCAAAAAATAAAAAAGTAGGACAAAAAATCCACTTTTATAGGCAACCCATGGCAGGCCAAAAATTCCTACCCCGATGATTGTCCCAACAAAAACAGATAAGGCTTTCCAAAAAGCACTCATAAATTAAAATTTTAAAATTTTATTTAAACCTTATAAACTCTATAGCCGTCTCTAACTTTTTGATCTATCTTAAAACCCACTTCGTCTCCTTTCTTGGCTTTATCTATTTTCTTGTGCTCGACTTCCATTGAATCAACAACCTGCTCGAAATCAGTATCGCCACCTATGATTCTGATTGTTTCTCCATTATTCAACTTATCAGTTAAAGCAATAACTGCTACCTGTATGTGATCAAAATAGTGAACTATTTTACCTATTGGTTTTCCTTCGATCTCTTCCGCCATAAATAATAATTTATTAATGTTAATAATGCGACCTTTAGTTACCTGTAAAATATAAATACGTGTTTATTATATCAAAAAAAACTCCTTTTAGCACGAACAATATTTTAAAAACCATGATTATAAATCTTTATAAAATTTTATCAAATTTTATGCTCACGTAAAATTTCAAAAAAAGACCCGAGCCATGTCGGGTCTAATCGTAGTGGTAACTACAGCGATTCCTTTAATAAATGTTCAAGAATACAGTCTGCCGTTTTTGCATTGAGCGCAAGGGGTATTTTCTCTTTCACACATGTTCTTATTAGAGCTTGGATATCGTGTTCGTGGCCATGTGGCTCGCTAGTATCAACAAAAAAGATCAGAACTCCTATGTTCCGCTCTAAAATATTGTAAGCGATTCTGATGTCACCACCATTCGGCCCGTGACCTAAATCCTCAACGTTTAATCCGGTGATTTTGCTAATCTTTTTAGCCGTGCCTCCTGTCCCTACAAGTCTAAATTTTCGTAAACTCTCACGATTAAGATTTACCCACTCAGCCATCTTCAATTTTCTTCCATTGTGAGAGACTAATCCTATGGTGATCTTTTTTTCTGTCATCTATTCCCCCTCTGTGGAATTTTTTAATCCTACGTCTTGAAATTCATTGTTGAAAAGAACTGCTTTTTACCTCCTTTTTTTGTGCTACGGAATAAAATACTATATAAAAAATAAAAAGTCAATATCTGACGATTTTTAATATGTCCCTGGCGCGATTCGAACGCGCAATCTTCGGCTTCGGAGGCCGATGTTCTGTCCAGTTGAACTACAGGGACCCTTTTGATTTTTGAGCAACTAAAAAAAGATTTTTTTCTTTTTTAGAACGCCCAAGAATTCCTTTTTCTTTTACAATAAAGCCAACGCTCTGAACTAATTTTTTCAATTCTTTTTCAAAAAAAACATGAATATATCTATCTATCAATATCTCTCCTCTACTATTTTTCCATGGATAAAAAACATCTTTATAATCAAGCTTCGACTTGCCGATTAGTTTAAAAAAGGTATATTTGAGTAAGAGTCGCTTTGCTTTTGAATTATCGTTCAAGTCCCAAACCGTTAAGATAAGCTTCCCTCCAGGCTTAGTCACTCTTTTAATCTCTCTTAAAAAATCCTTTCTGAATTTCTTTGATGGAATATGATGCAAAACAGCGAGACAAAAAATCTTATCAAAAAAATTATTTTTAAAAGGTAAGGCAAATGGTTCGTTCACGACAAACTTTCTATTAGAATATTTCTCTTTGGCAATCTCAATTAATTTTTCTGAAACATCAACGCCATAATAATCTGCTTTGTTTCCAACAATTTCTGAAAATCTGCCATTTCCGCAACCCAAATCAAGAATTTTTTCTTTTTTATTGATATATTTTCCTAAAATTGTAAAATCGGGAGGAATCCAATCCCGTGTTCTGTCAAAAGTATCAGCAATTTTATTATAATCGTCTTGATTCTTTTTTAATAAAAATTTCGCGTATTCTTTTTCCATAATTAAAGGATATTTGCCGGCCACTTTAATTTCAAGGTTCTGCGAGCAAAGTGAGCAGGTTATTATATGACTATAGAAGAGAAAATTATTATTGCTTTTTCTAAGGAACCGATAAAAAATCGGGAAATTTTAGATAAATTAAAACGTAAATTCGCTAAAAAAGAAAGGTTCAAGATGACACCTAATTCCTTCTTACTATCAGCTTATCATGACTTGATTAAAGAAAAAAGAATCAAAAAAGATTTAAAAATAGAAGAAGTTTTAAGAATTAGAAAAATAAGGTCGCTTTCAGGAATTGTTATTGTATCAGTTTTAACAAAACCTTACCCTTGCCCAGGAAAATGTATTTACTGCCCAGAACAAGCTGGCGCACCCAAAAGCTATCTCAAAGAAGAGCCAGCTGTGGCAAGGGCTATCAAATGCGAATATCATCCTTATAAACAGGTTCAATTACGGATTCGAGCACTTGAGGCAAACGGGCATCCAACTGATAAAATCGATTTGAGAATTATCGGTGGAACTTGGTCTTTTTATCCTAAAAATTATCAGACCTGGTTTATAAAAAAATGTTTTCAGGGAGCAAACGATTATCTTAAAACGAAAAAGGAAAGAAAGGCCTTATGTCTGTTACAAAAAGAAAATGAAATTGCCAAACATAGGATTATTGGAATAACCATTGAAACAAGGCCTGATTTTATAAACAAAGAAGAAATTAATCGATTAAGAGAACTTGGAATAACGCGAGTAGAGCTTGGCGTACAAAGTATTTATAACAATATTCTAAAACTCAACAGAAGAGGACATAATATAGAGGTAACAATTAGGGCGACTCAATTATTGAAAGATGCTGGTTTCAAAATTTGTTATCAAATGATGCCAAATCTCTTAGGCTCCAATCTAAAGCAAGATGAAGAAATGTTTAAAGAACTATTTAGAAATCCTGATTTTCAGCCAGATTATTTAAAGATTTATCCTTGTGCTCTTTTAAAAGAAACTCCCTTATATAATGTTTGGAAAAAGGGGAAGTATATGCCTTATACAACAGACGAACTAATTATTCTTCTAATAAAAATTAAAAAATCAATTCCCTATTATTGTCGTATCCAAAGAATTATTAGAGATATTCCTTCCTATTATATAGTAGAGGGTGGAACGAAAACTTCTAACATTCGCCAAATTATAGAAAAAATTTCAAAAAAAGAGGGCTGGCGCTGTAATTGTATCAGATGCCGAGAAGTTAAGAGTAGCTATGATTCAAAAGAAAAAATATATCTTTTTAGAGAAGATTATAGCGCTTCTAAGGGAAAAGAAATTTTCTTAAGTTTTGAAAACAAAGAAAGAACTCGTTTATTTAGTTTGCTCCGCCTAAGAATACCTGGACAGACCATTATTCCTGTTTTAAAAAATGCCTCTATGGTGAGAGAGCTCCACACTTACGGACAATTAGTCCCTGTTAACGAAAAAGAAAAAGCTCCTCAACATAAAGGGCTTGGCAAAAAGTTAATGAAAGAAGCGGAAAAAATTACTAAGAAAGAATTCTCTCTCAAAAAAATTGCTGTTATTTCCGGCGTTGGTGTTAGAGGATATTACAGAAAGCTCGGTTATAGATTAAAGCAAACATATATGATAAAATCATTAAATAAGAACCTGCCTTCGGCAGAACATTGAAATTGAATTTATCATAATATTTATTTAAATTAATGTAATTCAATTATAATTAACTATAAAAATATGTTTGAATTTTTTGTCCCTGTATTAGTTTTCTTTTTTGTTTTATTCTTATCAGGCATAAAAATTATAAACGAATACGAAAGAGGGGTTATTTTAACTTTCGGCAAATATACTGGCACAAAAACGCCTGGCTTCCGATGGATTTTTCCTGCGGTTCAAAAAATGATAAAAGTGGATTTACGAATTACCACAGTGGACGTACCAAGACAGGAAGCAATTACCAGAGATAATCTTCCTGTTGGAGTTAACGCAGTAGTATATTTTAGAGTTCAAAAACCTGAATACGCCGTCTTGAAAGTGGAAAACTATCGTTATGCTGTCTCGCAATATGCCTTGGCTGCATTAAGAGATGTTATTGGCGGAGTTGATTTAGATACTTTACTTATAGAGAGAGATAAAGTAGCTACAGAGATTAAACAAATAGTGGATACAGAGACAGACCCATGGGGCATAGATATTACGGCAATAAAAATGCAGGACATAGAATTGCCTGCAGGAATGAAAAGGGCAATGGCTGCCCAAGCAGAAGCAGAAAGAGAAAAAAGAGCGATTGTTATTAAGTCCGAGGGTGAAATCACCGCTGCTCAGAATCTAAGTACTGCGGCTGGATTACTTTCATCAACGCCTGGCGGTCTATCCTTGAGGACCTTAGGAACAATTGACAATTTACAACCCGATCCATCGAAAACTGTTATCTTCGCTTTACCAGTAGAAATTTTAGAAGGATTCAAAAGCTTGGTATCAAAAAAGAAAGATATCTCTGATTAACGAATTTCTTTTAAAAATTCCTGAATTAATTTAACTGTTTCATCGCTTTTTTTGTAAAAAGCTCTCCAGAGAACAACGATATCAACATCATTGAAAATAGCTCTCTGGACTTCTTGAATAGTATCGCCTCCTGCCACAGCCAGCATTATATCGTAATTACTTTTAATACGTTGAATCTCGTGATAGGGAATCTGTTTTTCTCGATTATAATCTTCTTCATCAACTCCTCGATGTAATATCACCACATCGGGGATTTGTTTTAATGCTCGGAGAATATTCAAGGGGTATTCAACATTCATCATATCGATCATTGAATCTAGCCCTAATTCTTTACACTTTTCGATAAAGGCGTCCAATGTTTCAATCGGAGCATATCCTAGAGCGGTCGCAGCGCTTGCACCTCCCTGTTGAGCAATCGTTACTTCTGTGAGGCCTCTATCCATGCATTTGAGGTCGGCAACAATATATGGAACTAAAGGCACATTTTCTTTGTTCTGGTTGTTGTTGATTATTGATTGTCGACTTTTCTTTTGTTTCAAAATTTTATAAAGAGAAATCAAGTCAACGGTTTGTTTGGTTTGAATAGTCCTTCCTAAAAGCCGCTGCTCCCATAATCTTCTTATTGTTCTTATCCCATTAGCTCCATAATTTTTTATTAACGGAGTGCCGGCCTCAATAATCAATCGACTGTCTATGGGAATTTTTGAGATGATATCTCGGGCATCATTTAGCGTGCCGTTAAGGGCAATTTGTAAATATCTTTTCTTTTTATTTAACATGTTTTTAAATTAATGACTAAATCAATAATGTAATGATATAACCAATTATTGAAAGCAAGGCAATCGGAGGCAAGGCTGGAATCGGCTGTTTCTTTTTTTGCAAAACGAAAAGTGTGAAACTAAGAATAAGACCCAATAAGCTGAAAAATGCCACAATGAAAGTATCAATAATTCCTTGAGAAAGCATAGAAACACTAAATATTAAAGGAAAAGCCACATCTCCACCTCCTAAAATAACAAATTTCCCTTTTAGTTTAATCTTTTTTGGATTTTCTAAAAAATCAGAAGCTTTTTGAGGAATAATTAAAGCCATAATCGCTCCTGTTTCGAGCATTGATTTTGCCATTTTAATCATGTGCTTTGTCTTATAAACCGCAATAAAATCATAAACAGAAAGAATCACTAAAAGTAGAATAATAATTTTCGGCTCAAAACTTAGGCCAAACATTGACCCAATCCCAGCTATGCCAATAACCATTAAAAGATCATGGATAACCACAGTTGGATGTTTAAACCAAAGATAGAGTAAAATGAGAATTATAAATAATGCTAAAACGTCTCCGAAGAATAGAGGCAAAATCACCAAGGCGCCATAAATAACGGCAAAAACAAAAAAGAATTTATAAATCCCTGTTTTAATCTTTTTAATTTTAGGCAGATAAATGATTAAAAGAATCACAAGGGTCGCAAAAATAAAATAATTAATAAAATTACTGAAAGAAATAGTAGGCAAAATAATTTTTTCGTTGTCCAAAAAGCTCTGAATTTTTGTTGCGGAAACAATTCCTAAAATAAGAGTTGAACAAAACAAAAAGGCTTCCCAGCTAAAGATTTTTAAAGCTATGTTTTTTTTAATCCTTTTTTGAAAAATTTTCTTTTTACCTGGCATTTTTTAGAAATGAAACGGGAAGGGGTTCTAAATTTTAATTTGCCTTTCCCCGCTTTTTTTGAAGAATGTTTTTTCATCCCTGTTTTAATCCATAATATCAAAAAACTGGCTATTGAGCCAGCTAATTGAGCGATAATAGTTCACCCCCCGTCCTCCCTGCTGGAGAGGGCGAGGGGGGAGAGAAGGCGAATAGGGCCGGGGGCGTGAAAGTGGGGCGGAGAGAGAGCAGAGAGAGCTGAACGGAGAGAGTGAGGCGGAAGGAAAGATTATTTCTTTTTTAAGACAACCTTCTTTGTCTTGTCTATTTTAGTTTTAATTGTTTTATCCTTAGTTACTTTAGTTGATTTGGCTATCCTTTTTTTCTTTGGCACAAGAATTTCTTTTTCGTCAGAAACGCTTTTATCAAATTTAGTATATAATTGCTGAATCAATTCTTTTCGCTTTTCTGAATCCAAAACCTCTCGGCGAATCCGGGCTTTTTCTTGACGAATAAATTTTCGGGTTGAGTTGGTTAATCGTTTCTTTTCCATTGTTTAAATTACAAAAATATTCTTTGTCGTATAGAGACATTACTCTATCAGCTATCCGCGAAAAAGTCCAGAATAAAATTTATTTTCTGTTTTTTAAATTTAATTTTTTCATCTCCTTCCTAACAATTTTTCTATCATCCCAAGGAATCTTCTTACCATCAGCAACACACATCCATGGTTCAGAGCCCTTGCCTGTGATAATTACTATATCTCCATGTTTTGCCAAACTTAACGCCTCTTTTATAGCTCCTCTCCTGTTAAAAATCAGTTGATGATTAATATTTGGCGTTTTGTATTCCAAAATTCCTTTCTCTATTTCTTCTAATATCTTCTGGGGCCTTTCCTCATAAGGGTCTTCGTTGGTTAATATAATCTGACTACAATAATTAGCTGCTAGTCGTCCAAATTCTGACCGTTTCCATCTATCTCTTCCGCCGCCACAAGAGCCAAGAACACATATCAATCGACTTCCAGCAAGAGTTTTATAAACATTTTCTAAAGCATCTGGAGTGTGAGCATAGTCAACAAAAACCTTAAACGGTTCTTTTATTACAAGCTCCATTCTTCCAGTCACGCCATCCATTTTTTCTAACGCTTGTTTAGACACTTCAAGCGAAACTCCCTCTGAAAAACCTACGCAAATTGCAGCTAAAGTATTATAGATATTAAAACGACCCAAAAGTTTTAAATGAAATTGTGTATCTTCTACTGTGAAGTTCGCTCCATCCGTAGCCATTCTAATATCAACAGCCCCAACAAATTTTTGGCCTTCAATCTTTGATTTTCGATTTTCTATCCCGTACCCCCATTTTTCGCCTGCTTTAAAATGTAAAAAATATTCGGCATTCTTATCGTCTTCGTTTACTATTATCGTTTTAAGCCCTGTAGTATTAAAAAGCTCTCCCTTAGCTTTACGATAATTTTCAAAGCCTTTATGAGCTTCAATATGTTCCTTCGTCAAATTAGTAAAAACTGCTGTATTAAAATTAATAAATTTATGACGGAATTGTTTGATCCCTTCTGAAGTAATTTCTAACACAGCATATTTACATCTCGCATTTACTGCTTTTCTCAAAAATTTTTGTACTTTCAAGCGACCAGGCATGGTCATTTTCAAATCATTCTGCCATTCTTCATCGTTAATCTGAAAGCGAACTGAAGAAATTGAAGCAACCTTAAATCCTGCCTGTTTTAAAATATTAGTTATCAACTGAATTACGGTTGATTTACCATTGGTTCCTGTCACTCCAATAACAATTAATTTTTTAGAAGGAAAACGATAGAGAAAGGCACCAAGAGCAGGAAATGCTTGATAATACGAGTTTAAAATCTTTAAGGGAATAATCCTTTTTAAAATTTTCTTAATCATAGTTTCCACCTTTGCCCCCCTCTCTTCCGATGGGGAGAAGGAGTTTGATCGAGGCAATATTTTTAATCATTTTCTAGCAAAAAATTGAAGTGCTTTTTGAATTCTTTTTTCTGGCTCTTTTATGTCATCTGGCACTTTTTCCAAGGCCTCTTTTGCTTCTTTTGAAGGAAAACCCAAAGACAAAAGGCCCTTTAAGGCTTCGTCATCTTTTTCAATTGAACTTTTGTTAAATTCTTTTAAGCTCCCCCCTAATTCTAAAATTATTTTTTGGACTTTCTTTTTACCAATCCCTTTAATCTTGGAAAAATACTTAAAATCATGGGTTTCTACTGCTTTTTTCAATTGGTGAATCGTCCCCAAGGAAGCAACAAGCATTGCGCCCTTTGGCCCAATACCGGAAATTTTTTCAACTGTTTCGAAAACAGTTAATTCTTCTGGGGTCAAAAATCCGTAAAGTTCTAGCTTCTCTTTTTTCAAAACAAAAAAAGTGAAAAATTCTCTTTCTTCACCCTGTTTAACTTTTTCTGATGTTTTCTCGGAAACAAAAATTTTATACCCAATTCCTTGTCTCTCTATAACCAGAAATTTATCCTTTTTGATTAAAATTTTTCCTTTAATATATGAAATCATTGATTATATTTTGCTACTGTTCGTTTAAAAAAATCTTTTATTTCTCCCCATTCCACAGGAACTAACATCACGGGCATTGGCTCTTTCTCTGCGTCCTTAAAATATAACAAACTTTTTAAAATATGTGTGATGTTATAATCAACACTCTCGTATTTTTTTTCAAACAATTTTAAAATTTCTTCTAAAGGGATGTCTTGCTGGCAGATAAAAAATAAATCAATAAAATCCTTTTTGCTACCCCTGGAAGAAATTGCGGAAATCTTCATACAAACAATATCTTTTATATCAGCAACTTTTATATTATTAATCTCTTTAAAGGGGAAAAGACGAGGATAATCATATGTTAAAAAAGTTATTTTCGTATTATTAAATATGCCAGTTAAGGTATTCTCGGCCTCTTTTTCTAAAGAAAAATCGCCTAATTTTTTTATCTTCTGAAGCAGTGCTTGATTATCAAGCTCTCTTCGACTAAAAAAATCTAAATCAATAGAAGTGCGATGTTCCAATTGCAAAGCCAGTCCTGTGCCACCAGCAAGATAAAAATCATCAAGCAATCCTGCTTTTTTTAATATTTCCAGATTCTCTTTTGTTTTTTCTGAAATAATTTTTTTAGACATAAAATTTTGCTTTTATCTAAATTGTAAATGATTCTCCAATAATTAGCTGATTTTGGAGAAAGATTTTTGGAGTTTAAAATCTTTTTTTTAATTTGTTCTAAAGAAAAATTATTTTTCATCCATTGAACTGCTTTTTTATCACCATTCTCCAAAATTCTCTCAATAATAAATTCAGGATGTTTCTCCTTGCTTAATTCGGAAAAATTCACATCCCAAAAATATTTTTCTAAAAATTGAGGAATGTTTTTCATCTTTTTATCCAATGTTTCTATCTTAACTTTAGCTCATCTTATCTTATTTTTCAACTTTTTTAAATGAATTATGTCGCATTAATCAACGCAAAAAACTTGAAAATTTTTGGGAGCTGTGGTATTCTGTCAATCGTAAACGAAAATTAATTTTCAATTTAACTAATCCTCGTTAAGTGGAACAAATATGCCAATATCAAAATCAGGAAAAAAAACATTAAGACAAGAACTCAAAAGAAGAGACTATAATAGCGAAAAGAAGCAGGTAATAAAAAATCTGAAAAAACAGATTGTTTCTTTGGTTAAAGAGGAAAAAACAAAAGAAGCAAAAAACTTGCTTCCTAAATATTATCAGGCAGTGGACAAAGCGGCTAAAGTTGGAATAATCAAAAAAAATACAGCAGCCAGAAAAAAATCAAGGATTACCCGTCCTCTTGCCGAAGTCACAAAACATTGAGACATCTCCCCAAAATCCTAAATATCAGCGATTAATAATTCCAGAGCCATCTCTGGTTTTATTTTCCCTGTTTTAACGGCTAAATCCATTTGAAAAAGCTTAACATATATCCTCTCTAGCTCCTGAATGGTAAATTTTTCTGCCAGCCATAAACTTTTTCTAATTACGAATGGATGCATTGGCTTTAATGCGGTCGTAATCTCTGGTAAAGACATGGCTTCTAGATCCTTTACTAATAAAAGATTACGAAATTGAAAATTTATCATTGTGAGAATATAAAAAGGAGAATCGCCTTTTTCTAAATGCTTATAGAGTAAGGCCAAAGCGGTTTTTCTATCTTTAGCCGCAATGGCGTCAATAGTCTTAAAAATTCCTACTTCAATTTTCGGCCTAACAAGCAATTCTACGTCTTTTTCTCTAATTGCTTTATTTGTTCCTCTGTAAGCGACAAGTTTATTAATCTCTGCTGACATTCGCCACAAATCACTGCTTGTCGAATTTACTAAAAGAGTTAAAGCAGAAGAATCAATTTTTGCTCCTAAATTGGAAATTTTCTTTTGCGCCCAATCTTTTAGTGCTGCTGGTTTCAAAAAATCAAATTTATAAAGCTGTCCCTGATTTTTAAAAAATTTTAATAAGTCACCAATCAAAAAATCACTTTTTTCTTCAAAAAAAATAAAAATTTTGTCGTTATTTTTATATTTTTTTAACCCCTCGCTTTCTTTCAAAAATTCAGTTCTAAATTCAATGTCCCAAAAAGTGTTCCTTAAAACAACAATCTGCGGTTCCTTGAACATTGATAATTGACGCAATTCATCCTTGAAATCCTGAAAGCTTAAGTTGTCTGCTTTTAAAATATTCAAGAACAGATCCAATTGGACTCCTTTTTGATATTTTTTGACTGTCTCTTTGAGCTTTTCGCGCGATCTAAAAGCGTCTTTGCCGTAAATTAAAATAAACATTAGATACAAAGAAAAGTCCTGTTAAGGGACTTTTTCCTAGTTTTAAATTTTTAACAAATTTAATTATTGTGGTTTCTTAGATAAAATTTCCTTAACCTTATTTACTATTTCTTCCGGAGTAAAATGTGCCTTAACTAAGAAATCAACTGCGCCGAGTTTTAAACCTTTTTCTATCTCATCTCTTTGTCCAAGATTAGACAAAATAAGAACAGGAATCATGCTAGTGCTTGGATTATCTTTTATCCTCTCTAAAACCTCAAAACCATCAAGCCCTGGCAAAATTAAATCAAGCAAAATTAAATCTGGCTTTACTTCTTGAAGTTTTTTAAGCCCTTCTTCTCCGTCTATGGCTTCCTCCATCTTAAATCCTTCATTAATAATTTTCCTTGAAATTAATTCTCGAAGAAATTTATCGTCTTCTATAATAAGAATATTTTCTTCCATGATTTTATTTTAATAATATTTATTTTTATTAATTTGATTACTTAATTGTCTAATTACTTTCTCCAATTTGAGCGACCACTTTCTGTATCACTTCTTTTGGGTCAAACTCTGTTTTAATTAACCAATCGTTTACTCCTAGTTCCTTTGCTCTACCTAGTTCTACTGGCTGACCGGAATTAGATATGATGATTATCGGAATTCCATTTATTGTCTCATCTTCCTGTCTTTTTTCTAATAATTCAAATCCTCCCATCTTTGGCATTACTAAGTCAAGCAAAACTAAGTCCGGCAATATTTCTTTCATTGCCTTAAGTCCAAGAACCCCATCTGTCGCGATAGAAACTTCATATCCTATTTCAGAAAATTTATTTTTCAGAAGATTTAAAAGAATTTCTTCGTCTTCAATTATTAAAATTTTCTTAGCCATAATTGTTTGTTATTAAATGCTTAAAAATTATATATAATAAGTTTAGCTTATAATATCGTAATAGACAAGAAAAATTTAATTATTAATTGTCTATCCTTAATCTATTTTACCGCCCAAGCAATTGATGTCAAGAGCTAAGACTGTATTTGATTCCATCTATCAACCAATAACCGGCAAAGAGAAGAAAAAAGTAGTTCCTTTTCCTTCTGTCGATTCAAACCAAATTTTTCCTTTATGAGCCTCAATAATGTTTTTAGCAATAAATAGCCCGAGCCCCGTTCCTTCTGTCTCTTTTCTAACCGCGTTATCTCCCCTAAAAAATTTACCGAAAATTCTATGTTGTTGGTCTTTGGGAATACCAATACCAGTATCTTTTACAAAAAATTCAAGCTCATTGCCCTTTCTCTTAAGGGAAACAATAACTCTGCCTCCAGAATCGGTATAATAAATAGCATTCTCTATAAGATTTTTTACAGCCAAGGCTAATTTTTCTGTGTCTGCTTTTACCACTTTTACTCCTTCTGTTAAATTAATTTCTAGTTTAACCTTCTTCTCTTTGGCCAATTGTTCAATGGGCTCAAGCACTGTCTCCAACAATTCTGTAAAGTCTACCGCTTGAGGACGATAGATAAATCTCCCCTCTTCAATTCGTGCTACATTCAATAAATCATTAATCAATCGTATCATTCTCTCGTTTGTTTGATTTGTTTTCTCAAGTATTTCCTTTTGCTCGCCTGTTAAATCACCCAATTCTCCTTGAATCATCATTGATAATGACCATTTTATAATAGACAAAGGAGTCCTCAATTGATGAGCGGCGACCGAAACAAATTGGCTTTTTAATTGTTCTATAACTTTTTCTCTCGTGATGTCATGAAAAATGACTAGTGTATCTGTCGTTGGTTTATTTAAAAGACCAACTTTTTGAATAGTCATCTCTATAACTAATCCTTTTTCTTGAGGTTCTAATTCTTCACGAAAAATTTCTTTATCTTTTCTTTTCGCGGCAACAACTAACTCTTTAATCTTCACTATTTTGCCGAGTTCCGTCATTAATAGTCCTAGGGCTTCTTCTTTCTTTATCTTCAAAAATTCCTCTGCTTTTGGATTGATTGACCACAATCTTTGATCTGAGCCAAAGATTAAAAGACCATCCAAAAAATTATTTAGAATAATCTGAGTTCTAATTTTCTCCTGCTCAACCCCTATCTTAGCGGCCTCAGTATCTTCTAATATATTCAAAACTGCTCTTCTCGACTCCTCTAAATCTCTTGTTCTAATCTTTACTTCTCTTTCTGTTTGCTCTTGGATTTCTTTTCGGATACTAATATCTAAAATACTCACAAAATAACCTGTTAAATTATTTTGAAAATCCTTTTTAGACGAAGATGAAACGCTAACTGCTATTCTTCGTCCCGCTTTTACAATCAAAACTAACTCTTCGTCTTTAACTATTCTATCGGTCTCAGTTTTCTTTAGTAATTTTTTGATTTTATCTTTCTCCAAGAAAAAATCTAATAAATATTTTCCTACCGCTTCTGCTTTCGTAAATCCACTAAGTTCTTCAAATGACTTATTAATATTTTCTATCATTCCAGTTGGGCTAATATCGCAAATTGATAAAGGTAAAAAAGCTAAGGAATCTTTTATGTAAGCGTCCGCTTCATCTAAGCCATTCTGAGACTTTTCAATTTCTTTCTCCTTATTTTTTATTTGATTAAATTTTTTAGTTTTAGCTACGGGCATTTCTCTTTTTAAAAATATTATACAAATTTTAAACTTTTTATTATTTATTAATAACAGAAATATTCTATTATTATATCACAATGCTAAAATTTCCCCAATCTAACTTCTCTCAAATCTGGCAATCGTTTTATCAAACTATAAAAACCTAAATCCTGAAAAAGTTTTATCAGATCTTTTTTGTTAATCTTTTTTTGACAACAATTTTCTAAATTGAAATCAATTGGCACGTTAAAATTAATTTCAGCTAACTTTTTAGAAAGAAACGCCTGTTCTTTAGCTTGTCTGAGTTTTCCTCTAATTCGATCATTGACCAACGGTGCTCGGTCGCTATCAATCTCTGAATAAAGGTTCTCTATTGTTTTAAATTCTTTTAATAATTGAATGGCTGTTTTCTCTCCTATGCCAGGCACACCTGGTATATTGTCCGATGGATCTCCTCTCAAACCGCGAAAATCATTCAATTGTTCGGGCATTAAGCCATCATATCTCTCCATGACTAAGTCTTTATCATATATAATTGTATCCTTAAGTCCTTTTTTCAAAGTATAAACCTTAGTTTGATTATTGACTAAAGCAAGGGCATCAAGGTCGCCAGTTATAATAATTGTTTCTATCTTTGGCAAAGATTCTTGTCTTTCAACTAACTTAGCAATAGTGCCAATAACATCGTCTGCCTCAAATCCTTGTTTCTCAAAAATTGATACCCCAAAAACATGGAGAACATTTTTGATTATTGGAAGTTGAGCATAAAGCTCGTCTGGAGCTTTTTTTCGCTTAGCTTTATACTTGTCGTAAATTTTATCTCTAAAGGTTGGTCCTTGTAAATCAAATGTTGCGGCTATATAATCTGGCTGCAAATCCTTTAGTGCCTTAAAAAAAACCAATAAAAAACCATAGACAGCATTAACCGACTCTCCTTTTGCCGAAAACATTGGGGGAAGCGCATGAAATGCCCTATGGACTAATGCATTCCCATCAATAATTACTAATCTTTTTTTATCCTCATTCATATTGTTATTCTAACATAATTTCTCTAGTTTTTTCGTCGATAAATTCAAATTTCGAAATTATCGTTCCGTTAGGTAGAATCTCTTTAATCTTGTTCGCCCACTCAATAATAACAATATTCTCGGGATTAGAAATTATTTCATTAAAGCCCAAATCTAAAATATCTTTTAGGTCCTCGAATCTATAACAGTCAATATGATAAAGGGTTTTAAATTTTCTCTTTGGAATTTCGAATTTCTTTAGTATGACAAAAGTTGGACTAAGAATCTTCTCTTTTATTCCCAACCCCCTAGCAAATCCCTGGACAAAAGTTGTTTTACCTCCTCCCAAATCGCCCTCAAGTCCAATCACAAGAGCGCCTTTTTCCAGATGTCTAGATACCAAAAAACCTTGAGCTAATTTTTTGCCCAAATTTTGAGTTTCTTGAAAACTTGTAGTTTTAAACTTTTTGACCATTGACTTTCTTAAAGGAAAAAGCTAAATTAAAAAAACATGGAGGGATTATTTCAAGCAAAAAAACTTATTGATGATGCGCAAAGTGTTTTTGTTTTAACTTCTAAAAATTCTGGAGTTGATGGTTTTGGATCAGCTCTTTCTCTTTCTTATACATTAAACGATATGGGTAAGATTGTAAATTTTTTTCCGGAACAAATTCCTAAAAAATACTCTTCTCTGCTTCCATCAAAAGCAATACCAGAAGAATTCATTATATCCATAAAGGGCAAAGAAATTTCCGAGCTATACTATGAAAAAGAAAATCAAATACTAAACATTTTCCTTTGCTCAAAAAATAATAAAATTGAGAAACAAGATATAAAATTTAGCGCTCCTCAGAAACAAAATGGCATACGCCAAGAATCAGACCTTTTAATTACTGTAGGAATAGAAAGATTGGAAGACCTAGATGATTTTTATGAAAAAAACTTCAAATTTTTCTATCAAACGCCAATTCTAAACCTTGATAACAAATCATTAAATAATAAATTCGGAAATATCAATTTAATTTTTAATGATCTACCGATTGCCGTTATATCGGCTAAGTTGATTAACGCTTTTAACAAAAAACCGCGGGGAAGTGTTAGAACGTGGCTCTTATCTGGAATAATAGAATTCTCGCAAAAAAAAGAAATAAATCAAGAGGCATTTGAAAGTATTTTTAATTTGGCTGATCCAAATTTAAATTATCAGAAAATAATAAATTTTTTCAATACAAAAGAAAACTCTGGTCGGATGAGACTTTTAGAAATAGCACTAAAAAAATTAGAACTTTTTAATACACAGCAAATACCATTTATTTATATAACAAAAAAAGATTTCGAGAACTCTGGCAGCTTGCCAAAAGATTTAAGATTCGTTTTAGAACAATTAATAAATAAATTCTTTCGCTTTTCTTCTTTTCTCCTTTTGTGGGAAACAGACACTCCTGATAATATTATAAAGGGAGTTTTTTATTCTTTAAATAATAATACGATTAAAAAAATTTCAAATCATTTTGACGGAGAGAGAAAGGGTAAGGGAATAATTTTCAATACAAAAGAAAAAAATATCAATGAAGCAAAAACAAAATTAATCAACGCGTTATTTTAATTCTTATCTATTTATGGCTAAAGTTACCGGCAAAATACAAATCTCTAAGGAAAAAGCTGCATCAATCAAAAAAAATGTATTAGGTATTGATTCTTTCCAAAAAGAGATTGAAAAAAATATAGAAAAGGAGATAACAGATATTATAGGAGTAGTATTATCTGGCGGTGTTTACCTCTCTGCTTCCGATATTCATTTCGAACCACAAGAAAAAAAAGTTAAGATGAGGATACGATTAGATGGAATGCTTCACGATGTTTTATTTCTCCCTAACGAGACTTATCGTCTTCTGCTATCCCGTATTAAACTTTTAGCTGGATTAAAACTAAATGTTCATAATAAACCTCAAGACGGAAGCTTTGAGGTTGTGCTTCCTTCAGAAGATAAAGTTGATCAACTTATTGAAATTAGGACCTCATCATTGCCAGCTGATTTTGGAGAATCAATAGTAATGAGGATACTAAATCCAGAAAGTTTAAAAAATATAGAGGATCTTGGATTAAGAAATGACCTTGCAGAACTTTTCAAAAAACAAATTCAGAAACCCAATGGGATGATAATTATCACTGGTCCCACTGGCTCAGGCAAAACGACTACATTATATGCTTTTTTAAAGTATATCCAAAAACCAGAGATTAAGATTATTACGATTGAAGATCCAATAGAATACCGATTAAAAGGTGCCTCTCAAACAGAGATTAATGCTAAAAGGGGATATGACTTTGCTAGCGGGCTACGATCCATTGTTAGACAAGACCCAGATGTTATTCTTGTAGGAGAAATAAGAGACCTGGAAACAGCTAAGATTTCTCTCCAAGCAGCGCTTACCGGCCATTTAGTCTTTTCCACTTTGCACACCAACGATGCAGCTGGCTCTATCCCCCGACTTACTTCTCTCGGCGCTAATGCTATTAATATCGGACCTGCTATAAATATGATAGTTGCCCAGCGATTAGTTAGAAAGGTTTGTAAAAAATGCTCGACCTTAATGCCTGCTTCCGCAGAAGAAAAAGAAAAAATAAAAAAGAGTCTTAAAAATGTGCCTAAATCTATTCTTTCTAATTTGAATATTAAAGAAGGAATTCGCATCCCTAAGATTAAAGGATGCGAAGACTGTAATTTTACTGGATACAAAGGAAGAGTAGGAATTTTTGAGGCATTTTTAATAACAAAAGAGGTTGAGGCGCTTATTTTAAAAAATCCAGCTATTTTTGAGATTGAAGAATTAATATCTAAGAACGGAATGCTATACATGCGTCAAGATGGCTTGATTAAAGTTCTTCAAGGAGTAACCACAATAGAAGAAATAAATCGGGTAACTGGTGAATAAAAACCAAAAACCCTGGCTGAAATATCTTCATAACCACAAAGACCAGAATTTTCCCGAGGAATAACCCAGCCAGAGCCAGCTTACCCGATCTAAGAAAAACCCCTATTCAACCAGGGATGTTATTATTATACTAAAAAACAAAATGATTGTCAAGCAAAATAACGCTTCCTTAGATTCTCAAAACTCCCCTCCTTCAGAAAAATACTCTATTCTAGAAAAGGAACATGCTCTCGATCAAACATTAAGACCAAAAAAGTGGGACGACTTTGTTGGTCAAGAAAAAATAAAAAGGAATATTCAAATAATGCTGAAAGCGGCTCAAGAACGAAAGGAAGCCGTTGATCATTTGCTTTTTTGCGGTGGACCCGGTCTTGGAAAAACAACCCTTTCTCATCTTGTTGCTCAAACAGCTGGGACTAATATAAAAACCAGTTCTGGACCATCAATCCAAAGACCAGGAGATTTAGCCGCTATTTTAACATCTCTCTCTGACGGAGATGTTCTTTTTATAGATGAGATACATAGATTAAATAAAATTTGTGAAGAAATCATTTATCCTGCAATGGAGGACTTTAATCTTAATATCATGACCGGCACAGGGCCTATGGCAAAAATATTAAAAATAGAAATTCCTCGTTTTACATTAATTGGAGCAACAACAAGAATCGGACTGCTCTCGTCTCCGTTAAGAAGTCGGTTTGGAGCTACATTTCAAATTGATTTTTATGAGCCAAAAAACATTCAAGAAATTATAAAAAAATCAGCTAAAGTTTTAAAAACAGAGATAGATCAATCAGCTATTGAGATTATTAGTCAATGTTCCAGATTTACTCCTCGCGTAGCCAACCGACTTTTGAAAAGAATCAGGGATTTTGCCCAAGTGGAGGGTAAGGGGATAATTGATGAAAAAATCACTCGTTTCGGACTAAAAGAAATGGAGATAGACGAATTAGGACTTGAGCCCAAAGATAGAAAACTTTTAGAAATTATTATAGAAAAATTCCAAGGCGGACCAGTGGGGCTTCAAGCATTAGCAGCTACCGCTTCTGAAGAAGAAAATAATATTTTAGAAGTTTATGAACCGTATCTTCTACAGCTTGGCTTAATAAGCCGAACCCCCAAGGGTAGAACAGCCACCCAAAAAGCCTACAAACATCTCAAAAAACCTTTCTCTAAAAATCAAAAATTATTTGAACATTAAAATCTTAACTTATCTTTTCTTAATTTTCGCAATACTGACTATTTTCCCAGTCAATTTTGTTTCAGGTCAAGAAAAAAGAATCGTTATTAACGAAATCGCATGGATGGGGACAGAAGAACAGTGGCAAAATGAGTGGATTGAATTATATAATCCAACTGACTCGCCTATTTCGCTTGATAAGTGGATTTTAAAAGCGAAAGACGACAGTCCAAAAATAGAGTTATCAGGAAAAATAGGAGCGCGCTCCTATTTTTTATTAGAGAGAACTGATGACACTACTGTTCCTGAAATTTCTGCTCACCAAATTTATAAAGGGGGACTAAATAATCAAGGCGAGCATTTAATTCTTCTAAATAATCTTGGGGAAATAGTTGATGAGACAGATTGCCTTTTGGGTTGGTTTAACGGTAGTAATGAGACTAAAAAAACAATGGAACGAATTGATTCAATCTTATTTGAATCAGATTCAAACAATTGGAAAACAAGTCAGAAAACCGGAGGCACACCAGCTCAAGAGAACAGTCCTAAAACGAAAATCACAAAAGAAAAAAATATAAAAACAGTTTCGACGGTTTCTAATGGTTCAGGATTTTCTTTTCTATTAATAATCGGTTTGGTCGTCTCTTCGTTTGCTTCAATGCTTATCTTCGCTATTTGGTTGAAAATTAAACAGAAAAAGGATAAGATAAAAATACATTAATTTAATCAAAACATGAGTGGTCATAGTCACGCTAAAACAGTTCAGCACACCAAAGAAGCTGCCGCCAAAAAACGGGGGAAAATCTTCTCTAAGCTTTCTCGTGTTATTTCACTCGCCGCAAAAAATGGAGGAGATTCAGATATGAATCCCGGATTACGGATGGCAATAGAGCAAGCTAAAAGAGTCAATATGCCGAACGAGAATATTGATAGGGCTATTAAGAAGGGAACAGGAGAGCTTGAAGGAGAAACACTAGAGGAGTTTTGTTTTGAAGCATATGGCCCAGCCAAAAGCGCTCTAATTATAATCGGAATTACGAGCAATAAAAATCGGGCGCTGGGTGAAATCAAACAAATTTTAAGCCAAAATAATGCCAAGTTAGCAGAAGAAGGCTCTGTAAAGTGGCAATTTAAAAATACGGGAATAATAGTTGTAGACGAGGGAGAAAGAGAAAAAGAAAAATTAGAAATGACAGCCATTGAAGTGGGGGCTGATGACATGAGGTGGAAAAAAAACTTTTTAGAGATTTTTACCGAACCAAACAAGCTAGCGCAAATTAAAAAGGAAATAGAAACAAGTGGCTTAAGCATAGAATCAAGCACATTAGGTTGGGTATCGAAAGAGGAGATAACTGTTAACGAAAAAGAAAATGATTCTATAAAAAAATTATTTTCTGACTTGGAAGACAATGATGATGTACATGAAGTATTCTCTAATGTAAAACAATGATTATTCTAGGCATAGATCCGGGAACAGCCACTACTGGATTTGGCGTGATAAAAGAAACAAAAGAAAAAATTACATTTATTGCTTGCGGATGTATTAAAACATCTCCTGATGATCTTCCTGAAATTCGTTTAAATCAAATTTTCAATCAAATAAACAAATTGATAAAAGAATACAAACCGAACGTCTTAGCAATAGAAAAGCTATTTTTTTTTAAAAACGCAAAAACGCTAATTCCCGTAAGTCAATCTAAGGGAGTAGTTCTTCTGGCCGCAGCCAAAAAAAGAATTCCAATCTACGAATTCACTCCCCTACAGGTAAAAATGAATATTGTTGGTTATGGCAGGGCAGACAAAAAACAGGTTCAAAAAATGGTAAAAATTCTGCTTAAACTCAGGGATATTCCGAGGCCAGATGATGCAGCAGATGCCCTGGGTCTTGCGATTTCTTATAGTTACCTTCCTAAAAAACCAAAACGACCAAAAAACACTTGACAAAGGCTTGTATATACATATAATGGCAATACGTAGGAAAAGGTCGCTTACAATCTACTATTAAAATTAAAAAAATTTAATAATCATGGAATACGAAGATAAAGGTTTAGAAACCTTAACTAACGAGGAAGAGACAGGAGAAGATACTGAGGGAGAGACCAAGGAAGAGACAGAAGAAAAGCCTGAGGAAGAGACAACAGAGGAAGTTACAGAAGAGCTTTAATCACAAAAACCCCTTTGCCCAGCAAAGGGGTTTTCCTCTATCTAAATGGCTCAAAAAAATTACCATCATCAAACATATAACCAAAAAGCAAAGCTAAAACGGTTTATAAAAAGTTTGGGGCTTTTATTTTTATTCTTTATCCTAATAACTGGATTTATCGGATTAGGATTTTTTATTTATTATGCTAAAGACCTTCCTAGACCCGAAATGTTCAATGAAAGGGAACAAGTAATGCCTACAAGAATATATGATCGCACAGGAGAAACTCTGCTTAGAACTATTTTTGAAGAAGAGAAAAGAGAAACAGTTACTTTATCTGAAATACCAGAGCATCTCATTAATGCTGTTTTAGCAACAGAAGATGCCAACTTTTACAACCACAAAGGTGTAGACTTTCGAGCTGTTGGTAGAGCTATTTTAATTGATATAAAATTAAGAAAGCCGGTTCAGGGTGCATCTACTATTAGTCAACAACTTATTCGTTCAACTTTTTTATCTCTTGAAAAAACAGTTCAAAGAAAAGTCAGAGAAGCAATTCTTACTCTAGAGCTTGAAAGGCGTTATTCAAAGGAACAGATCTTAGAATGGTATCTTAATCAGGTATCGTTCGGACCGAATATTTACGGAGTCGGTGAAGCCAATAGCACATATTTTAATAAGCCTTTACAGGAAATTAGCATAGCTGAAGCGGCTATTCTTGCCTCGCTTATCCGTGCTCCAAGCTATTATTATCCTTATGGCCCAAATCTGGAAAACTTACTTAATAGAAAAAATTATGTCTTAAACAGAATGACTGAAGAGCGTTATATCTCTGAAGAACAGGCACTAAGCGCAAAAGAACAAAAAATTGAATTTACTGAACCGGGCTTTGCCTTTGGAAAAGCGGCTCATTTTATTCTTTATATTGAAAATTATTTATATCAAAAGTATGGAAGCAGTTTTCTAAAAGAACACGGTTTAAAAGTTTACACCACTCTTAATTTGGATCTCCAACAATCAGCAGAAAAGGCAGTTAAAGAAGGAGTAGAAAGAAATAAAATGTATAGATCTTATAACGCTTCCCTTGTGGCCATTGATCCTAAAAATGGAGAAATTTTAGCCATGGTCGGATCAAAAGATTATTTTGCTGACCCATATCCCGAGGATTGCACGCCGGGTTTCAATTGCAAATTTGAACCGAAAGTTAATGTAGCCACTTATGGACAAGGACAACAGCCAGGTTCCGCCTTTAAGCCGTTTGCTTATGCTACCGCTTTTAAAAAGGGCTACACTCCTGACAGTATTTTCGTTGATGAAAAAACTAATTTTGGCAAATGGGGCGACAAAGATTATATCCCAACAAACTATGACGGACTATACAGGGGACCAGTAACTATACGGCAAGCACTAGCTCAATCTTTAAATATACCATCAATTAAAGTTCTTCTTGCTGCCGGTATCGGAGATACCATTGATACAGCGCATGATTTAGGGATTACTACACTAAATGAAAAACCTTCATTTTATGGACCATCGTTAGTTCTAGGGGCTGGAGAAGTAAAACTCATAGACATGGTTTCTGCTTACGGAGTTTTTGCCAACAATGGACTTAAAATTCCTTATACAGGCATATTGAAAATTGAAGATCGTTATGGAAATATAATAGAGGAAAACAAAAAAACCCCAAGACGGGTTTTGAATGAAGAAATTGCCGAAACAATTAACGATATTCTTTCTGACAATGTGGCAAGAACTCCAATGTTCGGAGCAAAATCACGTCTTTATTTCCCAAACAATTGGGTAGCTGCCAAAACAGGAACTACGGATGGGTATAGAGACGCCTGGACTATTGGTTACACCCACTCTATAGCAGTAGGCGTATGGACCGGAAACAATGACAATAGCTCCACTGCTCGAAAACCCGGAGTCACCATAGCCGGCCCCATCTGGAATCAATTTATACAAGTCGCGCTTAATAATCTCTAAAATTAAGCGCTATTTCACCCAGTGCTTTCTTATCCTCTCTTTGGCTTGTTCTTCTTCTGCGTCTAAAAGACAAATCTCGCCTAGAGTTTTAAAAAGCGATATTCTTGTTTTCTCGTCCATCTCTGGTAATTTAGAAAGCAAAAAATCTTTATCAGCTTGCTCAATATTGGCCTCCTCAATAGATTTGGTCAAACCCGAGTTATTGATCAAAAGATTAGTCATATTGTTTTGATTATTTTTTTGCTTTTTATTCCTTTATTTTTTTCTCTTCCTCTTTAGCAATGGCTTGCATTAACTGAAAGAAAAGTTCTATAAAAAATGCTATCAATCCTATTCCTTTCCTCTTTTCATAAACCATTCCTTTCTTACGCATTTCCCCTTCGACAGGATCTAAAGCTTCTGTAGAAAGACCTATGCTATCACAAAATTTTCTTATCTCGTTTTCATCAGTAGCCCATCTGCCCTCCAAATTCTTAAACGGGCCTTCTCCTTCTAATAAATCTTTTGTAAATTTCTCCACAGATTCTCCTGCTTCTTTTTTATCTTCTTTGCTTTCTATATCTTTCTCTTTTTTTCTTTCACTCTTTTCTTTCTTCTCATCCTTAAAGTCTTTCTGTAATTCCTTTTCTTTAAATTCTTGAATTAACTTCTGTCTCGCCTCCTGATATAAGAACTCAATGCCTTTTTCTGCTTTCTCTGGAGAGTGAGCAAAATTCTTAACCTCTAGACGCATAGCTTTTTCAATCTCGACTGTTTTTAAATCTTCCCAGTCTTTGCCTATTTCTTCTTCAAATTGCTTCTTTAAATCTTCCCTTATTTTTCCTTCTCCTTTTATTTTTAAAAACTGAACCGCTCCTTCTGGTCTCGCGAAAGTACGAACTACATTTCCTTTCTCGTTTGTAATAATTGTTTTCTTTCTTAAAAACCCCTTTGTCTCCATACTGTAACCCAAGACCTGCAGATATCCTCCGTTTTCTCCCGCTTTTTCTAACTCGTTTTCTAAATTCTCATCAACATAATCATCTCTTTCTTTGGAGAACCTATCATTAGTATAATCTTCTTTCCCGCCAAAGGACTTAATCAATGATTTAAGTCCTTCATCTTCAGCTGTCTTCTCTAAGTCGTCTTTGCTAAATTTTTGACTTATCTCTTGAGTCGCTTGCAATAATTCTCTTAACTCTCCCTCCTTAGCTATTGCTTCTATCTCTTTACCTTGTTTTTGGGCCTCGTCTAACTCATTTTCCGTCTTTTCTACCCTGTGACTCAATCTATTTAAGATTAAAATTTGACTATCTGCCGGAATATTATCCTTTTTTAAGTCATATAAGAGCGTGTCTATGTTCTTAATCTCGTCATACTGCTCTTGGTATTGTTCGTCTGTCTTTAGTTTCTCAAATCCTCCTTGCTCTTCGCACAATTTGAATTTAGCAGGCATATCCCATTCTTCTATATCCACCCCCTTATCGCCCTTTATTCTCTCTCTATTGTCTTCAGCCCAAGTAGTAACGAATTCTTCTTTTGATTCGTCTGCTTCCCATAAAAGATGTTTATCAACAGTCTCTTTTAAATCATCGCTAAACTCCATCTTCTCCGAATATTTTTCAAACAGACTAGTGTCTCTCTCTCTGCTCAATTCATCAAAGATTGCCTCTTCCTCGACTCTTGCCTCATCTTCCTCGACTGCCCCCTCTGTCTCCCTCCCTGATTCTGGTAATGGTTTCTCTTGATTGGTCATATTTATTTAAAATTAATAATTATCTAATCCGACCTTTTAAAGATTACAATTTAATAACATTTAAACCTTTGTTTTTCCAGAAATATATTTTGGATAATTTTTTTTCAAAAATTTAGCAAATTCCTGCATTTCTTTTTGACGAATTTTTAATCTTTTGCCTAAAATTTCTTTTTCCTCTTCTGAAAGATTTTCTGGAACATGATTATGCCCCTCATTTTTATTAGAAATTCTGAACCCATCGTGCCAATCGCCTAAGATTAATCTATCCTCTCCCACCTTATTCTCTCTTTCGTTATAAAATTCATTTAAGGACTTTTTTATTCTCTGCCATAGTTCTTCATTCTGTAAATTCCATTCCTTGTATTCTTCGGTCTCTTCGTTGGTACTCTTTTTTACCCACTCTAGATATGCTTCAGGATGGATGTTTCTCCTTACATCTTCAGAAGAAACATCATATTTTTTAGCTATCTCTTCAGAAAGTTTTACATCTCCCTTGAATCTCTCTTCTGGCTCATCAGGAGCTGTTATCTCAACCCAAGGAACTGGGACACGCCCTGGTATCACGTGCCCCTCGCAAGAGGCAGAAGTAGGGAGTTCCCATGCATTTAACGCAATTACCGTGTCTTTTATCTCAGAATCTACTGGAGATCCTAAAAAATCGTCCATTTGGTCAACTTCCTGTTCTATTTCTTTAAATCGTTTTTCCGTTAAAGAAGATTCTACTTCTGTTTCTTCTTCATTTGTCACTGTTTCTGATTCTGACTCTGACTCTGGTTGCGGTTCTGATTCTGGTTCTAATTGTGGTTCAAAGTTTTCTGGATTTCGCATAATAAATTTAAATTGTTTTAATTAAA
>CAYRCT010000001.1:0-47738 GCA_964422845.1 uncultured Candidatus Saccharibacteria bacterium | reverse complement strand
AGTGTCTCTCGCTTTATTTTTTTCAATTTTCTGATACAATAGAAGAATGATTAATTGACGATAAATTATTAATATAATTTTATGAAATTATCTGTTGTTATTCCCGCTTATAACGAAGAAAAGAGAGTACCAAAAACCCTTAGTTCTATTAGCACTTATCTTACAAAACAAAACTACGATTATGAAATAATAGTTGTTAGCGATGGTTCTAAAGATAACACCGCTCAAGTTGTAAAAGATTTAGAATCTAAAATTCCTAATTTAAGATTAATTGATAACAAAGAGAATCACGGCAAAGGATATGTAGTCAGGCAAGGCATACTTGAGGCAAAAGGGAACTATAGATTATTTACAGATGCAGATAATTCTACTTCTGTTGATCAAGTAGAAAAAATGTGGCCCTGGTTTGAGCAGGACTTCGATGTTGTCATCGGTTCTCGGGACGTTAAGGGAGCGGTTCTTGATCCGCCTCAACCATGGATAAGAAAGGTTATTTTTGGAGATAGTTTTAAACTAATTAGAAAGTTTATTATTGGTCTTTGGAAAATTGAGGATACTCAATGTGGATTTAAGGGTTTCACTGCCAAGGCAACAGAAGATATTTTTTCTAAAGTAAAGACAGATGGTTTTAATTTCGATGTTGAAAGTTTAATTTTAGCAAAACGATTGGGTTATAAGATTAAAGAAGTTCCGATAAGATGGGTCAACGATTTAGAAAGCAAGGTTAAATTAAAGAATGTTATTAAAATGTTTTTGGATATGATTAAACTTAGAAAAAATTTAATTTTAGGTAAATATGTCAAGCACTAAAAAACCAAAAATTTCTTCAGAACTTCGTTTCTCGCTAATATCTGGTGATTGGGTTGTCATTGCCACTGGTAGAGCTCAAAGACCAGAAACCTTCAAAAAAGAAAAGAGGATAATAAAAACAGTTCCTAAAAAAGATTGTTTTTTTTGCAACATCAAGACACAAGCACCGCCTCTTTTGATTTCTCGCAAAGGAAAATTAAAATTATATTTTTATGATAATGGAAAGAATAAAAGACCAAGGATTCCTAAAGATTGGACAGTAGTTGTTATTCCAAATAAATATCCCGCTTTTTCAAAAGAAAACGGACGCGATATTAGAAAAGAGGGGATTCACTCTCTTATGAATGCTTATGGTTCAGCTGAGGTTGTGGTAACGCGAGATCATACTCGCCAAATAGCAGGATTTAATCTTGAAGAAGTTAAAGAGGTTTTAGATGTTTATCAAGCGAGATACGTTGAGTTGATGAAAGAACCACATTTTAATTATATTTCTATTTTTCATAATCACGGTGTTGAAGCTGGAGCATCTGTAGCTCATCCGCATTCTCAAATTATTGCTACGCCCGTACTTGATCCTAAAATTAAAAGGAGTTTAACCGGTGCGAAAGAATATTATAAGCATCACAAAAAGTGTGCCTATTGTTTAATGAATGAAGACGATAGAAAGAATAAAAAGCGTTTAATATTTGAGAACAAAGAATTCTTGGTTATTTGTCCCTTTGCGTCTACTTCTGCTTTTCAAATTTCTATTACCCCGAAAGAGCATTCTCCTTATTTTGAAAGGATTACAGACGAGCAAAAAAAATATTTGGCAGAAGCATTTTTTGTTGTGCTAAGAAAGCTCAATAAAGGATTAGACGATCCTTCTTATAATTTTTATCTTCACACTGCGCCTTGCGATGGCAGGAATCACGATTATTATCATTGGCACTGGGTTGTTGCGCCGAAAACGGCGACTATGGCTGGTTTCGAAATGTGTACTGGCATTGAAATTTCTACTATTGAGCCGGAAAAAGCGGCGGAATATCTGAAAAAACAGACAATATGAGACCCTTGATTATTGCCAACTGGAAAGCAAATCCCTCAACTCTTACTGAAGCGAAGAGTCTTTTGCTTAGAATAAAAAAGGGATTAGACAAAAAAAGAAAAGTAGATATAGTCATTTGTCCACCTTTTATTTTTTTATCTGAACTAAGAAAAATAATAGGGAAAAGAATAAAGTTGGGAAGCCAGGATGTTTTTTGGAGAGAAGGAGCTTTTACTGGACAAGTCTCGGCTAGAATGCTTAAAGATGTTGGCTGTAGGTACGCTATAGTAGGGCATAGCGAGAAAAGGATTATGGGAGAAACAAATAGAACGGTCAATAAGAAGATAACAGCCTGTTTAGGTCAAAAAGTTGTACCTATTTTTTGTATTGGAGAAACTGAAGAGCAAAAAGAAACGGGCAAAACATTTCAAATTTTAAAAACACAGATAAGAGAGGGATTAGAGAATATTTCCAGAAATCAAGTAGAAAAAATTATAATTGCCTATGAGCCGATTTGGGCAATTGGCACAGGGGAAAATTGTGCCTATGATGAGGCGATGAGTATAAGTCTTCTAATAAAAAAAATTTTAGCAAGTCTCTATAACCAACAGATATTAAAAAAAGTGAAAATTATTTACGGAGGAAGTGTCAATTTTTCTACCATTGAGGGCTATATCAAGGAATCGACGATGAATGGAGTGCTTGTCGGCGGTGCTTCTCTAAAAGTTAACGAATTTATTGCTATTTTAAAGAAATTTTGATAAAATTCAAATCGTGGAAGACATAATATCAGGAAAATTTTATAACCCTACAAAGGGAGATCTAGATTTCCAAAAAGTTTTAGATGAAATCTTTTTATACATTCAAGAACAGCCGGAACATAATTACGAAATCATTGTGGGATGCGATTCCTCTTCTTCAGAGGAGCCGTCTTTTCCTATCGCTATAGTTGTTTTGAGAAAGGGTTGGGGAGGGAGATTTTTTTTGAAAAAAGTAAAATATAAAAATCGGAAATTTCACAATCTTCACGAACGAATTCTAGAAGAAGTTTTGCTTTCTTGTCGATTAGCACTAGTTTTGAGAGAGGCAATTGAAAAAAAGGCCCCTTCTCTTAATGATTTGCCTAATTATCAATTTCGTTACATACATGCTGATATTGGCAAGAATGGAGCCACTCGCGATATGATAAAAGAGTTAGTTGGTTTAATTAATAGTAATGGTTTTGAGGCAAAGATAAAACCAGATGCATATGTTGCTTCAATTGTTGCCGACAGGTTTAGTTAAAAGAATTAATAATGGATTCTAATCTTCTGCGTCAAGAATTTTTGGATTTTTTTGAGAAAAAAGGACATAAAATTGTGCCTTCTTTTTCGCTGATTCCCAGCGATCCATCAGTTCTTTTTACTACTTCTGGAATGCAGCAATTTAAGCCATATTATCTGGAGGAAAAATCGCTTTACGGTAAGAAAGTAGCAAGTTGTCAGAAATGTTTAAGAACCTCTGACATTGACGATGTTGGAGATAATAGCCATCTTACTTTTTTTGAAATGCTCGGCAATTTTAGTTTTGACGATTATTTTAAAGAAGATACAGTTAAATTGGCGCTTGAATTTTTTCTTGAGAAATGTAAATTGCCAATGGATAAAATGTGGTTTAGCTATTTTAAAGGTGATTTGCAGGCGCCAGAGGATATTAAATCAAAAGAAATTTTAATAAGCAATAATATTCCAGAGCAGAGAATTATTGCCATGGGAAGAAAAGATAATTTTTGGGGACCAACAGGTATAGAAGGTCCCTGTGGACCAACAATAGATATTTATTTTGAATTAAGAAACAAACCTTGCGAAAAAGGAAAAGAATGTTCAGTGGGTTGTGATTGCGGAAGATTTGTTGAATTATGGAGTTTAGTTTTTAATGAGTATTATCAAGATAGTAATAAGGATATTTTTTCTATAGGAGAAAAAGGAGGGAAAAAGGGGGTTGACACTGGTCTAGGATTGGAACGATTAGCTGCTGCAAGTCAAGGCAAGGAGACAATTTTTGAAACAGATTTATTTAAGCCGCTTATTAATATAATTGGCAAGGATGAAAGATCTAAAGAAGCAAGAATTATTGCTGACCATATTAAAGGAGCTTCTTTTTTAATAAGCGGGGGAATTATGCCTTCCAAGGTTGACAAAGGATATATTTTAAGGAGATTATTAAGAAAAGCCATAAGATGCAAAAAGGTTTTAAATGGTAGCGAAAATCTTTTAACCGATTTAGCTAAAAAAGTGATTGAACTTTATAAAAATGTTTATCCAGAACTAGAATTTAAAGAAAAAGACATTCTTAGAGTTATTCAAAAAGAAGAAGAAGATTTTAGTAAAGCACTAGACAGAGGATTAATTCAATTTGAAAAACTTTTAGCAAACAAAAAAGAAAAAACAATGATTAGCGGAGAGGAGACATTCAATCTTTTCGAAACTTATGGATTCCCCTTAGAGCTTACCGAAGAGCTTGCTAAAGAAAAAGGATTTTTAGTGGACGAAAAAGGATTTAGAAATGAACGGAATAAACATCAGGAGATTTCTCGGGCAGGGGCAGAAAAGAAGTTTGGCGGCATTGGAAAAGAGGTAGAAAACAAAGAAGCCATTAAATTACATACTGCCACACATCTTTTACATTCTGCTTTACGGAAGATTTTAACGAATAATGTAAGACAAATGGGTTCCGATATTACAAAAGAACGATTAAGATTTGATTTTTCCTTTGATAGAAAATTGACTAACCAAGAAATAGAAAAAGTAGAGGATTTAATTAATGAAAAGATTAAAGAAAATTTAGAAATTAGGAAAGAAAAATTATCACTTCAGCAAGCAATTAAAAGCGGAGCTTTATCATTTTTTAAAAAGAAATATCCAGAAACAGTGAGCGTTTATTCAATAAGTGATTTTTCTAAAGAAATTTGCGCTGGACCGCACGTTGGTCGCACTGGCGAACTTGGGCAATTTAAGATTATTAAACAGGAGTCGGTTGGCTCTGGGATTAGAAGAATTAAGGCAAAATTAAGTTAATATGATAAAAAAGAAAATTTACGATATTATTCCGCCAAGGAAAAGAGAAGAAATATTGGGTAGGTCTGAAAAAGTTTTGGTCAAAAAGTCCGCCAGAATAGAGGACAAAAAAGAAAAAAAGCAACAATTTGTTTTTTCCAAAAAGAGGGGTTTATTTGTTTCGGTTTTGATAATATTTGCTATTGTTATTTATTGGTTTTTTTCTGTTGGAACAGTAGTCAGAATAGAGCTTTTTCCCCACATAGACAAATTAACACTTAACGCAAATGTTGTTTTTTCTACCTCTAGTTCTGAATTTCTTTTGTCTCCCACTGATTTATCTGAAACTATTATTCCTGCTGTTCCCGTGGAAATAGAAAAAACATTTACTAAAGAATTTTCTTCTTCTGAGGTTAGCGTTGAGGAAAAAGCTAAAGGAATAATTAGAATTTATAACAAACACACACGAACCGTTAGCCTGGTGGAAGGCACGAGATTTCTCTCTTCTAGCGAACCGGCTCGTCAGTTTCATATCCAACAAAAGGCGACTATTCCTGTTGGTGGATATATCGATGCTCCTGTTATAGCTAGTGAGGCTGGAGACGAATATAATATTGAACAATGTGTTTTCTCTGTGCCTGGCTTAAGAAATTTTGCTCCTCCACAATTGTATTACGATATTTTTGGTAGATCTTTTTCTAACATGGAAGGAGGAAGAAAAAATATCGTTTATAAGGTTACTGAAGAAAGCTTTGAAAACGCAAAAAAACAACTTTTAGAAGTAGCACGTCAAGAAATCAAAGCAGCACTAGAGGATGAAGTTGGCCCCGATTTTGAGATACTAGACGATAGCATTGAATTAGAATTGATTGAAGGAATGGCATTAAATGCTAAAGAAGGACAAGAAATGGATGTTTTTCTTTACGAAATAAAAGTTAAGGCAAAAGGGCTTAAGATACGAACTAATTTTCTTTTAGAATTTGCCAAAGAGTACGCTATCTCTAGTTTATCCGCAAGTAAGGATTTTATAGAAGAACTTTTAACAGTCAAGTTTTTGCCAGAAGAAAAACAAATTTTAGGAGGTGCCACAGATATTAAAGGAAAAGATATCAAGGGAAAATTAGAAATTTCTATTAACGTTTACTCCAAGATAGATAAGGATTCTTTAAAAGAAATTGCTAGAGGTCGCGGGAAACGTGATATTGCAAGATACGCATTAGAAATTTGTCCGGGATTATTAAAACCACCAGTAATTGAATTCAAGCCATTTTGGGCACGAAGTGTCGCCGCTGAACCGACAGAAGTTGAAGTAATTGTAATGTTTGAGTAAAATAGTTGACTCTCAAATTAAATAATGTTATGCTTTTAATCACTATTGTTAATGAGTCCAAAAAAAGAAACAAATAGAATAGATGGAATAATTGAGGAGGCGTTACCAAGCACTCTTTTTAGAGTTAAACTTGAGAACGGCAAAATGGTGCTTGCTCATTTGGCTGGCAAATTAAGAATACACAGAATTAAAATTCTGCCAGGAGATAGAGTAACAATAGAAATGGCCTCTCTTGAAGACGATAGGGGAAGAATAGTCTATAGAAAGAAATAAAAATTTGTATCGAATATATAGTTTTAAAATAATTCGTTAATTGCTTTTGCAAATATAGGAATATTTGTTTTTTATTATGAAAGTCCGATCTTCAGTAAAAAAAATTTGTAATAAATGTAAAATCGTGCGAAGAAAAGGACGAGTTTATGTTATTTGTAAAAATCCCAAACACAAACAAAGACAGGGGAAGTAATTTATGGTAAGAATATCAGGCGTTAATTTGCCTCCTAATAAACAAATAGAGATTGGATTAACCTATGTTCTCGGAATAGGACGTACTTCGAGTAAAAAAATTTTAATGGAAGCAGGTATTGAGGCCGATAGAAAAGTGGATAGTTTGAAGAATGATGAAGCACATAAAATTCAAGAGATTATTACTTCAAAATATAAAGTTGAGGGAGAGATTCGTAAAATTCGCATGATGTCTATAAAAAGATTAAAAGATATTGGCTCTTGGAGAGGACTGCGTCATAAGAAAGGGCTTCCAGTGAGAGGACAGACCACTAGAGTAAATTCAAGAACAGTAAGAGGTAATTTAAGAAAAACAGTTGGTTCGGGACGTAAAGGCGCTCCTGCGCCGAAGTAAGAACCTGCCTACGGCAGAACCTTGATTCGCTAAGAAATAAATATATAAGAACCTTTCGTCGTTTCACTCCTCAAGAACCTTGATTCATTAATGTATAAATATATATTCTTGAATTAATCTTGAATAAAAAGAGTCAATTGGCGACTCGCCTTGAGAGAGGTGTTTAGTCCTGCAGCCGATCGGGCCACATTCATTATCATTCATTTGCCTTTTTGGGCAGAATTGACATATGGGAAAGAAAAAAGTTATTAAAAAAAGTCAAGAAGAGTTATTAAAAGAGAAAGAAGAGATTGAATCAAAGATGCAAAAAGTTGCATCTTCTCCAAATCTTAAAAAATATTTAAAAAAAGGATTTGTTTATGTTTTCTCCTCTTATAATAATACGATATTAACTCTTACCGACGAACAAGGGAACGTTTTGTTTTGGGCTAGTGCTGGGAAAGTTGGTTTTAAGGGAACAAAAAAGGGCACGCCTTATGCTGCTAACAGAGTTGCAGAGTTAATGGCTCAGACTATTCAAAAACTAAAGATAGAAGAGATAAGTATTAAAGTTAAAGGAATTGGAGGAGGACGCGAATCAGCTGTTAGAGCCTTAGTTGCACACGGCGTAAACATTGTTTCTCTCGAGGATGTTACTTCAATTCCTCATAATGGTTGCCGTCTCCCCAAGAAAAGAAGAAATTAAAATCCCACTACGCCCTCGCCTTTCTAGTAGGGAGGACGGGAGCGGGAGGATTTAAGTCAAATGAAAGACGCAAAATGTAAAATTTGTCGAAGAGCAGGAAGGAAACTATTCTTAAAAGGAGAAAAGTGTTTTTCTGCTAAATGTCCAATGATTAAAAAGGCATATCCTCCTGGGTTAGTAAAGAAAAAAAGAGGACGACCTTTATCAGAATATGGTAAGGAGTTAAGAGAAAAGCAAAAGTTAAGAAATTGGTATGGATTAAGAGAGAGACAATTTAGTAAGTATGCTAAAGATGTTCTTGAGAGAACTCGTCGGGCTTCTTCTACAGGGGAGAATCCTGCGGAGCTTTTAATTCAAAAATTAGAGACCCGCTTAGATAATATTATTTTTAGATTGGGCTTTGCTATTAATCGCACTCAAGCTCGCCAGATGGTTTCTCATGGTCAGTTCTTGGTTAATGACAAGAAAGTTGATATTCCTAGTTTTACAGCTAAAAAAGGAGATAAAATAAGTTTTTGTCCAAAATTTCAGGATAAGGAAATATTTAAAAGATTAGATGTTTCTTTAAAAAAATATGAAGCGCCTGTTTGGCTTAAATTAGACAAAAAGAAAGTTGATGGAGAAGTAATCGGTTTGCCAACACTAGAAGAGGCAAGTCCACCAGCAGAGATTTCATCTATTTTTGAATTTTATTCAAGATAATAATTAATCATTTTTATATTATGATTTCATTACCCAAGCCACCGAAAGTTATTGAAAAAAAGGAAAATCAATCTACTTTTGTGATAGAAGGACTTTATCCTGGCTATGGCATTACAATAGGCAATACTTTGCGTAGAGTTCTCCTTTCTTCTCTTCCTGGGGCCGCAATTACTCGAGTGAACATAAAAGGAGTTCAGCATGAATTTGCTACTTTGTCAGGCGTGATGGAAGATGTCATCAATATTTGTCTTAATCTGAAAAATCTTCGTTTCAAGCTTTATGGAGATGAGCCACAGAGAGCTGTATTAAAAGTTCATGGAGAAAAAGATGTAGAAGGATCTGATTTTGAATTGCCATCTCAAATAGAATTAATTAACAAAGATTTACACATTGCCACTCTTACCGATAAAAAAGCAGATTTAGAGATGGAAATTTTAGTTGAGAAAGGAGTAGGATATGAACCAAGAGAAATGCGAGAAAAAGAAAAATTAGAGATCGGACAAATTAGTCTAGATGCTATTTATACACCAGTCAAAAATGTTAATTATCGGGTTGAAAATATGAGAGTAGGAGAAAGAACTGATTTTGATCGTCTGTTTATAACTGTAAAAAGTGATGGCACGATATCTCCAGAACAGGCATTGATAGAGGCGACTGAAATTTTAGTTAATCATTTTTCTTTGATATTTGGAGAGAAAGATGTTTTGATAAAAAAACCAATTAAAAAGACAGAAAAGAAGGTGAAGAAAGTAAAGAAAGTAAAGAAAGAAAAACCAGTCAAAAAAGTAGAGAAGAAGACAAAAAAAGCGATTAAAAATAAAGTTGTATTGAAAAAAGCGACCAAACCCAAGAAGAAAAAATAAAAGATGAAAAAACGAAAAGTCGGGAGAAAATTTCACAGAACATCAGGACAAAGAAAGGCCTTACTAAAGAGTCTAGCTAGAGCCTTGATTTTAAATGGTAGAATTGAGACTAGCGAGGCAAAAGCAAAAGAACTTTCTTCTTTTGTTGAGAAGAAAATAACTAAAGCAAAAAAAGGTGATTTGGCTGCGAGAAGGGAATTGTTAAAGATTTTTTCTAATCCAACAGTTAAAAAATTAATTGAAGAAATTGCTCCTTCTTACAAGAATCGCGCAGGGGGTTATACAAGAATTATCAAAAAAGGACCCAGGGCGAGCGATGGAGCAAAAATCGCTATTATTGAATTTGTTAAATAATGGAAAGAGAAACTCATACAATTGATGCCACAGATAGGCCATTGGGAAGGTTAGCAGTTGAAATTGTTGGCCTTTTGAGAGGCAAACACAAAGAAGATTTTATGCCGAACAAGGATGCCGGTGATTTTGTAATAATAAAGAATTTCAAAAAAATTAAATTTACAGGCAAGAAGATGGATCAAAAGATATATTACAGGCATTCTGGTTATCTGGGAGGATTAAAAGAAACTCCTTTGAGTAAACTTTTTGAAGAAAATCCAGTTGAAGTGCTTAAAAAAGCAGTTTGGGGAATGTTACCCAAGAATAAATTGAGACCAGAACAAATAAAGCGATTAAAAGTAGAATTATAATTTTTATAATTATCTTTGTAAAAAAGAATACATTTTATTAATAGTTATGCCTAAAAAAATAGAAGAAAAAAAGTCAAAAATAGCTAAAAAGAAACCGATTAAAAAGTCGGTTAAAAAACCAGTTGAGAATATTAAAAAAACTATTGCTGAATCCAAGAAACCGATTAAGAAAAAAGCTCCCAAAGTAGAGAGATACATTGAAGCAGTAGGAAGAAGAAAAACAGCTGTTGCTAGAATTCGGATTTGGACTAAATCGGGGGAAGGATTTTTAGTAAATGAAAAAAATTATCAAGATTATTTTCCTACTATTGAATCACAGAAAATTCTTCTATCACCCATAGAAATGATAAGCAGTGAGGATAAGTTCAAGGTCTCTGCTAGAGTTAAGGGAGGGGGCTCTCATGCACAGGCGGAAGCAGTAAGACATGGACTCTCTCGTGCTTTGATTAAATTTAATCCAGAATTTAGGAAACAACTTAAAAAATCCGGATTTTTAACTAGAGATCCAAGGATGAGGGAGCGAAAGAAATTCGGACTTAAACGAGCCAGAAAAGGACCACAATGGTCTAAGCGATAACATTGAAATAAGAAGCCGGGCCTAAAAACCCGGTTTTTTGTTTTAAAGACCTTTACAAATCTTTATTTCTATGGTATTGTTTGTTTAGCAATAAGATTTTCAATCTAATAAGGGGTGATAAAGGTGGCCAAAAAAGTAGATGCGAAGAGGGTTAATTTAGATATCAAGCCCTATGGTGTAGCCCAGTTTGGAGAGGAAGAACTTTCTCTCTCACACGGTTTTTCTACTCTTCCTTCGGGAAATATGTCTAATGGTTTCGGCGATCCGAATATGGCGAGAGAGAATCGAAAAAGTCTTTTGTCTTTTTTCGATCTTTCTCCTCAAGCGATCGTAACCATATCTCCAAAACATGGGGACAAGATTAGGCTTGTTGGTTCAGAAAGCGTGGGCGAGAGAGTTGAATGCGATAGTCTAATTACAGCGCGACATGGAGTCGGATTAGCACTTTTGCCAGCCGATTGTTATCCTGTGATTATAACGGGTAGCAATGATCGGAAGTATTCCCTCTTGTCATTAGTCCATTCTGGCCTCAAGGGGACTCGTCTTGGCATCGTTGCTAAGACTATACAAAGAATGAAAGAGATTGGAGTAACGACAACCTCGATGAGGATTGCCATTGGGCCAGGAATTGGTCCATGTTGTTACAATGGAACAGATCTAGTTTCCGAAATTGTAACACAGATCATTGAACAGGGAATTTTAGAGAGGAATATTGTTGTAGCTGATTGCTGCACTTGTTGTTCAAAGGATTCCCGTGGAGATTATCTGTTTTTTTCTCACTCTAGAGCAGTAAGAGCGGAGAAAGAAGAAGAGGGACGCTTCATGGTGTTCGTGGCATCACTCTGAAAAGAACAATCGTGGCTTGGGGCCAAAACCCCGAGCCATATTTTTTTATATTAACTGTTTAAAATCGGACTTCCGAAAGCTCTATTTTATAATATCGTTGCAAGAAAAGAGATTATTCTCACTCGAGACGAGAAGAGTTTTTTGTTCTTGAGACCAAGAGATTGAAGAACAGGGGAATGTTGTAAGTTCAATTAAATTAACCCTAGAGCGATTATCAATCTCTGCAATTTTTATTGACTCGTTGGTTTGGAAAATTATATAGAAATTATTTAACCAGAAAAGATTGTTGATTTCGTTTGGAAATCCGGCTAAAAGAATTTTTTCTCCAATTTTTCTTTTAGGTTGTTCGTACTCTTCTTCTAGATAAAAAAGCCAGATTTGATTACCAGTAGAAACAATAATCTTTTTCATATCTTGAGAAAATTTTACTGTCTTTATCGAATTAAAGATTTGTTCCAATAAATGGGTTTCAGGATTTAGATAATAAAGAGTTTCGTCTCGCTTGAGAAAGATTTTAGAAAAATCTTTAGCAATAATTTGATAATTTGTTTCTTCATAAATATTTATTGGTTTGAGGTTTAGAATTTTAATCAATTCTATTCTATCAGAATTTATTAATCGGCCGAGATAAAGAAATCCAGAATCAGTGAGCCAGACAATATTATCTTTTATAACCAAATAGCTTACAATATTTTGCTCAAAAGAAGGAGAAGAATTTTTTAACATTACTTGCTGGCCATCACTCTTTAAACGAAAAATAACTTCTTTTCTAATTTTGGATTTTTTGTCTTCTTCTGTTAATTTTTGTTTGGGTTCAAGCGCAATAAAGAATAATTCTTCAGATTTACTTGGGCTAAAACTAATCTTTTTTATACTGGTTTCAGAGTCAAGAATAAAAAGATTTGTTTCTGGCTCTGTTGTAAGGACAAGATATCGTTTTTGACCCTTTATGCTAATTTCAATAAGAATTCTTTGAGAATCGTCAGACCAGACAAGATTAAGAAATGTAATCTCATTGATTTTTTTATCCTCTTGCAATAGCTTAAGCTCTTGTTCGCTCGCAAGTTTTTTTTGTTCTTTGGTTTCAATATTAAAAGAATTGAGGGTCCATCCCATTTCTCCTGTAAGTTTAAAGATTATTTTTTTACCATCAGGGGCAGGGAAAAAATCATTTATATCCTTGTTTACAAGGTTAAATTCTGGATTTTTGGGAAATAGGACAATGTTTTTCGCTTCAGTAACTTGTTTCTCTTCTATTTTTAAAACCTTGCTCCACGGATGATAATCAGTCTTTTGAATAGTTACTTGATAATCTTTCGGTATTAATCCGTTGATAAAGGCGGAATCAAAAAAGAAATTAGTTTTTTTGTGTAATTCTTGATCAATATCAACTATTACTCCCGGAGGCGAAATTTTTAAAAAGAGGCCTCCTGTTTGGACGATTTTTATATTCTCAAAATCAAAACGATATCCTAAAGAATAGAAAATTACAGATGGTGCTGATATAAGGAAGAGCAGACAGAGTCCGAAGAATAATATTTTTTTAAATCTTTTTGTCATTTTCTTATTAGAAGAGTCTGCTTGCTTCGCTCACAGAACCTTGAAATTAAATTGATTATATATAAATTCTTTAAGGTAATTTAATTATAGACATTTATTCCTTATTTTCAAGCATTAGTGGATAATCTATTTGCAAAAAGTAAAAATATTTTGTATTATAAAATTAGCACAGGGAGTTTAGGACTCTCTCGAAAAGGCGTTTCAAGGTGATTGCCTCGAAACATAGAGAACTCGTGGACATCGACATGGAGGTCGATCGGCGATGAAAAAAGCACTTGTATCTATTGGAGGTTTCGTCATTAAGTAGGCGTACGGCTGAAAGAGACGAATTCGGTGAACCGAAAGGTTCGCACTCCAATCGGAAAAGGCGCTCTGAACAGCAATTTGCTATCAGAACAAGGTCGTACAGAAACCCGGCGCATAAGGGAGGATTGATCATCATGCGCAAAGTACATTTCGGAGTTTTTGTCACCTAGAGGACGAAGGAAAGACCGTCTCCAAGGGACGAATTAAGCGAGTCGTAAAGACTCACACTCTGCTTGGGAAAGTCCATAACTTGTGGACTTTCCCAAGAAACATTAAAAGGCATAATTTGCCATTTTTTTTATTTCAAGGTAGCATAAAAGCATCATGGCAGAGCAATTCATCATTAATGGAGGCAAACGGTTAAGGGGCACGATAGAAGCAAGGGGCGCTAAAAATGCTTGTTTTCCGATTTTAGCTGCCACATTACTTACAGATGAGGAGTGTTTAATAGAAAATATCCCTTTGATTGAGGATGTTTTTCTTTTGTTGGAGATTTTAGAAAGTTTAGGAAAGGAAATTTCTTGGATTGGCAAGAGAGCTATCAAAATTAAAGAAAAAACAGCTCCTGAGCCCGATAAAATCAGAGAGGACTTGGTAACAAAATTTAGAGGTTCTGTTTTACTTTTTGGACCTCTTTTGGCAAGATGCGGAAAGGTGAAATTTCCACAGCCAGGCGGATGTTTAATTGGGGCTCGGCCGATTTCCACTCATTTGGATGCTTTTTCTCAATTAGGGGTTAACGTTAAGGTAAAGGAATCAGAAAAAGGAGAATATTTTAACCTAGAGATTAATGAAAAGCCAAAGGATAGAGTTATTCTTAACGAATTTAGCGTTACAGCTACTGAAAATGTTTTGTCATTTGCGAGCAGGTTTAATCAAAAAACAGTTATTAAAATAGCTGATTGTGATTATGAAATTCAGGACTTAATTAGATTTTTGGAAAAGATGGGAGCGAAAGTAGAAACAAAAGGTCCTCATATTTTCGTTATAACCGGAAAAAAGAAATTATCAGGAGCAAAACACAAATTAATCAATGATCCGATTGAAGCAGGAACTTTTATTCTAATGGCAGCCGCCACTAGAAGCGAATTAACTGTTAAAAATGTTGAAATACCTTTTTTGGAACTTGTGTTGAAGAGATTAAGGGACTTTGGTCTTCCCCTAGAGATAAAAGATCAAGGCATTGTTAAAATTAAACCTTGGGTTTCTTTAAGAATGGAAAAAGTTCAGGCGTTGCCATTTCCTGGAATTCCCACGGATCTTTTGCCCTTGTTTGGTGTTTTGGCAACACAAACAGAAGGAACAACTCTTTTACACGATCCATTATACGAAGGCAGATTGCGTTATCTAGACGAATTAAATAAAATGGGAGCGCAGATTATTTTTGCTGACCCTCACAGGGCAATTGTTAATGGCCCGACAGAGTTGAGGGGAGTAGTTGTGAATTCTCCCGATTTAAGGGGAGGAGCCTCGTTGATAGTCGGAGCATTGATTGCTAAAGGGCAAACGACTATTAATAATATTTATCAGATTGACAGGGGATACGAGAGGATAGAAGAGCGGTTGGAAAAAATCGGAGCTAAAATTAAAAGAATAAAGAATTAGTATGTTTATTCGTAGAATAGGAATAGATCTGGGAACTTGTAATTCTTTAGTTTTTGTCCCCAAAAAGGGAGTGGTTTTGAACGAACCCTCGGTTGTTGCCGTTGATATCGATGAAAACAAAATTTTGGCTGTGGGGAAAGAGGCAAAAGAAATGACAGGCAGAACACCAGAGAATATTGTTGTTTATCGTCCGCTTAAAGATGGAGTGATCGCGGATTTTCGAGTAACGGAAGCAATGATAAAATATTTTATTTCTAAAACTAAACCAAAATTTCAATTCTTAAAGCCAGAATTAATAATCTCTGTTCCAGCTGGCATTACCTCTACAGAAAAAAGGGCCGTTGTTGAGGCGGCTACTTTAGCTGGAGCAAAAAATGCTTATATTGCTAAAGAGCCAGTTTTGGCTGCTATTGGCGCAGGCATTCCTATTCATACTTGTTCTGGTCATTTGATTGTTGATATTGGAGGTGGAACAACAGAAGTAGCGGTCATTTCTCTAGGTGGAATAGTAACCTTTAGCTCTATTAGGGTTGCTGGAGACAAAATGAATGTTGCTGTGAGCGAGTATATCAAAAAGAAACATAATTTAGCAGTAGGAGAACAAACAGCAGAAGAAGTTAAAATTAAAGTGGGTACTGCCTTGTGCGAAAGCAAAGAGAGAGTAGTCGAAATTCGAGGCAGAGATTTAGTTTCTGGTCTGCCAAGAAGCGTTAAAATTTCTTCTAATGAAGTTTGCGAAGCAATTACAGATGTTTTAGAAGAGATCATTCAAGCAATAAAGATGGTTTTGAGAGATACTCCACCTGAATTATCTTCCGATATTATGGACAAGGGAATGGTGGTTTCTGGAGGTGGTGGGCTTTTACGAAATCTTGACCGTTTAATATCTAAAAAAACCGGAGTTCCTTGTTTTTTAGCAGACGAATCGCTTTTCTGCGTTGCCAAAGGCACGGGCGCAGTTTTAGAAAATCTTGATGTTTACAAAAAGAGTGTGATGTCGAAAAAGAAATGATTATTGGGCATGAAAAACAAAGAAATTTTTTAAAAAGAAGTATTCAGAATAATAGAGTTGCCCATGCCTATTTATTCTACGGTCCAGGCAAGATTGGGAAAAAAGCAATTGCCTTGGAGTTCACAAAATTATTAGTTAACCCTTCACAAGAAAGTAACATTGTTTCTGACTTAACATTGATTAAGCCAGAATGTTCAGTTGACAAAGAGGGTGAAAAAAAAGAATCATCTAGAGCAATTATTCCTGTGGCTCAAATTTTTGACTTAAAAACGAAATTATCTTTATCAGCTATTGGTCAAAACTATAAGGCGGCTATTATTGATGAGGCGTCAGAAATGACTGCTGATGCTCAAGGAGCTTTGTTGAAATTATTGGAAGAGCCCAAAGGTAAGACAGTAATCATTTTATTATCCCAACAATTGAATCGGCTTACTTCCACGATCGTTTCTAGATGCCAAGTAATTCGTTTTGATTTATTATCTAATAAAAAGATAGAAAAATATTTAATTCAGCAGAATATTTCTGTCAGAAAGGCGCAAGAACTTTCGTGGTTATCTTTCGGTAAACCCGGATTGGCAATAGATTGTTTGAATAATCCTAAACAAGAAAAATTTCAGAGAGAAAAAATAAAAGGAATTAACCAGCTCGTTGATTCATCTTTAAAAATTCGTTTCCAATATGCTGAAAAACTTTCTAAAAAAAGAGAGGAAACGAATAAAGTTTTAGATATTTGGTTAAATTATTTTCGAGAGCTTTTATTAAATAAATTTGGGAATAGGCAAGTGCCGGCAGATTTTCAAAAAAATAATTATTCAATTCAGCATTTGAAAAAGATTATTAATCTGATTGAAAAGATAAAATTTGTTCTTTTTCGCACCAATGCTAATCCCCGATTAGCACTAGAAGTTCTATTGATGAAAATTTAATCTAAGACTTAAAACTTAGATAAATAATCTGTTTTTTGCACGATTTATTGCGTGATTATTGCGCGATTCTAAATTTAGTGTTAAAATGCATAGAAAGGGATAGTATCAAAACTATGTTTAATCCATCTTACAAGCTGACCAATAAGATATTATCTGATTTAACCTCTATAGCTGAAGCTAAAGTTATTATTGAAAAAGCAAAGATTTTGCCTACTCAAGAACTTAGATTGCGCAGGCAAGCATTAATTAGAATGACTCAAAGCTCTATCGCGATAGAAGGAAACATTTTGAATCTTGAACAAGTTGAGGCATTATTCAAGGGGCAAAAAATTGATGCGCCAGCAAGATATATTTATGAAGCAAAGAATTATTTAAAAACAATTAAGTACATTGAAAAAATAGTTGAGGAAAAGAAAGTAATCACAGAGTCAATTATTTTGAAAATTCACCATCTAGTTACAGATAAAACATTACCAAAAGAAAAGTGTGGCAAGTATCGAACTCAAAAGGTCTATGTTGTTAAAAGAGCACTAGGCGCGCCCGATAAAGTTATTTATACAGCACCTGATGCCTTGAAAGTTTCTGAGTTAATAAAGGATCTAATTGATTGGATCCAGAACAGCAAACAACAAGATATTCATCCAATTTTAGTTGCAGGAACGGCTCATCGTCAGTTTGCTTCTATTCATCCATTTGTTGATGGGAATGGAAGGGTGGCCCGGGCCTTATCTACCTTGATTTTGTATCAAAGAGATTATAATTTTCGTAAACTTTTTGCCCTAGAAGATTATTACAATAAAGATAGACAAAAATATTATCAGGCAATTAGCATAGGGCCGATTTACCATCAAAAAGATTTCACAAAATGGTTAGAATATTTTATCGAAGGATTTAAATTTGAAATTGAGACCGTAAGAACAAAAATATTTTCACTTGCAGCCCTTAAAAATAACAAGACATCAGGAGAGCAAATTTATTTAAGCCTTCGGCAAGTCCAAATTCTTGATTTTATTAATATAAGTGGCAAGATTATAATAAAAGATGCGGTTGATATTTTAGATTGTTCAAAGAGAACTGCTCAATTGGAATTGCAGAAGCTTAAAAAATTAAAAATTATTGAACAAAAAGGTAAAGGTCCCGCGACTGCTTATATTTTAAAATAAGTGGTAATAATTAGTAAAACAATAAGAGCAATCAACCATAATTTTAATAATTAACAAAAAGAATTTATGAGACAAAGTATTGAAAAAATAAAACCAGAGTTTGAAAAAGTAGTTGATTATTTTAAGAGAGAGCTCCAAAAGATTCGGTCTGGCAAGGCCAGCCCGAGCTTAATCGAAGATATAATAGTTGATTGTTTCGGCTCAAAGCTTCCATTGAAACAATTAGCAACGATATCTTGCCCCGAACCAAGACAACTTTTAGTTCAACCCTGGAGCGCAGAATATTTAGAAGGAATTGACAAGGCGCTTCAGCAAGCGGACTTGGGAACTTCGCCAGCAAATGATGGCCATATAATAAGGATTAATTTACCACCAGTTACAGGTGAATTCAGAGAAAGATTAATTACACAGGTTTCCAGCAAAGGGGAAGAGGCATATCAGACGCTTCGGCGATGGAGAGATGAGGCATGGAAAGAAATTCAAGAGAAATTTCACAAGAAAGAAATCTCAGAAGATGATAAATTCAAAGGAAAAGACGAGCTTCAAGAGATGATAGATGAATATCATAAAAAGATTGAAGAATTGAAAGAGAAAAAGAAAAAAGAAATATTAGAATAAAGATTTTTTAACATTAAATTTGTCTCAATCTGTTTTCTTGCGTGTGCAAGAGGGAAAGAAAGAGGCGACAGCATGATATTAGCTTTTATTGTTTTCATTTTAATTTTTAGTTTCCTTGTTATCTCTCACGAACTTGGGCATTTTCTTGTTGCCAAGAAATTGGGAATTAAAGTAGAAGAATTTGGTCTTGGTTATCCGCCAATGATATTTGGCAAAAAGTTCGGAGATACTGTTTATTCTATAAATTGGATTCCTTTTGGTGGGTTTGTAAAAATTTATGGTGAAGACCCCGACGAAGAGAACACTAAAGATTCCAAGAGTTTTGCTAGTAGACCTCCGCGCCAGAAGGCGGCCGTGCTTTCAGCAGGAGTGGCTGCTAATTTTTTAGTCGCAATAATCCTTTTCTATTTTCTTGTCGGGTTCAACGGATTTCAGACATATCAGGGCCAATTCTTTGATTATGATTTTCCTTTTGGCCAACAGGAAAATTTTTCAGCTGTTTCAGTAGTGATAGATAATTCTCCGGCTGATCTAGCAGGAATTAAACCATTTGACTTAGTCCTTGCGGGGAATGGAGAAAGTTTGGAAAATTCAGAGGAGGTAATTTCTTTTATTAATGAACACAAAGGAGAAGAAGTTAGTTTATTTTTAAGAAATATTCATACAAAAGAGGAGCGATTGGTTAAAATTGTGCCACGATTAGATCCTCCAGAAAACGAGGGAGCAACAGGAATAGCGTTAAGCGATGTGAGTCGTTTGAAATACGAAAGTTCTGGAGAAAAAATATTTGCAGGCGTTTTACACACTGTAAATCTTGGTCATTTCTCTTTTTGCGCTATGGGAAATTTAATAAAAACTTCCATTGCAGAGAAAAATATAGAGCCATTGTCTAGCTCGGTCTCGGGTCCAGTTGGTATATTGGTTTTTACAAAATTGAGTATGGCAGGAGGTGCTTGGCAGGTTTTTTATCTTATTGCCGCGATTTCTTTGGCTCTAGGAACAATAAATATCTTGCCGATTCCAGCGGCGGACGGCGGACGATTAGTGTTTGTTCTTTATGAAGCAATTTTTAAAAAGAGGGCTCCAGCCAAATTGGAAAGAAGAGTTAATCTAGTAGGTTTTTTTATCTTGATTATTGTGCTTTTTCTGGTAACGTTTAAAGACATAATACAATTTAAAGACATTTTATTTTAGAATGAGGCAATCAGAACTTTTCTACAAAGCTAAAAAACAAGCGCCCAAAGATATAGAGGCGATTTCCCATAAACTTTTATACAGAGGTGATTTTATTGATCAATTGGGTTCTGGTATCTATAGCTTTTTGCCTTTGGGCTGGTTGGTTCATAAAAAAATAGCTCAAATTATTAGAGAAGAAATGTTTAATATCGGTGGGCAAGAGGTATTTTTGCCCTCGTTTCATCCTAAAAATGTTTGGCAAAAATCGGGTCGTTGGGAAACGATGAATCCGCCTTTGTATAAACTGAAAGATAGCCACAAAAAAGATTTTGCCCTGGGCGCTACGCATGAGGAAGTGGTGGCAAAAATAGCTAAAGAAAGAATAAATTCTTATAAGGATTTGCCGTTTGCTCTTTTTCAGATTCAAACAAAATTTAGAAATGAATTAAGATATGCTGGTGGACTACTGAGAACAAGGGAGTTTGTAATGAAAGATTTATATAGCTTCCACGCTGATCAAGAAGATTTTGAGAAATATTACGAAATTGTTGCAGAAAGTTATTTCAAGATTTTTAAACGATGTGGCTTGTCTGCCGTAAGAGTAAAGGCGTCTGGAGGTGGATTTACGGCTGAGTTTACTGACGAATTTCAAGCATTAACTCCAGTGGGGGAAGATACAATTGTCTTTTGTTCAAAATGTGGTTTTGCCCAGAATAAAGAAATTACCAAACAGAAGGAGGGCGATAAATGTCCCGAATGTGGAAGCATACTTAAACAAGAGAAAGGTATTGAAATAGGCAATATATTTCCCCTGGGAACTAAATATTCTGAACCATTTGATTTATCTTTTGTTGATAAAAATGGAAAAAAGAAATTAGTTATTATGGCTTCCTATGGCATTGGAGTAGGGCGATTGATGGCAACAATAGTTGAAGCTCATCACGATGACAGGGGTATTATTTGGCCCAAGGAAGTTTCTCCATATCTAGTTCATCTATTGCCCATAAATATGAGAAAAAAAGAAATTGTAACTCAAGCAGAAAAAATTTATAAAGATTTACAAAAGCGGGGGATTGAAGTGTTATATGATGATCAACAAGATGTAAGTGCTGGAGAAAAATTGGCAGAATCTGATTTATTTGGTATTCCATATAGAATTTTAATTAGTGAGAAAACACTAAAAGAGAACAGCGTTGAATTAAAAGAAAGGAATAAAATCAAGCCGGAATTTATAAAAATTAATAAATTATCTAATTTTAAATTTTAATTTATGATACATAACTTTTTTTCTAATTTAAGAAAAGACATTGCTATTGACTTAGGAACTGCCACTACTTTAGTTTATGTAAAAGGGGAGGGAATTGTTATTGCTGAACCATCGGTAGTAGCTGTTAACCAAAAAACTGGTCAAGTTCTAGCTATCGGCAAAGAAGCAAAAAAGATGGTTGGCAGGACACCGACTCACATCACTGCTAGTAGGCCGTTAATAAAGGGAGTAATTTCTGATTTTGAGATTGCAGAGCAAATGCTTAAATATTTTATTGAGAGTACTTATAAAAATCGGGTAGTTTTTCCAAGACCCCGAGTAATCGTTGGAATTCCTTGCGGATTAACCGAAGTAGAAAAGAAAGCAGTTCGCGATGCAGCTAAAAATGCTGGAGCCAGAAAAGTATTTTTAATTGAACAGCCGATAGCTGCGGCCATTGGTGCTCGTCTGCCGATTCAAGAAGCGGGTGGCAATTTTTTAGTGGATATTGGCGGAGGAACTGCTGATATTGCTGTTATTTCTCTTGGAGGTATTGTTCTAGCGAAAAGTTTAAAAATAGCAGGAGATCGGCTTGACAGAGATATTATAGACTATTGCCAAGAAGAATATCGATTATTAATTGGAACCCGTACTGCCGAGCAAGTGAAGATAAAGATTGGTTCCGCTTATTTGGGCAAGAGCATTAACAAAGTTAAGGGCAAGGAGAAAAAAGAAATACCAATTAGAGGAAGAAATTTAATTACTGGTTTGCCCGAAGAAGTAATGGTTGGAGAAGGCAATATTAAATTAGCTCTTGAGAAATCAGTTAAACAAATAGTTAACACTGTTAAAGACATTATTGAATCAACGCCACCAGAATTAGTTGCTGACATTATGGCTAGGGGCATATTTTTGGCTGGAGGGGGTTCAATGTTAAGGGGATTAAATGAGCTTATTGCCAAAGAAACAAAAATGCCTGTTAAAGTTATTGAAGATCCCCTTACAGCCGTTGTTAGGGGAGCGGGCATGGTTCTAGAAAATCTGGACGAATTAGAGGATGTTTTAAGCGAACAAGAGGAATTTGAGCCGCCACGACAATAAAATTTAGCTAAACAACAAGAGAATTAATTATATTCAATTATTAAATTCACCATGATTGACCTAGTAGAAGTAAAACATATTGCTCAATTGGCGAGAATTAAATTTTCTGAAGAAGAATTACAAGATTTGCAAAAAGACCTTTCTTCTATTTTAGATTATTTTCATAAATTAGAAGAAGTTAAGATTGATGATATTAAATTGAGCAGTCATTTATCAAGGAGCAGAAATACGACAAGAGAAGATGAATCAAGCGAAAACAATTCTCAAATAAATAAAAAATTGTTAGAGCTTGCTCCTGAAACAAAAGAAAGATTTATAAAAGTAAAATCAGTTTTTAATTAATATGGATATTTCCTCTTTAACCATTAAGAAAATCCGTAAAAGTTTAATTGATAAAAAGTTTTCTTGTAAAGAAGTTGTTGAGTCATATTTAGATAATATTCAGAAATTAAACAAAGAGATTAATGCTTTTATTACTGTTCTTGACAAGCAGGCAATTAAACAAGCCAAAGAGATTGACAAATTAATTTCTCAAGGGGAAACTTTGCCAGCATTAGGAGGCGTGCCCATAGCGATTAAAGACAATATGTTGGTTGAGGGAGAAAGATGCACTGCCGGATCAAAAATTTTAGATAATTATATCGCGCCCTATAATGCTACTGTTATAAAGAAGATTAAAGAGCAAGGAGGAATAATTTTAGGAAAAACCAATCTTGACGAATTTGCAATGGGCGCATCAGGAGAATACTCTGCTTATGGGCCTACTAAAAATCCTCATAATTTAGAATATGTGCCAGGAGGTTCATCTTCTGGCTCTGCGGCCGCGGTTTCTGCCCAGATGTCTATGGTAGCCCTGGGGTCAGATACAGCAGGTTCAGTAAGATGTCCGTCATCTTTTTGCGGAGTAGTTGGGATGAAACCTACTTATGGAGCCGTCTCGCGTTACGGTTTAATTGCTCTGGCTTCATCGTTAGATCAAATAGGTCCAATTGCTAAAAATGTTGAAGATGCAGAGGTCCTTTTTAATGTAATAAAAGGAAAGGACTTTATGGATGCTACTAGTTACGAACAACCGCAAAAAGCAGATAAAAAAGTAGACATTAAGAATTTAAAAATAGGGGTTGTTAAAGAATGTTTGGGACATGGGATTCAGAAAGAGATAGTTGATATTACTAAAGAGGCGATTAACAAGTTGGAAAAACAGGGGATTAGAATTGAAACAGTTAGCTTGCCTCACTTAGAATATGGAGTTGCTTGTTATTATATTATTATGCCAGCTGAGGCCTCTAGTAATTTAGCGCGGTATGACGGAGTTAAATTTGGCATGAGAAGAGAAGCAGACAATTTATTAAACAATTATTTTGAAACTAGAGGAGAATTTTTTGGCCCAGAAGTTAAAAGAAGAATAATGATTGGCACTTATTGCTTGTCGTCTGGGTATTATGATTCTTATTATTTAAAAGCGCAAAAGATGCAAAATAAGATAAAGCAGGATTTTGAAAAAGTATTTGAAAAGGTTGATTTACTTCTAACTCCGACATCGCCTTTTCTTCCGTTCAAGTTGGAAGAACGACTTAAAGATCCATTATCAATGTATATGGCAGATCTTTTGACTGTTCCTGCAAATCTTGCTGGGTTACCTGCCATTTCCGTTCCTGCGGGCAGAGTCGGAGATTTACCAGTGGGCATTCAGTTTATGGCTCCGCAATACGAAGAGGAAAGAATTTTTAAAGCAGCTAAATTTTTTGAGGATTTATGCTAGATAATATTTTCCAAATGATTATTTCTCCGGAACTTCAACAAGCTCTTTTTCCAGTGAAGCTCATTGTTTTTATTTTTTCTTTGACATCTCTTATCTTAATTGTTTACTTTCTTTTTATAACTTCCTATTTAAAATATGTATTTCTGGATAGATTAGAAGACTATCGGTATTGGAAAAATCATTATAGTTCTAAGGCAGTTAAAAAAGCATATCTTTCTTCTGCCTCTGCCATTAATTCGTCTGATCCAGCTATGAAGCCGTCTATTTCTAGAGAGTCAGATGAATCTAAAGATGAAGAATTAAATTTTAAAGATGGCAGAATAGAAAGAACTGATTGGGAAAGAATTTCAGATAAATTAGAAAGCGGAAATGAATTGAATTATAAGTTAGCGTTTATCGATGCAGACAAACTTTTTAATCAAGCATTAAAAAAACAAGAGAAAAAACTATCAGGGGAAACAATTTCTAATGCTGACGATATTTTGAAAGCGAAAGAAATTTTACAGAAAATGTTAGCTTATCCCAAGGCTCAACTTTCTTTAGAAAGGGCCAAAGAGCTTATTGCAATTTATCAAAAAGCTTTTTCTGAGATAAAGGAATAATTAATTTGATTTTTTACTTTATTTAAGGTAATATGCTTCTATAAAGAAGCGTTTTTTAGTATAGCGGGGTAGAGAAGTAGTATCTCGGGGGTCTCATGTTCGAAGCGTGACCCAAGACAGTAATGTCTTGTGGAAAAATTCTCTAAATTGCTGGAAAGCCGTTAGAGCTTTTCTTACAACAGCGTAATCCAAAAGGATAAGCGCGATTGTTCAAAAAAAGAGAAGATTTGGTAATCAGCAGCCAAGCCTAATATTTATTGGGAAGGTTCAGAGACTATAATGGGAAATGCCTAGTTTAGGCATATGGTATAGTCCATTCTTTTTGGAAACAAAAAGTGTCAAAGAAGCCCCAGGCCCTGGTGCAATTCCAGGCCCCGCAACAAAAGTTATGCACATTGATATATTTTCGAACCCACGGTATTCCGCGAAAACAATTCTATAAAACGATATTAATTAAAGCGAAAAATAAGAAGATTTATAAGAATTTTAATATCCATTACGGAACCGCTATGCTTGGAATTAGAAGACCGGCAGAGATATATTATAAAATTATGGGACTAATAGATGCCTTGTCTCAAGCCGGGGAGTAGAATGGCTTCTAAGGCCGTCTCATAAGCGGTCAAAGTGGGTTCAATTCCCAACCCCGGTACAAGCTTTGAAGATTTGGGGACGTAGATCAATTGGTTAGATCATCACTCTGTCACAGTGAAGGTTGCCGGTTCAAATCCGGTCGTCCCCGCCATATTAAAAAACCAGCCATTCGGCCGGTTTTTTGTATTGTGGGCAAGGTTGGATTTGAAAGAAGTTTCTGATAGAATAAAATAATTAATATTTATATTTTATGAAAAACGAAAGAGGAAAATTTATTATTTTTGAAGGATTAGACGGATCGGGAAAATCCACTCAAACAAAACTTCTATTTAAAGCATTAAAGAAATCGGGCTTTAAAGCGGTTAAAATAGATTTTCCTCAATACGGCAAAAAATCAGCAGGTCTTGTTGAAGAATATTTGGCAGGGAAATATGGCTCTGCCAAAGAAGTAGGGGCTAAGCGAGCTTCTATTTTTTATGCTTGTGACCGATATGATGCTTCATTTAAGATAAAAAAATTATTGAATAAAGGCGTAATTGTAGTTTCAGATAGATATGTGGCTTCTAATATGGGTCACCAAGGAGGGAAGATAAAAGACAAAAATAAAAGAAGTGAATTTTTTAAATGGCTTTATAATCTTGAATATAATTTTTTCGGAATACCTGTTCCCGACATTGCTTTTGTTCTAGAAACTTCTCCACAATTAGCTTATAAATTGTCAGGTAAGATAACGGATCGGCTGAAGAAAAAGAGAAAAGAGCTTTATCTTGGAAAAAAGAAAAGAGATTTACACGAACAAGATATTGATCATCTAAAAGACGCTCTTAATTCTTACGCTCAGGTCTTAGAAGAATTTCCCGAAGACTATAAAGCGATAAAATGTATTAAAGATGGAGAATTATTGTCACCAGAAATTATTCATAAAAAGATTTGGGAAGAGGTTAAAAAAATGTTATAGACTTTTGATTTTTTTATATAGTTTGACATTATAAATTTTTTGTATTACTATTTTTATAGTACAAAAGTTTCAACGGAATAAGGAGGAACTATGCATGTGAAAGGAGTCAAGTGTATAAGTGTCGAGGTTGGCAGTTCGGTTTATGGCCCAGGGTCACAAACTGGTGCATTGAAGCGTTTCTTCGAAAATCCAGTCGGTGAAGTTACTCTTAATCTTTTTGATAAGAGTAAAGTTAAGATTGAGGTTGAGGACGAAAAGCTCGTGTTAACATTCTTTTAGCAAGGAGGTGAGAAGAATAATTGACTATTCGCTTAGATTTTTTCTAGTAGATTCGGGCCCAGAATATCTAATGGCGACAATTTGGATAGTGTTGGTAATGGTTTTGTTAGCTATCTTTCTTTGCGTCATTGGTTACCACAGGTCTTTTCCAAAAGAATAGCAGTCTGTGCCCGTTTAATATCGCAAAAGCGAAACTTAACGGGCATATTTTTTTAATTTTAAGCTGTGGATATCCGCAGTTTTTTTAGTTTGATTTTCGCTGAATTTTACGGTAGAATAGAAGTATAAATGGATATACAGGAGATTAAAAATAGAGCTGAACGAGAGATTAAATCAGTTCAAAATATAGAGGAATTGAAAAAAATTTCTCAAAAATATTTAGGTAAAAAAGGAGAAATTACCCTTGTTTTGCGTTCGCTAAAAGATTGGTCAGAACAAGAAAAAAAGAAAAATGGCAAAATAGTAAATCAATTTAAGAAAAAATTATTGAATGACATTAGAGAATTAGAAAAAAAATTCCAACAAGAGATGCCTAAAGATGACACAAAAGAGTGGATAGATATTACCTTACCTGGTAAGAAAAATTTGATTGGACATCTTCATCCAATCACTCAAGTGAAAAGGGAAGTGGAAGACATTTTTGAACGATTAGGTTTTTCAGTTGTTGAAGGACCGGAAATAGAAACAGAAAAATATAATTTTGATGCATTGAATATCCCTAAAGATCATCCAGCTAGAGATGCATGGGATACATTTTGGCTGAAAAAACCCGAGAAAGAGAAAGATAGATTGCTTTTGCGCACCCATACTAGCCCTGTGCAAATAAGATATATGGAGAAACATAATCCGCCATTAAGAATCGTTGCGCCGGGTCGGGCATTTAGATATGAAGCGACAGATGCTTCTCACGAAATTAATTTCTATCAGATAGAGGGATTAATGGTGGACAAGGAAGTGAGCGTTGCTAATTTTAAAGCAATAATAGGAAGATTTTTAGAAATGTTTTTCAAAAAATCAGTAAAAATTCGTTTAAGACCTAGTTATTTTCCTTTTACTGAGCCAAGCTTTGAAATAGATATGAGTTGTTTAGTTTGTGGAGGCAAGGGGTGCAGTGTTTGTTCCCAGCGCGGATGGTTGGAAATGGGAGGAGCTGGAATGGTTCATCCAGAAGTTTTCAAATCAGCAAAATTGAATCCAAAGAATTGGCAAGGTTTTGCTTTTGGATTAGGATTGGATCGTTTAACGATGATGAAATATAAAATTGATGATGTCCGGCTTTTATATAGCGGAGACCTACGATTTTTAAAGCAATTTTAAAATATCAATATGTTATTCTCTTATAATTGGTTACAATCTTTTTTTCAAAACAAACTTCCTACTCCGAAAAAGCTAGCAGAGATTTTGACGCTTCACAGTTTTGAGGTGGAGGGAATTAAGAAGATCGGTAATGATTTTATTTTTGATTTAGACATTACTCCGAATAGAGCAGCTGATTGTTTTTCCCATTTAGGAATAGCGCGTGAGTGCGTAGCACTCACAAGCGTAAAACTTAAAGCACAAAACGTAAGGATAGAAGAAGATAAAAAGACAAACATTAAAGATTTTATTCAAGTTACAGTTAAGAATAAAAATAATTGTCCAAGATATACTGGCAGGGTGATTAGAGGAGTAAAAGTGAAAGAGTCGCCGAAATACATTCAAGAACGGTTATTGTCTTGCGGGCTTGAACCAATAAATAACATAGTAGATGCAGCGAATTATATAATGCTAGAAATAGGCCAACCCTTACACGCTTTCGATTTAGACAAAATAGATGGCTCAAAAATAATTGTTCGTCGAGCAAAAAACAATGAAAAAATAGACGCCCTAGATGATAAAACTTATAGATTAGACGAAAGTATTTTAGTGGTTGCTGATTCAAAGAGACCCTTAGCTATTGCAGGGATAAAAGGAGGGAAGAGTAGTGCTATTAGCAAGGAGACAAAGAATATTTTTCTTGAGTCAGCCAATTTTAACCCATTATTAATTCGCAAAACATCAAAAAAATTAGGTCTTAAAACAGATGCTTCGTTTCGATTTGAACATGGTATGGATTCAAATATGACTGAATTGGCCATAGATAGACTGGCGAGGTTAATAAATGAGTTGGGAGGGGGGAAGATAGTCAAGAACAGGGTAGATATTTTTTCTAAAAAGACTTTACCTAAAAAAATTAAATTAGATTTAATACAAACAGAGAAATTATTAGGTCTTAAAATATCCAAAAAAGAAATAATCAAGATTTTTAAATCATTGGGTTTTGAGGTAGATAGCAAACTTCAAGTAAAAATTCCTACTTGGCGGCTAGATATAACTGAAAAGCAGGATTTGATTGAAGAGATAGGAAGAATTTACGGATACGAAAAGATTACGTCAGTTTTCCCCAAATTAGTGCTTATGCCTGCTCAAAAAAATGAAGAAATTATTTGGCAGGAGAGGACTAAGAATATTCTAAAAGCATCTGGTTTTTTTGAACTTTATAACTATTCATTTATCAGCAAAAAAATAGGCGATTACTTAGATAGCAATTTAGTAGAATTAGAAAATCCCTTTTCAGAGCAACTTTATTATCTCCGCCCCAATTTATTAATTAACCTTTTAGATAATGTTAGTTACAAAGAGAAGCATTTTCAGAAAAAGGAGAAGATTAAAATTTTTGAACTAGGAACAGTATTTAGAAAAGAAGTAGGAGAAATAGAGGAGAAAAAAATGTTAGCTGGGATGATTTTTGGAGACGAAGATGGTTTTTATGTCCTTAAAGGAGTAATCGATGGGCTACTCCAGGGATTAGGCATGTCTGATATATTTTACGATAATTTTCAAGCAACACCTGATAATAGTCAAAGAATATTATGGAATTTAAATAAGTCGGCAGAAATTAAAATTAATGGTAAAGAAATAGGATTTATAGGTGAATTATCTTCAAGAATATTATCTAAACTAGGAGTTAAGGTACCAGTCATTGCTTTTGAAATTGATTTTGATAAATTAGTTGGATTTTGTAGCGAGGAACAAGAATATGTAAAGATATCTAAGTTTCCCTCAGCAGTCCGAGACGTATCTATTTTATTACCTTTTAGAGTTAAAGTAGCTGAAGTTTTAAATGAAATTAATATTGCAGGAGGGGAATTAGTTCAAGATGTTGACATTTTTGATATTTATGAAGGTGAGGGTTTAACCGAAGGAAGAAAAAGCGTGGCTTTTCATATCGTATTTCAGTCAAAGAATAGGACTTTAGAAGGAGGAGAGATTGATGAACTTTTTCGAAAAATTATTAAAGCGTTAGAGAAAAACGCAGATTGGGAAGTAAGAAAAGAAAAATATGCTTAAAAAAAATGGCGAACAAGAATATACAGCAAAAGACATTTTTGTCTTAAAAGGACTTGAACCAGTACGCAAAAGACCAGCCATGTATATTGGCTCGACTGGCTCCGAGGGTTTGCATCATTTGGTTTGGGAGTGTATCGATAACTGTATCGATGAAAGCTTAGCCGGTTATGCTAATGAAATTTCAGTTTCTCTTTTGCCTAATAGTTATGTAAAAATTTCTGACAATGGAAGGGGTATTCCTGTTGATATTCATTCTCAAACTAAGAAATCGGCCCTGGAAACAGTAATGACTACTTTACACGCAGGAGCAAAATTTGGGGAAAAGGTTTATCAAATTTCTGGGGGTCTTCATGGAGTAGGCATTTCAGTGGTTTGTGCACTCTCTTCTTTTTTAAGAGCCGAGATTTGCAGAAATGGTTTTTTGTATACCCAGGAATATGCTAAGGGAAAAGTTAAAACGAAACTCAAAAAAGAAAAAAAATGTAAAATTGGCGGTACTACCATTTTGTTCCAACCAGATGAAGAAATTTTTAGAACTGTTGATTTCGATAAAAAAATAATCTTACATCATCTTCGGCGACAGGCATATTTAACTAAGGGAGTGAAGATAAAATTTGAAGACAAGAGAACGGACAATACTTTTCCTTATACTTTCTATTTCGAAGGAGGACTTCAATCGTATGCAAAATATTTATCTGGTCAGAATGCTTTACTTCACGAAAATTCTTTTTATACCTCTAAAGAAAAAGATGGAATTATAGTAGAGGTGGCCTTTCAATATACTGAAGAGGAGGAGAGCTATGAAGAAAGTTTTGCCAATAATATTTATACTTTAGAAGGTGGAAGTCACCTTACGGGTTTTAGAAGCGCTCTTACCCGTGTACTTAATGATTATGCTAAGAAAAATGACTTTTTGAAAGAGGACGAGGAAAATTTTAGTGGACGTGATGTGAAAATTGGATTAAACGCAGTAGTTTCAATTAAGATTAGAGAGCCTCAATTTGAGGGACAGACTAAGACTAAGTTAGGCAATCCAGAAGCTAAAACAGCAGTTGAGTCAGTGGTTAATGAATCGCTTGGTGAATATTTAGAACAATATCCACAAGATGCTCGAGCTATAATCCAACGTTGTTTATTAATAGTCAAAGCGAGAAAGGCCGCTAGTGCTGCTCGACAGACAGTGTTGAGAAAAGGCGCACTAGAAGGATTAAGTTTGCCTGGCAAATTAGCTGATTGCTCATCTAAGGATCCGACAGAGTCAGAACTTTTTGTTGTCGAGGGCGCAAGCGCTGGAGGAAGTTGCAAGGGAGGCAGAGATAGGAGATTCCAAGCAATTTTGCCTTTGAGAGGAAAGATTCTAAATGTAGAAAGAGCAAAATTAGCCAGAATTTTAACCTCTGATGAAATAAAGGCATTGGTTATTGCTCTCGGCACAGCCATTGCTCAAGATTTTGATATTTCTAAATTAAGGTATCATCGCATTGTTTTGATGGCTGATGCCGATTCAGATGGAAATCATATCAAAACATTGCTTTTAACCTTGTTCTATAGATACTTTAGGCCATTAATTGATCAAGGATATCTTTATATTGCTCAGCCGCCATTGTATAAAATACAAGCTGGCAAGAGGATAGACTATGCCTATTTTGAAAAAGACAAGAATGAAATTTTAGACGAGATGAAAAAGGATAATTTAAAAAATATTAATGTTCAAAGATATAAGGGATTGGGAGAAATGAATGCAGATGAATTATGGTCTACAACTATGGATCCTGAAAATAGAACTTTTTTACAAGTTACTATTAAGGACTCTAAGGAAGCAGATAGAATTTTTGATATTTTAATGGGCAAAGAAGTCCCAGCTAGAAAAAGATTTATTCAGGCCTATGCTAAGAGCGTTAAGAATTTAGATATTTAAATTCTTGACATTATTAGCCAAGTTGGTAGTATAGGGGCATTGACCCCGAAAAGGGGTTTTTGGAAACCTTCGTCGTTTCACTCCTCAAGAACCTTGATTCGTTAATGTATAAATATATATTCTTGAATTAATCTTGAATTAATCTTGGATGAAAAATATGAATATTTTATCATTGCCATCAAAATTTCTCCTTTATCTTAAACAGGTAAAGGTGGAAGCCAAAAAAACAAATTGGCCTACAAGAAAAGAAACTATTAGATATTCTTTGGTGGTTGTCGCGATATCGATAGTTGTAGCCATCTTTTTGGGTGGTCTTGATTTTCTTTTTTCTACTTTATTAAAAAAATTAGTTGCTTTACTTGCATAATCTATGCCAAAACAAACAATTCCTAAAACTAAACAATGGTATGTGCTTCATACTTATTCGGGATACGAAGATTCAGTTGCGAAAAATTTGAAGCATCGAGTTGAATCTTTAGGCATGGAAGATAAAATTTTTAATGTTTTAGTACCAAAGGAGAAAAAAATTAAAATTAAGGGTGGAAAAAGAAAAACAATAGAAGAAAAAATTTATCCTGGTTATGTTTTAGTAGAAATGGTTGTTACAGACGATTCTTGGTATGTAGTAAGAAATACGCCGAATGTTACTGGCTTTGTAGGATCAGGAACTACTCCAGTGCCTGTCTCCGTTAAAGAGATAGAGGAGATTACGAAAAGAGTAGGAGAAGAAACGCCGAAATATAATATTAATGTAGATATAGGCGATACAGTGAAAATAATTGATGGTCCCTTCCGTGACTATGAAGGGAAGGTTTCCGAACTTGACCAAGAACATGGTAAAGTAAAAGTAATGGTTAATTTATTCGGCAGGGATACTCCTGTAGAGCTTGATTCTTTACAAATTAAAAAAATATAATGGCTAAAAAAATTAAATCTATAGTAAAACTTCAAATTAAAGCTGGGCAAGCTAATCCAGCACCCCCGATCGGACCTGCTCTAGCCGAATATGGTTTAAATATCGGTGAATTTTGTCAAAAGTTTAATGACGCTACGCAAAAACAAATAGGTTCCAAAATTCCAGTAGAAGTGACAATATATGAAGATAGAACATTTGACTTTAGATTAAAACAGCCATTAGCTTCTGATTTGATTAAAAAAGCGATTGGTATTAAAAAGGGTTCTGGAGAACCAAACCGCAAGAAAGTAGGCAATATTACAAAAGCGCAACTCAAAGAAATTGCTCAAAAGAAATTAGAGGATTTGAATACTGATGATATAGAACAGGCGATGAAAATTATTGGAGGAACTGCCCGAGCCATGGGAGTTGAGGTAATAGAGTAAATCTTTATGACTCAGTTTGATAAGCAGTATAAACAGGTTCTTTGGGAAGTAATGAATAAGGGGGAGGAAGTTTATAGTAAAAGACAGAATTGTTATACTAAGGCCTTAGCAGGCGTAGTTTTTAATTTAGATGAAGGATTTCCACTTTTGACCCTGCGCAAGATTCCTATAAAATTATTTGTTGCTGAACAAATATGGTTTTTGATGGGAGAAAGGGATCCAGATATTTTTTTAAGAAAATTTACTAAAATCTGGCATGATTTTTCAGAAGAGGATGGAAAGGTTCCTACTGCTTATGGATATCGGTGGCGCAAATATTTTGGTAAGGATCAGATTAAAGCCTTAATTGATTTATTGACAAAAGATCCAAGTTCCAGACATGGTGTTGTTGTTGCGTGGGATCCTGGTGACGATATAAGGGGGCTAGAGGAAAAGAAAAAGAACGTACCCTGTCCGTATACTTTTACAGTTAATATTATAGCGAATAAACTCCATTTGCATCTTATTATAAGATCTAATGATTTAATCTTGGGTTGTCCGCACGATGTAGCTGGATTTGCACTCTTGCAAAGGATTTTAGCAGCTAAACTCGGCGTAAGAGTAGGCAAGCTTACCGTTTCTATAAGCAATGCACACATATACGATATTCATTATCAGGCAGCTTGGGAGCTCATGGAAAGAGAAAATGACCATTGTCCCATTATGCTCGAAGGACAAAAAGATTGGTTTGAGAAAGCAGAGAAAGGGGATGAATTTTTAACCCAAAGAATTATTGACGAGTTAGAAAGACAGTATAATCCAATGCCTTCAATTAAAGGATTAAAGATTGTTTTATGAAGATTATTTTAGTAATGGCTATTACGGCCGATGGTAAGATCGGTAAACACAAGAACCATTTTCCTGATTGGACATCTAAGGAGGATAGGGCCTTTTTTGTTGAGCTTTCATTGAAACATAAAGTTGTCTTAATCGGGGACAATACATTCAGGACATTTAAGAAACCCTTAAAAGACCGATTAAATGTTGTTTTTACGAGAAGTAAGGACATGGAGATTTATGATAATGTTTTATATGTATCGGGCAAACCAAAAGACATTATTAAGAAACTAGAGCAACAAGGATATAAGTCAGCAGTATTGGGAGGTGGGTCCCATTTGAATACTCAATTTTTAATATCAGGATTAATAGATGAAATATTTTTGACCGTGGAGCCAATAATTTTTGGACAAGGAATTTCTCTTTTTAAAGATGAGTTTGAGGTAAATCTTAAGTTAATTGAAACAAAAAAGTTGAATAATGATACAATTCTTTTGAGGTATAAAGTAATAAAATAATTAATTATAATAAATATGGTTTTATCAAAAAAGGATATCTTAAATAAGATAAAAGAAGAGGGATTAAAATTTGAGCCGAATATAGACAAATTTCAGTTGCAGCCAAACGGTGTTGACCTAAGGTTAGGATGGAGCTTTTATAGTCCAAAAAATTGGACAATTAACGATCAGGGTAGGACAGGATTGAATGTTGATTACACAGAGTATGCATCAAAGAATAGTATGGATCTTATCAAGCTCCAACCCGGGCAATATTTTGAATTATTGCCGAAAGAATTTGTTATCGCTTCCACTTTAGAGAAAATGAGTATTGAAGATGATAGTTTGATGGCCATGTTATATGCTCGCAGTTCGCTTATTAGAAGGGGGCTTTTGATTTTTAGCGGAACAATAGACAGCCATTACAAAGGATATATGGCTCTTCCTATTATAAACAATACTCATACTCAAACTATTAGACTTTATCCGGGCGAGAGAGTTTGTCAGTTGGTTTTTCATTTACTATCTTCTCCTCTCACAGAAGAAGAAGCTCAAAAACATGGCTTAAAGAATGCGAAATATCAGGAATCTGCACCATATTCTTTAATCGCTAAAAATGATGACCGAGAAGAGGTAGAGTTTATCAGAGAAGGTAAAATAGATGAATTAAAAGATAATTTTAAAGTTTAATGGTAGAAATTATTTATCCATATTTACCTGAGAACAGAAAGTTTAAGTTTGTTAAAGAAGATAATTCTTATATGTTGGCTGCTAAAGAGATCTCTAGCAAAAGTGGTTGCGTGCTACAAGCAACAGGAGCAGTGTTGGTTAAAAATAATAGAATTATAGGAAGAGGGACCAATGCTGGCAAGAGAGTTGACAAATGTCCTCGGGTAGAGAAGGGGAGTAAAACAGGCGAGGATTATTATTTATGTAAAGAAATTTGCTTACAGGAGGGGCACGCTGAAGCTCAGGCAATTAAAAATGCCCAAGAGGACACAAAGGGGGCGGATCTTTATTTATACGGTCATTGGTGGTGTTGTAGAGATTGCTGGAGTAAAATGATAAAAGCAGATGTTAAGGACGTCTATTTATTAGAGAATGCTTATGAGAAGTTTAATTTTCGTAAATAGGAAATTCTTGACAAAGTTTTTTTACTCCTGCTTCTATTTTATCTAATGGTTGTTTTTGCTGAAGTGTATCATAAATTAATTGGGCGATTATTTCCATTTGTTCTTCTTTCATGCCTCTAGTTGTGATAGCGGGTGTTCCCATTCTTAACCCTGAAGGATAAAAATAATCTTTATCTCCTGGTATCGTATTTCGATTAGCTAATATAGATACCTCTTCCAACAAATCTTGAGCCTTTATTCCACTTATTTGATTAGTTAGATTGATTAACAGCAAATGAGTATCAGTTCCTCCGGTAACTAATTTAAAACCAAGCTTATTTAAAGAATCTGCCAAAGCCTTGGCATTTTTTATTATTTGTTTTTGATATTCCTTGAACGATGGTTGTAGCGCTTCCTCAATAGCTATTAATTTAGCTAGAATTATATGATTATGAGGTCCGCCTTGCATTCCCGGAAAAACAGCCCTGTTTATTTTTTTACTAATTCGTTTATTAGAGATAATAAATGCCGAGCGCGGACCCCTTAAAGTTTTGTGAGTGGTTGAAGTGACTACATCTGCATAAGGAAACGGCGAGGGGTGAAGCCCTGTCGCGACGAGACCAGCAATATGAGAAATGTCTGCCATAAGATAGGCGTCTACAGAATGGGCTATATCTGCAAATTTTTGAAAATTTATTTTTCTCGGATAAGCAGTCGCTCCACAAACAATAAGATTGGGCCTTTCTTGCTGAGCAATTTTTTTAATTTTTTTATAATCAAGCTCATTTGTTTCTTCTGATAGAGCGTAATGAATAATTTTATAAAACATAGAGCTAGCATTTACCTTGTGTCCGTGGCTTAAATGGCCGCCAGCAGATAATTCCATAGAGAGAATTTTATCTTCTGGTTTTAAAAGTCCTAGATAAACTGACAAGTTGGCTACTGTGCCAGATAAGCTTTGCACATTAACACTCCAATAATCGTTTAAATTAAAAAGTTGTTTTATCCTTTTTTGGCATAGCTCTTCTACTATATCTATAATCTGATTACCCGGATAATATCGCTTACCAACCATTCCCTCCGAATACTTATTTGTTAAAACAGAACCAGCGGCTTCTAATACAGATGGAGAAGCATAGTTTTCCGAAGGAATAAGATTGATAGATTCTTTTTCTTTTTTAAGCTCTAAATTAATAAGGTTTTTTATTTCAGGGCTTATTTTCTGAATATGCATTTTGATTTTTTATTGAATCATAAATTTAGTCTACCCAGAGAGTCTTTAATTGTCAAAATCTTTAATTCTGTTAAGATGAAGTAACATGGAATATAAGCCTACAATTGGACTGGAGGTGCACGCTGAATTAAAAACAAAATCTAAGATGTTTTGTGGTTGCAAGAATGATCCTTTAGAAAAAGAAGCAAATATTAATATTTGTCCCATTTGCATGGCTCATCCAGGAACACTTCCCGTTATTAACAAAGAGGCAGTCAAAAAAGTTATAAAAACTGGTCTAGCTCTGGGCTGTAAAATCTCTTTGAAATCAGGATTTGAACGGAAGAATTATTTTTATCCGGATTTGCCAAAAGGTTATCAGATTTCCCAATATGCTTTACCATTATGTAGGCATGGTTTTTTGCAGGTCAAAAACAAGAAAATAATGATTGAGAGAATTCATTTAGAAGAAGATACAGCAAGATTAATTCATAAGAATGACTGTTCATTGCTTGATTTTAATCGAGCCGGAGTTCCTTTAATGGAATTAGTAACCGAACCGGATTTAAGTAGTGGGGGAGAGGCGCATGATTTTGCTCAACAGCTTCAGCTTATATTTCGTTATTTAGGCGTGTCTGATGCTAATATGGAAAAAGGAGAGATGAGAGTTGAGGCAAATATTTCAATAAGCGCAAGTAAAGAACTGGGAACTAAGGTGGAGATTAAAAATTTAAATTCTTTTAAAATAGTCAAAAAGGCAATAGAATATGAGATTAAGAGACAGGCCGAAGTTTTAAATGGGGGAGAGAAGATAATTCAAGAAACAAGGGGCTGGGATGAGAAAAAACAAATAACCGTTTCCCAGAGGATTAAAGAACAAGCTCATGATTATAGATATTTTCCTGAACCAGATTTACCTGCCTTAAGTTTTGAAAAAAAATATATTCAAGATATTCAAGCAGAAATCCCAGAATTACCTCAAAATAAACAAATTCGTTTTAAACAAGAATATGGATTGAAAGAATCAGATATAGGGATCTTTATTTCAAACAAGGACTTGGGAGAATATTTTGAACAAGTAGTTTCTGAATTTCAAGAATGGCTCAAATCAAAAGACAATAAAGATATTGAAGAAAAGGAATATAAGAAATTAGCTCAAATTGCTTCAAACTATATCCTTTCTGAACTTTTGGGATTATTAAGAGGAATGTCGGTTGAGGACAAAAGATTTCTTATCACTCCAGAGAACTTTGCCGAGTTTATCTCTTTGTTATATAGAAAAGAAATGACGAGCAAAATTAGCAAAATTGTTCTCAAAGAAATGTTTGAGAAAGGAGCTGACCCATCAGACATTATTAAAGAAAAGGGATTGAGCAAGATAGAAGATAAAGGAGAGTTAGAGGGGATTGTTAGAGAGGTTATTTCTCAAAATTTAAAAGCAGTTAAAGATCTGAAAGAAGGAAAGGGAAATGCGCTTCAATTTTTGATAGGTCAAGCAATGGCTCAAAGCAAGGGCAAGGCGAACCCAGAAATATTAGAAAGACTCTTTACAAAAGAGTTAAAATAAGGTATTATAAAACATACTAAAGTTGTAGTTTTTTTGTTTTGATCTTTTTCAAGTGAATAGAGAAAGAAGGAGGTGAGCAAGATGGCTATTGTTGGAATAGATGTTGATGGCGTGATAGCCGAAAACCCTTGGAAGATATGGTATTGGCCCTTTTCTGGAAAACCAATCCGAAATAGAGTTGTCAGGGTGCTTCTTGCTACCCCATGTTATATTTTCAGGCATCCGAAATCTAAAGCGGTAGAGTGGATCAGAGAGCAGAGAGAAGCAGGCAATAAGGTTTTCGTTGTTTCGGGGATATATGGCATCATTGGATGGCTTGTTCGGTGCTGGTTTAAATTATGGAAGATTCCTTTTGATGGTATTTATCTACGAAAGGATCCGCGCGTTTCCCAGCCACTTTTTAAGGCTAGAGTGATATCCACGATTGGATGCACGCTCTTCATTGACGACAGAGAAGATATCATTAAAGCTATCGCCAAGCAGTTTCGGCTTGATGGTTTTCGCAAGGTAACAATTTCTAAGAATGAACTTGGCTATGTTGTCGTTGCTGAAGAAGAAAAAATGGAGGTGGTTACCTTGATATGATTTAGCGCTTTAATGGAGCTGTCGGTCTAACGACCAAGAATCTCAAAAAAGGGGGAATTGAATGCCGAACGTAAATGACAGTAGAAGTCCCAGGGGTAGTCGGGGCAGAAAATCTTGGATGGTATTCATAGAAGAAAATCCAACAAAAGAAGGGTTTATGTCTAACCCTGTCTCCGAGGAGGAAGTCGCCGATATTTTGGCGCAAAGAGAAAGAGAGAACCGGGGAGGGTCTCTAACGATAGCTGATACGGCCCGAATGATACAGGGCTAATCTTTGAGGGGGGCTGGTAAGCTTGCTTATTAGCCCTACCTCTATATATTGTTTTAACTATTTATAAAATTTTTTAATCAGCATTTTGGCTGTTTTTTTGTCTTTTAACCAATAAATTCTTTTATCTCTCTTAAACCAAGTCATTTGTCTTTTAGCATAATTTTCAATAGCTTTTTGTAGTCGTTCAACCATCTCATTGTATTCCATTTTATTTTGAAGTTGATAGGCAATAAATTTATATTCTAAGCCAAATTCTTCAATTCGTTTCCAAGAAAGTCCCGATTTCTTCAATCTTTTTACTTCTTTAACCATCCCTTGCTTGAGTTGTTTTTCTAAGCGTTCCTTGATTCTTTTTTCTAATTCCAATTTATCTCTTTTGACTCCAAGTATTAGAACATCAAATTTTTTCTGTTTTTTAAGAACAGGAATGCTTTTTTTCGTTTTGACAACAATCTCAATCGCGCGGATTAATCTTCTTCTGTTATATTTGTCAATATTTTCTGCTCTTTTTGAATCAAGATATTGGAGCATTTGAAATAATTGTTCAGTCGGCTTTTTTTCAAGTAAATTTCTAAATTTCCAGTCTGGTTTTACCTTAGGAATAATTATTCCGTCAACCACGGATTGGATATAAAAGCCAGTGCCTCCGCAAAGAATAGGAATCTTTCTTTTTTTATAAATCTTTTTTATGGCATTATTTGCTTTTTTCTGATATTGGGTAACAGTAAATCGCCTTTTGGGCGATGCAACATCTAAAAGGTGATGAGAAATGCCTTGCATTTCTTTTCTAGTGATTTTACCTGTACCAATATCCATTCCTTTATAGACTTGTCTTGAATCAGCTGAAATTACTTCGCCATTAAATTCTTTGGCAAGATTTACTGCTAAGGCGCTTTTTCCAGACGCATTGGGTCCTAGAATCACTATTAGTTTTTTATTGTATTTTTCCTTCCAAGCCATATGGCGTTGCTTTTGTTACTTTTGCTTTTATAAATTCGCCAACCTTGCATCCACTGTTACTCGCAAATCGGATGGTTTGATAATGTCGGGTTTTACCGAGATAAAAATCTTTTTTCTTTTTTAAGATTAGAACATCAACTATTTTGTTGATAAATTTTTTATTGAATTCAAGAGAGCTTTTTTCAATAATTTCTAATAATTTTTTCTCTCTTTGTTTTTTTTCAGCATGAGAAATATCGTCTTTTAATTCAAATGCCGTAGTTTGAGGGCGGGGAGAGTAAAGAGAAATATAGGCAAAAGCAACATTGATTTTTTTGAAAGTTTTTACAGTATTCTCAAAATGTTTTTTAGTTTCCCCAGGGAAACCGACTATTATATCTGTAGAAAGAGAGAGCTCTTCTTCTATGCCTTCGCGGTATTTTTTAAAAGCATTTCTTGATTTTTTAATTAATGTTTCATATTTTTTTACTGTATATGGTCTATTCATTGCTTTAAGCATTTCATCATCGCCTGATTGAATCGGTAAGTTAAAATAGGGGGTTACTTTTTCAGATTGAGCAAATGTTTCAATCATTTCGTCGGTCAAATCTTTTGGATGAGTAGAGGTAAATCTAATCCAAAAATTACCGGGAATGTTATTAACTTTTTGTAATAATTTAGCAAAATTTGGTTTATAAGAATTTACATTCTGGCCTAAAAGCCAAATTTCTTTTATTCCACGCTTACCTAAAGCTTTAATCTCGCATAAAATATCTTCTTCTGGTCGAGAAATTTCTCTACCGCGGACATAGGGAACAACACAATAGGCGCAAAAATTATTACACCCAGTCATTATTGGCACGCAGGCAGAAATATTTGATTGGTATTCAGGACTTATCTGAAGATAGTGTTCAACTTTTTTATTATTTTCTTTAATCTTAAATCCAAGTTTTTTTAATAAATTTGGCAATTTTGGCAGTTCATCTATTCCAAAAATTCCATTACAATCTTTCCTAAATTTTATTTTATCTTTTTTTAAAATACATCCTGTTAAAAGGATCTTAGGCCTGCCATCCGCATCTATAGATCTGGAGGTCTCGAAAGATAATTTTCTGATTTTACCATATACCCTGTCGATCGCTGATTGTCTTACTGAGCATGCGTTAATGATGATTAAATTTGCGTTCTCAAAAGAAGCAGATTCTGTAAATCCAATATCTTCTAAAACTTTGGCGATCCTTTCGCTATCGCTAATATTCATCTGACAACCGAATGTGATTATAGAATATTTCATATTGTTTTAGCTTAAATCAAAAAAGCGCTTCGGTAAAGCGCTTTTTATCGGCCAATAATCAATTATTCTCCTATAATTTGCACATGGATTTGTCTTTTTCTAGGACGATCTAGTTCTATAAACATAATTCTTTGCCATGTTCCTAATTTGATTTTGTTGGAAACTAGATTTAAAGAAACGCTTGTCGGCAGATGAATCGCTTTACAGTGGGCATGTCCATTAGCGCATTCATCGTTGCACATATTTACAGTTCTAATATCAAAATTATCGTGATGATACTTATCGTTTTTAGGGGCTAATTTTTCTAAATGATTTTTAATATCTTTTAAAAGCTCTGGTTCATTTTCGTTAACAAAAATTTTTGCCGTGGTATGCAAGGTTTGAATATTTATTAATCCATTTTCTATTTTTGATTCTTGGACAAATCTTTTTATTCTTTCAGTTATGTCAATAATATCAAAGCTCTCTTTGGTCTCTAAAGAAATGGTCTCATTCGCAATGTTCATCTCTTTTTTTCAATTTCCTGTTTAATTTTTTTGATAAAAGCAGAAAGAGTTGTCAATCCTACATCTCCTTTTTCTCTTGTTCTTAATCCGATCTTTTTGGCTTTAATTTCTTTATCTCCGAGTACCAAAATATATGGAATTCGCTGAATCCCAGCGTTTCTTATTTTCTTTGAAACGGTTTCATCCTCATTTTTTAATTCAACTCTGAAATTTTCTGATTTAAGTTTATCAGCGATTTGTTTAGCATATTTTCGGTGTCCCTTGCCTATGGGGATAACCCAAATTTGAACAGGCGAGAGCCATAAAGGAAAAGCTCCTCCGTAATGTTCTATCAACACGCCGATAAATCTTTCAACCGATCCTAGTAATGCACGATGAATCATTATTGGTTCTTTCTTTTTTCCATGTTTGTCTATATAAGACATATAAAAACGTTCAGGAAGATTAAAATCAACTTGAATAGTGGTGCATTGCCATTGTCTTCCTAAACTGTCTTTGATTTTTATATCAATCTTAGGACCATAAAAAACGCCTCCGCCTTTATCTATTTCATAATCTAGCTTTAAAGAAGAAAGTGTATATTTTAAAGCGTGAGTTGCTTTTTCCCAATTTTGTTCACTGCCTACATATTTTTCTGGTCGCGTGGAAAGAAATATTTGAAAATCTTTGAATCCGAATTTTTTTAGCATTTTAATGCCTAATCTTGTCGTTTTAAGAAGCTCTTCTGATAATTGTTCTGGAGTACAGAAAATGTGGGCATCGTCTTGAGTAAATCCGCGAACTCTAGTTAATCCATGTAAAACACCTGATTTTTCATATCTGTAAACAGTCCCTAATTCGGCAAAAAGTATTGGCAAATCCTTGTAGCTCCGAATTTTGGAATTGTATATTTTTATATGGAAAGGACAATTCATCGGCTTAAGCATATATTGATCTTCGTCAATATCAATGGGGGAATACATATTCTCTTTATAAAAGTTCCAATGTCCAGATGTTTTCCAAAGTTCAAGATTAGCGATATGTGGAGAGACAACCCAATTATAGCCAGCTTGATTGAGCTCATCATAAAGATAGCTTTCAACAATATGACGCAACGTTGCCCCCTTGGGAGACCACAGGGGCAGTCCAGCACCTATCTCTTCGTCGAGAATAAAAAGTTCCAGCTTTTTTCCCAATATACGATGATCTCTTTTTTCCGCTTCTTCTAGTTTTTGTAAGTGATTTTTTAATTCTTTTTTAGAAAGAAATGCGACTCCGTAAATTCTTGTGAGCATTTTATTCTTTTCATTTCCTTTCCAGTAAGCTCCGGCAACCTTAGTTAATTTGAAACTATCTAAAGGAATTTCCCTTGTAGATTTTAAATGAGGTCCTTTGCAAAGGTCAAGAAAATTTCCTACTTGATAAGTATTGATTTTTGAGGCCTGTTTTGAGAGCTCGTTTATAAGTTCTAATTTATACGGCTCATTTTTAAAAACTTTTTTTGCTTCAACTTTAGTAATAATTTTTTTTTGGAAACGTAAATCTTGTCTAATAAACTGACGCATTCTTTTTTCTATTTTACACAAATCCTTTTCAGAGATAGGGGAGGGCAAGTCAAAATCATAATAAAAACCATTTTCAATAGATGGTCCAATTCCAAATTTGGTTCCAGGATACATTTCCTGAACCGCATAAGCTAATATATGGGCTAACGAATGTCTTAAAGTTTCTAATTCCATAATTTTTTCATTTTAGCTTAATTCCCCAACAATTCAATAGTTGCGAAAGAATGCTTAAAATTTTAAGCTGTCCGAGTTTGTAACTCATACAGCTCATTATTCCTCTATTATTTCTTCAATGCTTTCGGCAATAATTTTGGGGGTCTCTTCCTTAATGTCTGCTCGACCAGAAATTAAGACAATTTTATTTTCGACCAGAGAAAGGGAACATTGCTCGGCAGTATTAGGGAAGACAATTATTTCAATTCTGCCGCTAAGATCTTCAATAATTACGAAAAACATTGGCCGTCCGCTTTTAGTGATAACTTTTTTAATCTTTGAAATTAATCCGTAAATTTTTACCTTATTACCAGGCATTATTTTTTTAAAAAATGGTCCAGATATCTGGGGGATAGGGAGACCAGGATGTTCATCTTTCTTAAGAAGATCTTGACGGATTTTAGAAATAGGAATTGTTTTTTTACCCAAGGATTTTTTAAATGATTCAAGCGGATGCCCGGAAATAAAAAGTCCTAAAAGTTCTTTTTCCCATTGCAATTTTTCAGCAGGACTCACAGGTTCCGCATTAGAGAGAGTCATAGTTGGGATAGTTGTTGAACTATCGAAAAGTCCTTTTTGTCCATTTTTTTTATGATTTTGAATTTCTCGAGAACAAGACAATAATCGTTCTAAATTTTTTAACAATATACCCCTTTCTTCTAATTCATCAAACGCCCCAACCTTAATCAACGACTGCATTGATCTTTTATTCAAATCCTTGCAAAGAATTCTATTTATAAAATCCGCCATTGATTGGAATTTTCCATTAGCTTTTCTTTCTTCCATAATCGCGACAGTAATATTATGTCCCACATTTTTGATAGCCAAAAGCCCAAATCTAATTTGATTTTTGCCAACAACTGTAAAATTTTTAAAACTTTCATTAATATCAGGAGGCAAAACTTTTATACCCATTCTTTTGCACTCTTCTATCAATAGAGCTGTTCTTTCAATATCTTGTTTTTCGGAAGCAAAGACGGATGCCATATATTCAACGGGATAATTCGCTTTAAGATAAGCGGTCTGATATGCGATAATTCCATAACCTGTGGAATGGCTTTTATTGAATCCATATTGTGCGAAAGGTAAAAACCAGCCCCAGATTTTTTCAGCAACATTTTTTTCAATTCCTTGTTTGACTGCTCCCGAAATAAATTTTTCTTTTTGAGTATCTAAAAGCGATTTTATTTTTTTGCCTACGGCTTTCCTCAATATATCTGCTTCCGATAACGAAAATCCGGCAATTTGTTGAGCAATTTGCATTAACTGTTCTTGATATACCAAAATTCCGTAAGTTGGCTCTAGAATTGTTTTCAATCTTGGATGAACATATTCTACCTTCTTTCTTTTTCTCTTTCGCGCAATATATTCAGGAATAAATTGCATTGGACCAGGTCTATAAAGAGCGAGCATAGCCACAATATCTTCAAATTTAGATGGCTGTAGTTTACTAAGCCATTTTCGCATTCCCTCTGATTCCAATTGAAAAACAGATATTGTTTCGGCTTTTTGGAGGAGTTTATATGTTTTTTTGTCGTTTTCGGGAATTTTGTCAATGTCTATTTTTTCGTTTCTAATTTTTTCGATTAGGTTAATGCAGTTTTCTATAATGGTAAGGTTTTTCAATCCCAAGAGATCCACTTTCAATAATCCTAAATCTTCAATAGAATGCATTTCATATTGAGAAACGATACCAACTTCGCTTTGGGTGGGATGCTGGAGAGGAACAAGCTCGTCTAGTGCTTTATCAGATATTACTAATCCACAGGCATGAGTTGAGGCATGTCGAGCAACTCCTTCTAATTTTTTAGCTAGATCAATCAAGCGTGTAATTTTTTCGTCGCTTTCATACATTTCACGAAATTCTGGGATTTGTTTCAATGCTTGGCTTAGATTAAATCCAAAGGGAATCATTTTAGCAATTTTATCGCAAACAAGATAAGGGTATTGTAAAACTCTGCCTACATCACGGATAACCGCCCGAGCAGCCATTGTTCCAAAAGTGATAATTTGAGCGACATTATTTTCTCCATATTTTTGACTAATATATTTTATGACTTTTTCTCTCCCTATGTCTGCGAAGTCCAAATCAATATCAGGCATAGAAATCCGTTCAGGATTCAAAAAGCGCTCGAATAAAAGATTGTGCTTGATTGGTTCAATGTTGGTTATCCCAGCAAGATAGGCGACCAAGGATCCTCCAGCAGAACCTCGACCAGGTCCGACAACTATTTTATTTTTTTTTGCCCAATTAACAAAGTCTGCTACAATCAAAAAGTAAGAGGCAAATCCAGTTTTTTGGATTACCTCCAACTCATACTTCATCCTTTGTTTAGCTATTTCTATATCTTTAAATTCTTTCTTTTTTTCTTCTAATACCTTTTGGCAAACACTTTTTAAATGTTCTTGTGGCGTTTTCCCGTTAGAAAGTTCAAAGTAGGGAAGTGTTGTTTTTCCTAATTTGAATTCGAAATTACAGAGTTCAACAATTTTTTGAGTATTTTCCAATGCTTCGGGTACATGTTTAAAGTTTTCTAACATTTTTTCCGGAGTAATCATTGAGAAATCGTCCTGTCTCATTGTAAGCCGATTTTGGTCATCGCTTTTTGCTCCAGTATTAATAAGCATTAAAATATCTTGAGCTTCAGCATCTTCTGGTTTTAAATAATGGCAATCATTAGTCGCCACTAAAGGAATATTGCATTTTTTAGAAATAGAGATAAGAGCTTCGTTCACCTTTGCTTGTTTGGGAATATTTGGATGATGTTGAATTTCTAAATAAAAACTATCTTTGCCGAAGACAGTTTGATATTTTAATGCTAGTTTTTCTGCTTCTTCTATTTTTCCAGAAAGAACAAGTTGCGGAATTTTTCCCTTTAAACAAGCAGAAAGAGCAATTAGCCCTTCTGAATGTTTGAATAATAATTCTTCATCTATTCTTGGCTTATAATAAAAGCCCTCTAATTGGGCTTTAGTTACAAGTTTTACTAAATTTTTATAACCAATTTCATTTTTTGCTAAAAGAACCAAATGATAACTTTTGTTATCAATGTTTGGTCTTTTCTGATTCATCTTTTCAAAAGCGACGTATACTTCGCATCCTATAATTGGTTTTATTCCTGCAGCTTTAGCTTTTTTATAAAATTCTACTGCCCCATAAAGTACTCCGTGATCCGTGAGCGCCACGCTGTCCATCCCGTTTTCTTTTACATAATTTAAAAGCTCCTCGATTTTAGGGAGTCCGTCGAGGAGAGAATATTGACTATGAACATGAAGGTGAGTAAATTTAGGAACCATATCGCTACGTCATGTGGGCTATTAAATTTTCGCATTGCATCTTTTCTGCATTAACTTCACCCTCTATTACAGTACCGCTTAACATCACCACTCCATTAAACTTAGCATTCTTGAGTATTAAATTTTTTAAGATTGTTGTTTCTTCAAAATCTCCCAAACCTTCAGCAGAGAGCTCTTCGAGAATGACAGATCCCTCTACTTTTGCTTTGCGTAAATAAATATCTCCCCGAATAGTGCCAACTTTGGTTTTAATATTTTTTATTTCTGCCCTACTAACATTCATATCTTCTTTTATGAAGACCTTATTTAAACCAAGAAATCCTCTAATTTTAGCCTCTTGCAAGTCAATACCTTTGTCAAAATTAGAAGCGACGAGATTAATTATTTCTCGAATTTTTGTTTTTTTAGCAATGAAATTTCCCTTGATATTGCTTTTAGATATATAGAGGGTTGTATAGAGTAGGGCATTTTCTAGATTTAAATCTCCGTTTATTTTGCAGTTATCAAAATATAGAGCACCTTGGATGCTTGAATTATGAAAATCAAGATTCGCATTAATCTCTTTTCCAGAAAAAGAAAATTCAGGCAGAAGTTTGTTTGAAAAATCAGCTGTCCGCTTTTCTTTCTCTGCTTGTTTTAACTCTCTCATTATTTGTTGTATGGTAAATCTTTCGAGAGGTTGTTCCATAATAAATATTAATTATTATATTGTATAAGATTTTAACGAGAAAGGAAAGTAATGTTATTATAACAATATTATATAACAATGAAACTAAATTTCAAAGTGGAGAAAAAATAATAAAAGAGACAAGAGAAAAACGGAGAAGCAATATTTGCCTTCTCCGTTCATTGCTAGAGTTTTCACTCTAGTTTTTCCGGGGGACATTCAGAGGAAGTTTCCTCTTCTTGTCCG